>JAAUPS010000283.1 GCA_012033015.1 Phormidesmis sp. RL_2_1
ACGCAAAACACACATGACACACACATGACACACACATGACACACACATACTCATACACATATACGCATACATACATATACATACGCATACATTACAGCCATAACTAAAAAGCG
This sequence comes from Phormidesmis sp. RL_2_1, assembly GCA_012033015.1. Classification (GTDB taxonomy): domain Bacteria; phylum Cyanobacteriota; class Cyanobacteriia; order Phormidesmidales; family Phormidesmidaceae; genus Phormidesmis. Next base: position 114 of record JAAUPS010000283.1, read on the forward strand.
AAATGGCTGATCTGACGTCACTAAATGTTAAGTCGTCCACTTAGCCTGAGAAAATTTTGACGGGGTTAGCTCTCATGTTTTACTTACCGGTACCTGTCAGTTATGGAGAAAATCATTTTGAATTTGGGTACTGGCACGCTGAAAGAAGGCTGTCAGACCATTATCGGTGAAATACTAGGTCAACCGTCAGTGACTCATCATTCCAGCACTGAGCTCTCAGCGCTGGCCTATCCTAGCCGGTTTACCGGGCAGCTACCCTCTGCGCCTGATCTAGCAGCTATGCAGCAACAGTGGCAGCAGCTTTATTACGCCCGCAACCAAAACCAAGCTTGCCGTATTCAAATTCTCCAAACAGAAGGTATCCGCTATTCGGAAACTGCTTTTAGAAAACTATGCACCGATCTAGGCATCAAGCTAAACCAATGGCTTAATACCCCAGAATTTCGTACTGTTGATCGGATATTGCGCAATCAGCTTGCCCGTACGGACGACGCCCAAATTATTCTAGAAATTAGCGACCCACAAATCCGCAAGCTGCCTTGGCATCTGTGGCAACTCTTTGAAGCCTATCCTTGCGCTACCCTTTCTTTTAGCGCCTGTAACTGGCAGCCGCTTTCTCCCCACCCAGCCAGTGCTAGCCAGCCACGCATCTTAGCGGCCTTTGGCAATAGCCATGGCCTTGACCTAGCTGCTGATTTCCAGACGCTGAGTGACTTACCCAATACCAGGCTAGACGTTTTACAATCCCCGAGTCTTAATCAGTTGCATGAAAAGCTGTGGCAGCCTCAGGGGTGGGATATTTTCTTTTTTGCAGGTCATAGCCAAACCGATGGCGATATTGGTGTCATTGATCTCAACGAACAAGAGCGGCTGAGCATTCACCAAATTAAACATGCCTTGAGCAAGGCGATCGCCAACGGCTTAAAGATTGCTATTTTCAACTCTTGCGATGGATTAGGGCTCGCTCAGCAACTCTTGGAGTTGCCCATTCCTTACGTGGTGGTCATGAAAGAGCCTGTGCCCGACCACAGTTGCCCAAAAATTTTTGCAATATCTACTGACGGCCTTTGCTGCCGGTCAGCCCTTTCATTTGGCGGTGAGAGAAGCCTGTCAACGACTGGCTGGCCTGGATAATGTCATTCCCTGTGCAAGCTGGCTGCCGATTATTTCACAAAATCCAACGGCTTCAGCGCTCTATTGGCAAGATCTGCAGCGGCCAAGGGGGGCAGGTATTTTCCATGGCCGCAGACGATGGCGATCGCCCTTGGTCAAAAGCTGTATAGCCGGTGGCCTCGTCTTAGGGCTGAGAGCCTTGGGCCTACTGGAGCCCTTTGAACTCACCGCTTACGATCTGCTAATGCAGCAGCGCCCTGCAGAACCCGTTGACTCGCGGATTGTAGTTGTTGAAGTGTCAGCAGAAACCACCAGTGACTAATGGCTACCCTTTGCCTGATGAAATCTTGACCAGCCTGATTGACAAGATTAATCAGGCTAAGCCGCTGGCCCTAGGGATTGACCTACATCGGGCCAATCCTAAACCGGCTGAAGGCCACACCATTGACTATCAAGCCAATCAAACCAATCAAGTCACTCAAGTCACTCAAGCCACTCAAGTCGCTCAAAATGCAGACCTAATCACGCCGCTCAATAGCGCTTTATCACCCGTTCCAGTCAGCAATCTAGCCGGTCAATCGGTCAGTTCGAGCTATACAAAATTCTTACAGCAAGTAGAACAAAATCCTCACTTGTTCTTAGTCTGTGCCTACAGCAGCCCTGACAAAAACTACCGCGTCCCCAGCCAGCTTTCAGAACGCCTGCGTATTGAACAAGTGGGATTTAGCGATCTGCCGATTGACGAGTCTAACGGGGTTTTTGAAAGTACTCGGGGTGATCTCTCGCCCCAAGGCACGAGTGGACTAGCTGGAGCGTCGGTACGCCGCCATTTGCTCTCCTATGATCCTGATTTTTCGGCGATGCCGTCTACTTGCACTACGCCCTATAGCTTCAGTTTTCAGCTTGCTTTTCAATATTTGTATGAAAATGACGTTGCTCCATTAGAGGTCACTGCTGACGAGCATTGGAAATTTGGCTCAGTGGTGTTTCAATCGCTGCCCCAGCGCTTTGGGGGGTATCAAAAGCTTGAGACTGCCAGCAGCCAAATTTGATTGAACTACCGAGCTAATCAACCGGGCCAAAAGATTTCATCCGAGCAGATCATTTCAAATAATTTTGATCCACAGATGTTGCAAGATCGAGTGGTACTGCTGGGCTATAACGCCCCGGTTTCAAAAGATTATTTTGCCACGCCCTATGGGCCAATGCCAGGGCTATGGGTTCATGCCCACATGGTGAGTCAGATGCTGGCCGCCGTGCTAGACGAGCGGCCTTTGATCCAGACATTGCCGCAATGGGGCAATTGGCAATGGGGCGATATGCTGTGGATATTGAGCTGGAGCTGCTTGGGCGGCTATGTGAGCTGGGTGATCAAGGGAAAAAGTGCCAAGGGCAAAAACATGCTAAAGCTCTGGCTGCTGATGGTGATGGTGGGTGCACTGTTGCTGTATATCACCTGTTGGTTGGCAATGATTGCAGGGCTGTGGCTGCCGTTGGTGCCGAGTGCTTTGGCCGCATTGGGCTCTACGGTGGGCTCCCATGTGGGCCATAAGGCTGGTCTCAAGGTGAGTCGCGATTCGCATCAGCCACAGCTTGATGTGGCAGTATCGGAGTAGCTGCTTAAGAACGGTATTAGCCTTTATGAGAATCATGGCAAATTTTGTTTCCTGCATTAAGTCGCACTACATTTTCAGCGGGACAGCGCTATGGGTATCGCTATGGGCCGCGCCAGTGCTGTCAGTGTCAGTGCCCTCAGCACCAGCACCAGCGGCCATCGTTGTTGATCGCTCCAGCGCGATCGCCACATCGCTGCCTATCTCGACTTCCACATCGCTGCCCATACTGAAGCAATCTCGCCAAAATAGCTTAGATAGCTTAGATCGATCTCGTCGCCGCACCAGTCGGCCGCGCCCACCGCGTCGCCTACCGCCTAATCGGGTGCAGCCTGGGGGCGGTTTAGATGCCTCTGTGCAAGCGTGCGATCGCGCTAATGCGCCGCTGACGGCCCTTGTTCCTGTCAACAATCCGGTATATACCGCCTCAGCTTATCCCACGTTTCTTTTTCACTTTCCCGATCAGCCTGAGGCCGTACGCTACGCAGAATTTATTTTGCTCAGCGCAGATGAAAAGGAGCAAATCTATGGGGTTCAGTTTGTCCCTATACGCCCCGGTATTATCAGCATTTCTATTCCGACCGAAGCTACCTATGCACTGGAAGACGGACAGGCCTATCACTGGTATTTAAACGTTTACTGCCAATCCAACACGGGTGCCAACAATGGGCGATTTGATGAGCGCAATGCCACCAGCATTCCTTCTGTAAACGGCTGGGTGCAGCGGGCGACGCTCGCCAATGAGCGTTCTCAAAACGAGCTGAATGATCCTAATTTGCCTGAAATTTGGTACGACGCGATCGCGCAAACAGCCGAAATTTTGGCAGGCGGTGCCACCGGTCAGCCTCAAACATTAGCTCAGCAACGATGGGAAACTTGGTTAGAGGCTATTGGGCTTGCAGAAATTATCGATGTGCCATGGGTAGGCCCCGTTGATCTTCAGCGTGAATTGTCTATAGCCAATTTCCCACCAGCACATAGGGCGCCCAGTAATAGGGCGCTGGGTAGCCCTGTTCAGTAATCAAGGCTCGCTGCCCTGCCTGTAAGGCCTGTGCCTTGGTGAGTCCCTGCTTAAGTCCGGCATAAAAATAGGCCATTAGCTGAGTATTGGCACCATCATCGGCGCGCCAGAGTGTAGAAAGGGTGCTGCGCGTCCCGGCTCTAACGGCAATACCCGCCAAGCCCAACACCGCTCGACGATCGCCCTGGGCAGTTTCACAAGCGCTTAGCACTAACAGCTCTAGCGGTTCGCGTTGCCGTGCCCTGGCCGATTGGACTAGGGCGCTGAGTTCATTGGCCGTAATGCCCGCCTGATAGGCCACCAAAAACGTCTCCTCCGGATCGGAGCTAAATACCCCATGGGTTTTCCAATGGATGGCGGAATATTGCTCATTAGCGAGCTGCTGCTCGATATTGGCTTTGGTAAAAGCTTCATTGATTAAAGGCGTGGCAACGGTTAGTTCTGCCGGAATTTGATCGAGTTCGGCTCGAAGCAATTCAATGGTCGGAAACTGCTGCTTTCGGATCGTTTGGGGTAAGCCAACCCCGCCCCGCAGCACCTGCAGCGGCGCTACGCTGGCACGGGGAGCAAACAGATCAAGCTGGGGCGCTACAGCGATCGCATAGGACTTTTCGACCAGATATTGCTCACCATCGTAAAGCACGCCCATCGGAATATTGCGCAGCGGCCCATCGGGGACAAAAACCAAAGTTTCAATCACATCGTTTGCTGCCAAAATCGGTGCGATAGGCCCCATTAGCCACTGATAAAGCTGGCTGGCAGCAGTCAAAACGGCTTGGGTTTTACCGGGCACCGTCAGGTAATAGCGCAAATCTTCAATCGTCTCTTCTACCGTTGTTTGAGATACTGCCACCCCGCGCAAAACCGGCGGCTGATGGGGTATATCGACAACAATAGCCAGATAATCTGGCAGCAAAATAGGATATATTTTCGCGGCTTTAGGATCGACGCCCACCTCATTGAGATTCACTAACTGGGAAAGTTCGCAGCCCAAGAAATTTTCGAGTTCACTCAAATGCAGCGCATCTAATGTTTGCACTGCCAAATCTAGCAATGGGGGTTCAGGCCGCGTCCCATCATCGCTTGGTTGTGCTAGCAATAGCGCAACAAATTCACGATACAGGGGCTCAACAGTATCTCTAAACGAAAACTGCACTTGCAGGTTGACCACGAGCAAATTCTGTCGGGCTGCGGCGACAGAGTCTAGGGCCTGTTGGTAAGCTGCGATCGCCTCAGAACGATAGGACTTCCCCACGGGCCGCTCAGACTGACCTTTCAACGGCTGATCATATAGTCGGCCCAGTTGCCACTGCCACTGGTAAGCAACATCCGGCAACTGTTTGCCCTCTAGCAGCGCTAAAGCCTGCTGGGTGAGGCCAATCGCTTCAGTCCATTGCCCTGCCAGTTCATAGATGTGGCCCAACTCACCTAAACCATAGGACTCCAGCAGGGGATCGGCTAAGCTGCGCGCTTGGCGAATGGCCTCAGCCAGCGCTTCAGCCACAGTTTCCCAAGATACGGGCGGCCCAGCAGCGGCAACCGGCCTACCCAGTTCCTCTTGCCATTCTTGCCGCACACAGGCCACAGCGCTAGGCGATCGCAAACAGGCCAAACTGTGGGCATAGCTGATGTACGCTTCAGTGCGCGATCGTCCAGGCACCAGCACCGAAAGATCGATCTCTGGCCACAATGCTTGCGCTGCTGTCAATCGACCCATTTCAATCAAATAGCTAAGCTGATTGAGCTCGGCTTGAACCTGCAGCAAAGCGTGATCAGGCAAATCAGCCAACGCCCCCCTTGAGATCGCACTCACCGCCCGATAGTGGATCAAGGCTTCCTCGGCATAGGCGTTAGCCTCAGCGACTTTGCCGACGGTGATAGCCTGGTGACTGAGCGATCGCACCGTATGAGCTAGCTCTAATTCCAGTCGCATTAATGCCAACTGCTCTGGTGTCATCGGCGGCGCTGCCGTACCTGCCGTACCATCTGATGAACGCTGATCAGCGGCCCCGTAACGCTGTTGTCGAGCAACTGCTACACCTTTCGATAAAACGGCGTAAGCCTCAGACAATTCCCCGACCCGGCGATACGCCTGAGCCAATTCCCTATCTAAAACAAGGCGCAAGCTAGGCGAGAGCTGGGCCTGTTCGCGATCAAGCTGAATTAACCGCCGCACTGCCTGCACATTGAGACCCAATTCTTGCAAAGCCAACGCCTGATTGATTTGCACAAGCAGCAGCCCCGAGTTTTGCTCCGTCAGCAGCAAAGACTGGCTCTGATCTGTCATCGGCTGATTTTCCAAAGCAGCGTTGCTTCGCCCTGGAAAATCAGCCGCCGCCACAGCTTCAGCCTTGCGATAGGAGGCTTCAGCTTGCTGCCAAACATTGAGAGCCTGCTGCGTTTGGCCTTGCTGCCAGAGGTCTTGGCCCTGAATATTGAGAACCCGCGCAGAAATTTGCCAGTAGATCAAATCTTTTGCTGGCGCAGCTTGCAACAACGCCAAACTCTCTGCTAAAGCGGTTTGCGCGGCTGAAAATTGACCTAAGCGCTGGTAGGCCGCAGCTATGTTACCCAAGATATAGGCTGGGCTCAGATCTGATGCGGAGCCTGATGCGGAGCCTGATGCGGAGCCTGATGCGGAGCC
>JAAUPS010000067.1 GCA_012033015.1 Phormidesmis sp. RL_2_1
TTTGCTTAAAGAAAGCGTACTTCCCAACTCTCACATAGCTTTGACGTAATTTGATGCCACGCTTTCTGGCCGCGCGAACCAAGGTTATTCTGGCCTGATTGTAAAGTCTCGCATCAGTCGGAAAAGCGACTGCTTTTTCTTGTACAGTCGTGTCTACATTCACTCGCTCAATCTCTTTCGGTTTTAGCACAGACGTGCGCATTGCGGTCTGAACAATCTGTCCTAACAATTGTTCAAAACCGTCTGTGCCGATTTGTTTTCGCCACTTCACCAGACTCGTCGGATGGCACGGGAATTCATGCTGAAAGACCTGCTCTCCGCAGAAATACTGCCAGTATGGATTTTCGACCCATTTGGATACGACTGACTCGTCGCTTTCGTCGTACAACGCTTTCAGGTAGTGCAGTCCCACCATCAACCTCGTCGGCAAGGCTGGCCGACCCCCACTCGCTTTCACCACCCGACCGAACTTATCCTCAAACGACTGCCAGTCCATCGTTTCAGCTATTTGCACGAGCGGATGGCTCAAGTTCAGTTGACGTGCGAGGGCTGATAGCGGCAGTTTAGTATCTGAAGGCGATGGTGAGGGCTTCATTTTGCAAGCTTTTTTCAATGATAGTGGTTTATTCTGGTAATTCTAACCTGCGACTTTCAGCCTGAAGCATCCATCGGACTTAGCTTTGAGTAGTTTTTCAGGGACGACTAGCTAGATAAATTTATCTAGCTTTAGAGGTTGCGGTCGGCTGATTTGGTAACCCTGTGCGTATTGAATGCCCATCTGTTTGACATTTTGAAGAAGAGCTGGAGATTCTACTCCTTTAGCGATTAACTGAAGTGGGCGCTGCTTATGCTGTACTTTGTTCTGGAACCAGGCAATAATATCTTTAACATTGTTATTTTGTATCCCTTCAGGGGCCAGTTTGATATAGTCCGTGGACAAATGATTGATTAGTTCTACTGTGGAGCGATTGAACACGGCATCATCTAGAGTCGTCTGGCATCCGAGATGGTTCAATGCTTGGATGAGGTTATAGGTTTGTGTCGGTGAATTTAAAGCCGTATTTACTGAGATTTCGAAGCAAAGTAACCTAGGTGATAAATGCGCCCGAGCTAGTTGGTCTGCTATAAACTTCGTTAAATCTGGAGCTTCAACACTTTCTTGGGAGAGATTAATGGAATATGATGGCCTGCGCTCGGTGACGGCAAGCTTTGAATACGAAGCTGTTATGTCTTGGTAATCGTGGAGAGATTCACAGAGATGACGAATTACCCACCGATCGATAGCACACATTAGGCCGTACCGCCGACCTGCTGGCAAAAAGCTGTGAGGCAGAACATATTCATCATTGTTGAACGTATTCTAAGCAAGAGTTCTTGTTGATAGGGAGATTGTTCAGTTGAGTCGATTTTCTCCTTGTTGCTGTTTTGTTGCTGTATCAGCGAAACAACAGGTTGTTGATAGAGAAGAAAGCAATCAGATTCAAAGGCTTGGGTTATGTGCTTTAGCCAGTAATTGCGATCAGCGTAATGCCTATCCTGATAGTTTTGAACACTGTCTTGAAAGACTTTCTTAATGAGAAAAAGGGGCTGGCTATAGTGCTGGTAAGGAGTTCTCGCTCGCATCTTGCCGCTGTAGCAAGCTGAGTTTCCCTGCCGTGTCGTAATCGATGTAAGGCCAATTTACGAATATCGTTGGCGATATAGGCAGGTATGGCAACGGGGTGTTGCCATTTCTGGATGCCTAGCAGCCGAATATGAAAACGACTGAGTCCAACACACCGAAACAATGTAACGAGATAATCTTTCTCCAAGCGGCCATTTGGAATGTCATGAAAGATTACCATACTTGGGTTGTACCAAACTTCCCAACCGGATTTTTGTATATGCAGGATGGCTTCTAGGTCTTCACTGGCTAAGCCAGCACTTTTGCCTTTGTTATTCAAAAATAAGCGTTTGGGAACGGCTTGTAGCCAGGCTTGCCTGCGCACAACATCAACCCGGCCGCAGGAGGACAAAATCTTTTTCGGGTTGATACTGGTGAGGCTGGTTCCCTCTTTCGATGATGGCTAGGAAGCATTTGATGTTTTCTAGCTCTTGAGGCATTTGGCTCTCAAATTTTCCATGGATTTGAGAACCAAATGCCCAACTTGGGGCCGAGACTGCGCGAATTGATAAGCTTGGGCTATCCAATCATTGGCAGGAATATTGTCGTCGTCTAGGAATGCAATCAGTTCGCCTCTGGCACATTCAACAGCATACTGTCGAGCAAAAGCAGCGCCTTGCTCGGCTGCAAAGCGATAGTGCAGAGGATAGATACTAGGCCAGTCAGCTTGATATTGTTTGACGACCGTGGCAGTGTCGTCAGTACTAGCATTGTCGCAAACTATGATTTCCCAGTTAATATTTTCTGTGCTGGTTTGTGATCTCAAACTATTTAAAAGGAGAGGTAGTCTGTTTGCTCCGTTATAAGTTGGAATAGCGACAGTGACGTCTATAGATATACTTTGGTTAGTCTTTTCCATATATGACAATTATTTTTCTTATCGCAATTTGAACACAGAACACCATTCAGATCGAAGATTTGACGTGGAGCTTCAACTATTCTTCAATGATAAATGTATTGAGTATTTGTTTGGATTTATTGCTGCAAGTAGATTTATTCGAGCTTATCGCCGCTGATGATGAAGATGGGATCTGCTGAGGCAAAGATTTGGCGGTTACCTCTAGTTTCTAGTCGATTAACGGCTGGCTGAGCAATTTCGATATTGCGCATGTGGAGTGCTGAAAAGGTTTGTGAGGCGGTATACAGTGCCTCTAGATTGTCTGCTGTAGCTACAATGCGACCGTTTATTACTAGCTTCTCCCAAGCAGTTTCAAGGGTGGTTTGTAAAGGCGCTCCTTCAATTAAAATACAGCTCGGTTGCCCATGGATGTGATTCAGGCACTCGGGTGCGTTGCCAGAAATGACATTCACGTTACTTACACTGAAGCGATCGCAATTGGTTTTGATCAATCTAGCGACTTCTTCATCCCGTTCAACGGCAGTAATCTGACCGTTAGGACATAGCAGTGCGGCTTCAATAGCGACAGTGCCAGTACCTGCTCCAATATCCCAAAGATGAGCGTCGGCTGTTAGGCGTAGATAGCCTATGACGAGTAGGCGAACTTCCCTTTTGGTCAGAGGGATGCCCGGCAGTTGCTGAAAAAGTAAATCTGGAATCCCAGGAGTCACATATGGCCAAAGTGCAGACATATAAGAAGTGAATATTTAAGGTGTGTGTAAGGTGTGTGTACGGGATGTCTTGAAGAGCCTATTCGAAGATGTTCACGATATGAACATTACATGAACATTACTGTTGAGCTGATGATGATTTGACTGTCTGAATCGTTTTTAGTTTTGGATCAGTGCAACCAATGAGGGTGCCTCCAGCTCTAATGATTTGTTGAAGGTAGGCAATTGCTTCAGTAGAAATAAGTTCTCCTGGCAGTAGTGTAGGAATGCCTGGTGGATACGGACAGATAGTTTCGGCACAGATTTCCCCAATAGCTTGGTGGATTGAGGTAATCTGTCGGGGGCGAAGAAGGCCTGACGTGGGGATGTGGAAAGATGAAAAATCGAAGAGCCTAAAAAAGAGGGTGGACCTAGGGTTTTAGCCTGACGTAATGGTTTTAGGGATTGTTTTTCGTTTTGGAGAGTCGGTGGATGCTGCTGGCAGAGTTTCTCAAAGCCATGTATGAGCTGTGTAATATCATTTGCGGTGTTACCGAGCGATACGATGAACGTGAGGTGTTTTAGGCTAGGCAACTCTGCTGTGATACTAAACTGGTTATGGAGTATGTCATCGGCTTTGAAACCCGTGATGCCTAAGGCGGAAACGTCTACTGTAAGGCGTGTTCGATCGCCTTCAATTTGTTCTTCTTGCCAATGTCCCACCTTGTGATTTGTCTTTGTTCGAGGCTGCAGTACTCGCAGCCCCTCAAACTTACTAATTTCTTTATATGCCCGATCTGCTAGGGCCAAGGTTTGTGACATTAAATCAAGTCCTTCTGTTGCCATTTGGTGACGGGCAGCATCAAGAGAGCCTAAGAGTAAGTAGCTAGGGCTGGTAGATTGGGTAAGCTGAAGGCACTGATTAAGGCGATGGCGATCAATTCGATTTCCCTGAACATGGAGGAAAGCAGCCTGTGTAAAGGTGCTAAGAACCTTGTGTGCAGATTGTATGGCGATATCAGCTCCTGCTTCTAGGGCAGAGATCGGCATCTGTGGGTGAAAAATAAAGTGAGCTGCGTGGGCTTCGTCAATAATGAGAGGAAGGTTGTAAGCGTGCGTCAGGTGCGCAATTTTTTCTAGATCTGAGCAAGCACCGTGATAAGTAGGCGATACTATCAAAACAGCTTTAGCTTCAGGGTGCTGGATGATGGCTTGCTCGATCATATGGGGATCTATCCCGATCGGAATTTCCCAATCGTAGCTATATGAGGGTGATACATAGATGGGAATGCTTCCTGAGAGGATGAGCCCTGAGATTACAGAAGAATGAACGTTGCGCGATACGATTATTTTGTCTCCGGGATTGCAGGTTGCGAGGATGGCTGCTTCGATACCACAAGTAGAGCCGTTCGTTAAAAACCAAGTTTGCTCAGCCGAAAAGGCTTCGGCAGCTAGCCTTTGGGCCGCTAAGATGACACTTTTGGGTTGGAAGAGATTATCTAAGTCAGGAAGTTCAGTTAGATCTACACGAAAAGCAGCGTCACCGAAAAGCTGTCGATGGTGCGTAGAAATGCCCTGACCGCGTTTGTGCCCAGGGGTATGAAATGGAGCGTTAGTACGATGGGCACAATGGCTGAGAGCGCTTACTAGAGGAGCCTCTGATTGCTTCAGGCGATTTGATCTTAAACGATTAGCTCGGGTCACAGTGTGTTTCAATCGTAAAGCTACACAGATTGTAGAAGTAAGTGTCTTAGTCTATGGTACTGATCGTGAAAGTCGCTTACCGTAGATATCGGTTTGGTTGGGTTTGTGCAGATTGGGGATACGGATTGGGACTATAGATGTGAGCTACTAAAACTGCCTTGATAGGGAAAAACCATGGTGGTTCCAGACGATGACTCAATTGAGTGAGAGTTAAGTGCAAAAGAATTCACGGCGACTCATTGGAACTAAGAAAGGTGAATATGTCTTGGTACTAATCGCTTTCAAGAGAAAAATATAGACTTAAGCTTAGATTAGAGCATGAACTGAAGCTTCCGATTATCTTGGTATTCTATTTTGTTTTTATGTTGTCTATCCTCTATCCCTATGGGGTTTGAGTCAGCAATTTATTCTAGTAGCGCTTGATTGAAGCTCAGATTGGATATGTATCCCATAAAACTGCAAATGCTCAAAAAATACAGGCAGACAAATCGCTGGCAAGCAGCCGCATCTTCTAAATTCTCCAGATCTATAGAAGGGCTTATATTCCCATTCTTAGAGCACTTTCCATTTTTTATGGGTAGGCTCTTGAGAAGGTTGATTTATCGCTTTTTGTTTGACTATTTAGGTGCATTTGTCTGTATTCAGTCTGGTGTGGAGCTGATAGGTTGTAAGCAAATTAGAATTAGCGATCACAGCAGTCTTGCACGAGGAGTTCGTGTCAGAAGTTTAAATCGACATAGCAATATATATATTGGTCAAAGGGTTAGTCTCGACCGTGGTGTTGATATTAAGGCGAATTATCAAGATATAGAAATAGGAGACTATACTCGTATTGGCCCTTACACTTGTTTGTCCGGGGGAAGTATCAATATTGGTAAGAACTGCTTGATTGCCTCTCATTCGAGCATTTATGCTAGCAACCACAGTTTTGCAGATTCTTTAAAAAATATCAGAGAACAAAAAAGTAGCTTTCAAGGCATTGTCATTGAAGAAGACTGTTGGTTAGGCACTGGCGTAAGGGTGGTAGATGGGGTGAGAATTGGTAAAGGAAGTGTAATCGGTGCAGGGGCTGTGGTGACTAAAGATATTCCAGCTTACTCGATTGCAGTTGGTGTGCCAGCAAAGATTATTTCAAAGCGAGAGTAATGGTTGTGATGAAACTCTAAATCTCAATATAGCGTTGGCCGCTTGGCTGAGGTACAGTTTTCAGGCTGAAAGTTTTATATAGCAACAGGCCGAGCGACTCGCGTTGCTCGAATGCATCTGAGAAACGCTATATAGTTATTTAATCGTTATTTAGCACTGTTGAGAAACTATGCTTGTGAGAAACTATGCTTGCTTTAGATATCGTGCCTTTTCAGTTTCCCAAAGGTGACAGAACGTGTTTTAGGCATTTTGAAATTTGATCAAGTTCTGTAAAAGTTCATTGAGATGATGTCTTATTCAAATATATTTTGCTCGAATATCTAGAGCTAATCTGGAATTGTTATTATTGCTAGATTTGTAAACCATACCCAATCGTAAGTCCATACTCAATCCTAATACACTTATGAAAGTCAGATCTTTTCTTCAGCCTTTGCTTAGGCAAAATTACTACGTTACGCATTCGTATCATCTTTTGCGTTTATGGAGAGAAGGATTAAATAGAAGAGGAAAGATTATTATTTATCAAATGGGCAAGGTTGGCTCTACAACGATTTGGAAAAGTCTTGAATCTGCAAATCTTGGTGTTCCTCTTTATCATGTTCATACTCTGAGTCCAGAAAAAATAGATAAAAGAGTCGAGTATGACAGAATAAATTTCTCAAAACGCCGCTTTATTTATTATGAATCTATGCAGGCAGAGTATTTGCGAGGTCAAATAGATCACAATCAAGTTAATAGTTCTTGGCGTTTGATTACGCTTGTAAGGGATCCAATTGCCAAAATGATATCTTCCTTTTTTCAAAAGCTAGAAATAGAAATTCCTTTGGGATTAGATTATAGAAAGGAAGTTGCCAAAGAGGGGGAAGAAAAAGTTTTGAAAAGCCTGAGTGAACGCTTCTGTAAAGAGTGTGTCTATAACTCAGATTGGGAGCATCCATTTGAGTGGTTTAATCATGAGATAAGAGCTAACTTTGATGTCGATATATTCTCGGAGACTCCTCTTTCGGGAAAAGACTATTGTATTTATGATGCTGGAACGGCAAAGATTCTTTTGTTGAAACTGGAATCTTTAAATACTTGCTATGAAAGCGCATTTCAAGAGTTTCTAGGGCTCCAAAATTTTAATCTTGTGCAATCTAATATTGGTTCTCAAAAACTGTATAAAAATCTTTACAAGGCTTTTTTAGAGCAAGTTGACTTTCCGATTGACTATATCGATAAAGTTTATAACAGTGAGCTGATTAAGCATTGTACTCAGATTCTGAGATTGAGAGGTTTTACAAGCGCTGGAGAAAATAATAGGGCCTAGTTGTGTGTGGGGTTATTTTAAGTTGGCTGAGTTACTACTGCAGTTCTCAATGAGGCTGGTTGGCGCAACTATATAGCTTTGTTCGCTTGGCCTGTTGTTCTGTAAAGGTTTTACCGACATATCTGTAGTCTAACCAAGTGAGAAACGCTGCTCGAATGCATCCGGGTAGCGCTATATATGCATGGTGGCTATTGGTTTTCAGGCGTAGACTAAGGGCTTATGAGAGGGCTTATGAGAGGGTTTATGAGAGGGTTTATGAGAAAACTTGATGTCCAAGCAGCGATCGCACTCATGGTGTTGTGATGATAGTGCTGAAGTTTTTTTAGTCATAATAAGCAAGAGCTGTAGGCTGTGGTTTTTCGCTTAATACCTGCCAAGGCTGGCCTATGACCCTCCTTCTCACCTCCTTACACATATTGCAATGTGGCTATGAAAAGTCTATTCCTAGATCGTCTGAAAAGTCCTGAGCGCCCGGTACTGGTTTTTGATGGGGCGATGGGTACCTCGCTGCAAATGCAGGAACTGACGGCGGCGGACTTTGGTGGCCCAGAATATGAGGGGTGCAATGAGTATTTGGTAGAGACGAAGCCTGAGGCTGTAGATCAGGTGCATCGCAGTTTTTTGGCGGCGGGTGCAGATGTGATTGAAACGGATACCTTTGGTGGGACAGCGCTGGTGCTGGCCGAGTATGACTTAGCAGATCGCGCCTATGAATTAAACAAAAAAGCGGCGCAGCTCGCTAGAAAAGCTGCCGATGACTATTCATCGATCGAAAAGCCTCGTTTTGTGGCGGGTTCTATTGGCCCTGGTACTAAGCTGCCGACGTTGGGTCATGTGGATTTTGACACATTGAAGGAGGCTTATTTAGAGCAGGTAGAAGGGCTTTATGATGGCGGCGTTGATCTGATTTTGATAGAGACTTGTCAGGATGTGCTGCAAATTAAGGCGGCGCTGATGGCGGTTGAGGAAATTTTTGAAAACAAGCAAGTGCGTTTACCGTTGATGGTTTCGGTCACGGTAGAGCAGCAGGGTACGATGCTGGTAGGGTCGGAAATTGGGGCGGCGCTGACGATATTAGAGCCCTATCCGATTGATATTTTGGGGCTTAACTGTGCCACTGGCCCGACAGAGATGAAGGCGCATATCCAGTATTTGTCTGAGAACTCGCCTTTTATTGTGTCTTGCATTCCGAATGCGGGTTTGCCTGAGAATGTCGGTGGTCAGGCGCACTACCGGCTAACGCCAATGGAGTTGCGGATGCAGTTGATGCATTTTGTGGAAGATTTTGGGGTGCAAATCATCGGTGGCTGCTGTGGCACAAGGGCAGAGCATATCGCCCAGTTGGCTGAGCTATCGAAAGATTTGACGCCTAAACCTAGACCTGTGGGTGTGCGATCGCAACTCCCTCCCTATGGCGAACTGCCCTATGTGCCTTCTGCTGCCTCTATTTATAGCCCGCAGCCCTACGAGCAAGAAAACGCCTTTTTGATTGTAGGCGAGCGCCTGAATGCCAGTGGCTCTAAAAAGTGTCGTGACCTGCTCAACGCCGAAGATTGGGATGGCTTGGTGGCCCTAGCCAAGGCGCAGGTCAAAGAAGGTGCCCATATTTTAGATGTGAATGTAGACTACGTGGGCCGCGATGGTGAGCGCGATATGCGTGAGTTGGTATCACGCTTGGTCACTAACATCACCTTGCCATTGATGCTGGATTCGACCGAGTGGGAAAAGATGGAAGCAGGCCTAAAAGTGGCTGGTGGAAAATGCATCTTAAATTCTACTAACTATGAAGATGGTGACGAGCGCTTTTTCAAGGTGCTAGACATTGCCAAGCGCTATGGTGCGGGCGTGGTGATTGGCACCATTGATGAAGATGGAATGGCACGAACGGCACAAAAGAAATTTGAAATTGCCCAGCGGGCCTACCGCGATGCGGTGGAATATGGCTTTCCTCCCTATGAGCTGTTCTTTGACACGCTTGTACTGCCGATTTCTACAGGCATTGAAGAAGATCGGATCAACGCCAAAGAAACAATTGCAGCGATCGGCATGATTCGTGAAAATCTGCCGGGCTGTCATATCATGCTGGGCGTCTCTAATGCTTCGTTTGGCCTAAACCCCGCCTCACGGGTAGTGCTGAACTCGGTTTTCCTCAGCGAAGCGATGGCTGTGGGGATGGATGGGGCAATTGTCAGTGCTAGCAAAATTTTGCCGCTGGCGAAGATTGACCCTGAACATCAGCAAATATGTCGCGATTTGATCTACGACCGCCGTGAGTTTGATGGGGACGTTTGTACTTACGATCCGCTGGGTGAACTGACGACTTTATTTGCCGGTAAGAGCACACAGCAACTGCGCACCACTCAAGCTGAAGATCTGCCCTTGGAGGAGCGGCTCAAGCGCCATATTATTGACGGTGAGCGCATTGGTTTGGAAGAGCAGTTGGCGAAAGCGCTAAAGCAGTATCCGCCGTTAGACATTGTCAATACCTTTTTGCTAGATGGCATGAAAGTGGTGGGCGAACTGTTTGGTTCAGGTCAAATGCAACTGCCGTTTGTGCTGCAATCAGCCCAAACCATGAAAGCAGCGGTGGCTTATTTAGAGCCTTTCATGGATAAGGCTGAGTCGGACGGTAGCGGCAAAGGCACGGTTGTGATTGCAACGGTGAAAGGGGATGTGCATGATATTGGCAAAAATTTAGTCGATATTATCCTTTCTAACAATGGCTATAAGGTGGTGAATATTGGCATCAAGCAGCCAGTCGATAATATTATTGCCGCCTTGAGAGAGCACCAGGCGGACTGTATTGCGATGAGCGGTCTGCTGGTGAAATCTACCGCGTTTATGAAAGATAATTTGGCTACTTTCAATGAGCACGAAATTGATGTGCCGGTGATTTTGGGTGGCGCGGCGCTAACGCCTAAGTTTGTCTATGAGGATTGTCAAAAGGTCTATAAAGGTCAGGTGATTTACGGTAAAGATGCGTTTGCTGATCTGCACTTTATGGATGCGCTGATGCCTGCTAAGCAGCAAGGGAAATGGGACAACCTGAAAGGGTTTACAGACGATCATCCGATGAGTCAGGTCTCTAAGGCCGCGAAGGTTGCCCTAAACCATTCTCCTGAGCGGTCAGCAACAGCGGCTGATGAGCCTACCGTCATCGACACTCGGCGCTCTGACGATGTGGCGATTGATATCGCTCGGCCTGCGGCTCCTTTCTGGGGGCCGAAGATATTAACGAATGGGGATATTCCTCTCGAGGCGCTGTTTGACTATTTAGATATGCAGGCACTAGTGGCGGGGCAATGGCAGTTCCGTAAACCCAAGGGGCAGTCTCGCGAGGCGTACGATGCATTTTTGGCAGAAAAGGTGCAGCCTATTTTGGCTGGGTGGAAGCAGCGAATTCTGGATGAAAGGCTGCTGGAACCTAAGCTGTCCTATGGCTATTTCCCTTGTTTGGCAGAGGGCAATACGCTTTATCTCTACGACTGGCAGGCAGCCCAGAATGGGGAAATGAGCGAGCCGATTACTGCGTTTGAGTTTCCGCGTCAGCGTTCGATGCGGCGGCTGTGTATTGCTGATTTCTTTTTGCCAAAAGATCAGGCGCAACCGGGTCAGTATGATGTATTTCCCATGCAGGCTGTGACGATGGGGGAAATTGCGACTGAATTTGCAGCGAAGCTGTTTGCGGCTGATAACTACACGGATTATCTGTATTACCACGGCTTAGCGGTGCAGATGGCGGAAGCGTTGGCTGAGTGGGTACATGCGAAGATTCGCATTGAACTGGGCTACGCCGATCAAGAGCCAGAGGGCATTCGCAATATTTTGGCGCAGCGGTATCAGGGGTCACGCTATAGCTTTGGGTATCCAGCTTGTCCGAATATGCAGGATCAGCCTAAGCAGCTAGCGCTGCTCAAGGTTGAGCAAATTGGCATGTCTATGGATGAGAGTGAGCAGCTTTATCCAGAGCAGTCAACGACGGCGATTGTGGTGTATCACGAGGCGGCGAAGTATTTCAGTGCTTAATTTGGAGTGCTGAATCGGAGTGCTGAATCGGAGTGCTGAATCGGAGTGGCACAGGGCATGACGGGGATGGAGATCACGATGGCTAGTGGCAGTGATTGCTATTACCAACCGGATAGTGATTGCTGGTGGACGTATTGGGCGATCGCACTGATTTCTGCCTCTGTCAGTCGATCTGCGTAGGCTGGCATAGCCCCTTTCCCTTGGGCGATCAGCGCTGCGATCGCGCCGACTTCCCCATAGCCATTGCGACTCATAGCGCGTTGCTTCAAATTTTTCCCGCGACGGACAATATTGCCACCGTTAGCATGGCAGGCAGCACATTGGGTGGTAAAAAGCGCTGCACCCGCAGACTCAGAGGGCTCGACATCATCCGCCGATAGCTCGACCGGTGCAAATGCCTTGCCTGCTGTATCACCTGCTGTATCAATAGAAAAGGAAGGGCTAGCGCGCGCGGTGCTCATTTCTGCCAAGATGGCCGTTGGCCAAGGCGATGCCATAGCAGCGTTGGCTGAGCTGAATCCAGCGATCAGCACGCTCAACCCAAGACAGAGCATCAGTGCCAATGGGCGGTAACTCGTCACACTTGGTCGGCAGCGATACCACCATCTTTTCGCGAAACTAAAGTCATAGTTCAGTCAGAATAATCTTTAAGCCATAGCTTCTGTCGAGTGAGTTAGCCGCTGCTAATCATCTCCTCGGAGACGCTACGCCAACGCTAGAAGCCTTGACGAGCAGCGATGAGACCCTGCGTCGCTTGGCGGCGCTAGCGGTGAGACCCTGCGTCGTCGTACGGCGCTAAGGAATGCTCACCAAGATAAGGAATGCTCACCAAGATAAGGAATGCTCACCAAGACAAAGTAAGAATGCATCCTTACTTCGCTATAAGCGCTCACCCCTAGCTTAAATCAACCCTTTAGACTATATACTTATGACTAATAGATAACTTAGTAATAAAAAATAGTAAAAAATATTAAGCAGCATTAAGTAATGTAAATAAAACGATTCGCTGGCCTTTCGCTCAACATTCCTACTGATTTAAGAAAACCTTTGTCTGCACAGTTTCTCATCGGTGTGTTCGTTCCCACTGAGTCCTTGGCTGCTCCTTTGCATCAGCTACTCGCTCAGAAGAGTTTTGTGGTGAGTTGGAGCAAATCGGCTCCTGAATTTACCGATTGGGTGATTAGTAATCGCCATCGCATTGACTGTCTGATTGTGCAATCTGCTGAAAGTGCTTTTCGCGCGCTACAGACGCTCAAGCATCGAGATATTTTGCTACCAACGCTCACAGTCAGTGCTGGCGAGCAGTTCTCCGAGGACTTGGATGCGAATGAACGAAGCGATGTTCGCTGGGAGGATAGGCCAGAGAGCCGGGACGACGACAACGTCGCGACACTCTCTGCCACCGCATACCACGATGCTGTGACAAGCCTAGATGTCGATGATTTAGAAGGCATAGATGAAGCAATCCATCAGGCCGTTGATTGCTACCTGCAGTTGCCGACTGAAGCGAAAGCCGTGGAGGCAAAACAGGCCGATAGCAGTAGTGATCTCAACCTGCTCGATAAGCGTGATAAGCGATTATTTTTGTTGAGTTTGCAGCAACAGCGGTTGACTGAAAAGCTGAGAGAGCGCTTAGGCTACGTGGGCGTTTATTACAAACGCAATCAGCGCAATTTTTTACGACATATGACGACAGCAGAGCGTCAGGAATTTTTAGATAAGCTGTATCAGGACTACCGGCATATTATTTTGAACTATTTTGCCAATGATCCTGTCATTAACCAAAAAATTGATGATTTTGTGAATGTGGCTTTTTTGCAGATATATCAGTGCCCAAAATCGTCGAAATCCATATGGAGCTGATTGATGATTTTTCGAAGCAGCTACAGCTAGAAGGGCGAAACGAAGAGATTTTGTCAGATTATCGTCTCACCCTAATTGATGTGATTGCCCATCTGTGCGAAATGTATCGACGATCTATTCCCCGTGAAATGTAGCTAGCGACCTGCTTGCGTACCCAAACAACTATGAATGCCTCGACAAAGACCTATATTCTGAAGCTATATGTGGCTGGGAACACGCCAAGCTCTACAAGAGCGCTGAAAATGCTGAACACGATTTTAGAGCAGGAGTTTCAAGGTGTGTATGCCTTGAAGGTGATCGATGTTTTGAAAAATCCGCAGTTGGCGGAGGAAGATAAAATATTGGCTACTCCCACACTGGCCAAAATTTTGCCACCACCTGTGCGTAAAATTATTGGCGATCTTTCTGATCGTGAAAAGGTTTTGATTGGGCTTGATCTTCTCTATGATGAACTGCAAGAGGATGGGCTGTTTAACTGATGGGGTTCAGTTTTGATAGGTGGTGTATGTGTTTTTCTGTCGAAACTTAGGCTGGTTTTAAGTGTTTTGCTGCGATAGGTTTTGGTCAGTTTTTTCGCTAATTGTTTTGAGTTCGTTTTGAGTTCGTTTTAGTTTGTTTTGCGTCAGTTTTAGTCAGATTTTTTAAGATATGCCGTTATGAAATCATCGTCGTCTACTGAAAGTCAGGCGCTCACCCGCTCAAAAGGGGTACAAAAAATTCGCACCATGATTGAAGGCTTTGATGACATCAGTCATGGTGGCCTGCCTGTGGGGCGCTCTACCTTGGTAAGTGGTACTTCTGGGACGGGAAAAACGCTGCTGGCGGTGCAATTCCTGTATCACGGGATGACCTACTTTGACGAGCCGGGGGTGTTTGTCACCTTTGAGGAATCGCCTGCGGATATTATTACCAATGCCTACAGTTTTGGCTGGGACTTACAGGCGCTGATTGACAATGGTAAGCTTTTTATTCTGGATGCTTGCCCCGATCCGGAAGGTCAAGAGGTGGTGGGTAGTTTTGATCTGTCGGCGTTGATTGAGCGAATTCAGTATGCGATTCGTAAATATAAGGCCAAACGGGTTTCGATTGATTCGGTGACGGCTGTTTTTCATCAGTATGATGCGGCTGACGTGGTGCGCCGGGAAATTTTTCGGCTGTTGGCTAGGCTGAAGCAAATGGGTGCGACGACGTTGATGACGACTGAGCGCATTGAAGAATATGGCCCGGTAGCCCGTTTCGGCGTGGAAGAATTTGTTTCGGACAATGTGGTGATTGTGCGCAATGCTTTGGAAGGGGAGCGGCGGCGACGGACGTTAGAGATTTTGAAGCTGCGGGGGACAACCCATATGAAGGGGGAATATCCGTTTACGATTACCGATGATGGCATTAGTATTTTCCCGCTAGGGGCAATGCGGTTGACTCAGCGCTCTTCTAATGTGAGGGTCTCTTCTGGGGTGACCACGCTGGATAAAATGTGCGGCGGTGGCTTTTTCAAAGATTCGATTATTTTGGCGACCGGGGCAACGGGCACGGGTAAGACGCTGCTGGTGAGTAACTTTTTGGCGAATGCCTGTGAAAATGGCGAGCGTTCGATTTTGTTTGCCTATGAAGAATCGAGATCGCAGCTTTCGCGCAATGCCTCTTCTTGGGGGATTGACTTTGAAGAGCTAGAGCAGCAGGGATTGCTCAAGATTATTTGCGCTTATCCTGAATCGGCGGGTTTGGAAGATCATCTGCAAATTATCAAGTCGCAAATTGCTGAGTTTAAGCCTTCTCGAATTGCAATTGATTCGCTGTCGGCGCTAGATCGCGGGGTGAGCAATAATGCCTTTCGGCAGTTTGTGATTGGGGTGACAGGGTTTGCCAAGCAGGAGGAAATCACTGGCTTTTTTACCAATACTACTGAGCAGTTTATGGGGTCGCACTCTATTACTGATTCACATATTTCTACGATTACGGACACGATTTTGATGTTGCAGTATGTCGAAATTCGTGGCGAAATGTCGCGGGCGATCAATGTGTTTAAGATGCGAGGCTCTTGGCACGATAAGGCTATTCGGGAGTACACCATCAATGCGGGTGGCCCACAGATTCAAGATTCGTTCCGAGATTTGGAAGGGATTATCAGTGGTTCGCCAAGACGGGTGATAACGAATGAAAAAAATCAGCTTTCAAGAATTATGAAAGATATGAAAGACGATATTGATTAATGACGAACATGGAGGGATTCGAACCCCCGACCCTCAGAACCGGAATCTGATGCTCTATCCAACTGAGCTACATGTCCATTGAATTGCCTTAGATTCTATCACCTCTTATCTCGGATGGGGCTATCTGCAGGTGGCTGTGGTTACTAACTGTAACTATGGGGAGAAGCTGTCTTGGGTGAATGATTTAATGGGAGGTATTGGCTGATAGGTATCGGTTAATACATTATTTAGGCGGTTTGAGCCCATGAAACGCAGACGAATTTTAGGCTATGGTGCGAGTGCTGTGGGCGCAGGTGCGATCGCAGCCTGTACACCTCAACAGGGGGGCGGTGCAGTCAGTGATGACCTGCCTCGGGTGCAGTGGCGGATGGCGACGAGTTGGCCGCAGTCGCTAGATACCATTTATGGTGGCGCGCAGACGGTGTGCGATCTTGTCTCAGCGCTCACCGATGGCCGTTTTACAATTGAGCCTTTTGCGGCGGGCGAAATTGTCCCTGGTCTGCAGGTGCTGGACGCTGTGCAAGCGGGCACGGTGGAATGTGGCCATAGCGCAGCCTACTACTACGTCGGCAAAAATCCAGCCCTAGCCTTTGGCACGACTGTTCCTTTTGGCCTCAATGCCCAGCAACAAAATGCTTGGTTTTACCACGGTGGTGGGTTAGATGTCATGCATAAGCTGTATGCAGACTTTAACGTCATTAGCTTTCCGGCTGGTAATACAGGGGTACAAATGGGCGGCTGGTTTAGAAACCAAATTCAGTCTGTCAATGATCTCAAGGGTCTCAAAATGCGCATTCCTGGCCTCGGCGGCGAGTGATGTCTCAATTGGGCGTCAATGTGCAGGTTTTGCCTGGAGGGGAAATTTTCTTAGCGCTTGATCGCGGTGCGATTGATGCTGCTGAATTTGTTGGCCCCTACGATGATGAAAAGCTGGGCCTACATGAGGCGGCTAACTACTACTACTACCCCGGCTGGTGGGAGCCAGGCGCTACTCTAGATGCGACGGTGAATTTAGATGCTTGGAACGCCTTGCCCCAAGAGTATCAGGAGATTTTTAAAACAGCGACCTATGAGGCCAACATCAACATGCTGGCCAAGTATGACGCCCTCAATGGCGTGGCATTGCAAAGCTTGATAGCACAGGGCACAGAGCTAACACCCTACAGTGAGGAAATCTTGACGGCTGCGGCCACTGCCTCTACGGCCTTTTTAGAAGACAAAGCCGGTCAAGATGGGACATTTAAAGAGGTTTACGATGGCTGGAAGCAATTCCGTAAGACAGTACTGGATTGGAATAAGGTGAATGAACTCAGCTTTTCTGAGTTTATTAATCGGTAGTGTGGGCCAGTAGCGTGGGCCAGTAGTGTGGGCCAGTAGTGTGGGCCAGTAGTGTGGGTGCAACAGTCTTGAGCTAGAGCCTCTTTACAGGTAAAAGTCGTCTGCAGAAACAGGGTCGTTGTCAGGGTCGTTGTCATATTCTGCTGTAGGCCCATCACCTGTTGCATCATTGCTGGGCTGGTCAACAATGGGTACGGGGGTGCTCAACATGGTCAAAATATTGTGGCCGCCATGGGTGAGAATATTGGCCTGCAGATTGTCCCAAATGGGGGTGACCGCTAGCAGGAGCTGATGTCCTTTGGTGGTAACGCTCAGCACTTGCGTGCGGCTGTCTTGGCCGCGGGAAACCTGTAGCCAGCCTTTGCCCACCATGCGATCGACGGTGCGGCTGACGGTGGATTTTTCCATGCCGAGGGTTTGGCCCAATTGACCGGGACGAATGTGCTGTTCACTGATGATGACAGCCAAAATGTTGAGCTGGTTGATGGTGAGGCCGTGGGGGCGGAGGGCGTCGTCGTACAGACGGGTGACGGTGCGATTGACCTGCCGCAAACGACGGGCCAGACAGGCTTGCGACATTTGCTGGGCGATTTCCCTGGTTTGCGCTTTGATGATTTTGGCAGTCGAACCCATGGTTACTTTTGATCACGATGAATGAGCAAAACGGTTGGTTACAAAACCAGCGATGCCGTTGTGGGGTTGAATATACAACTTCAACGGTAATTTTGCTAATGACCGCGCTAATGACCGCGCTAATGACCGTCAAGTGACATGCTGCCTGTGATGAGAGGGGGTGTTTATATAAGTTAATATTAGGGCTGGAAGATTTTTTTGTCACAGCCGTTTGATGGCCTTGCACGGGTGTGTTGGCTGACAGATGTGGTGATAGATGTGGTGATAGATGTGGTGGCAGATGTACAGATAGGATTTGTGGAAAATATTTGGTGGGTTGCTGGCATTATTGGCCTTTCGGCGATGGTGCAAAGTTTGGCAGGATTTGGATTTGCGCTGGTGCGATCGCATCTCTCCCCTTCTTTTTAGCTGTTGGATCTGGCCATTCCTTTAGTGCTGCTGATGTGTTTGCTGAGCAGCGGAGTGCTGTGGATTTACTATCGCGATAGTTTTCGTTGGCAGGCGATCGCGCCTTTGGTGCTATCGGCACTGGTGGCCATTCCGCTGGGCTTAGTCGGGCTACACTATGTGCCTGAAGCGATTGCCCGCAAAGTGCTCGGCGGTTTGATCGTGCTCTATGTGGCTTACGATTTTTTACGCCTGATGATGCCGGTGTTGAGTCTGCCCACGTTAGACTCTCCCCGCTGGGCCTATGTGTTTGGCGGTGTTTCGGGCTTTTTGACCGGTGCTTTTACAACGGGAGGCCCACCGCTGGTGATGTATGCCAATTCCCAACAGTGGAGCCCTGAAGAATTTAAAGGAAATTTGCCGGGGGTATATGTCATGGCACTCACCTTTGCCTTGAGCGGACACTATGTCGAAGGCCATTTGACCCCTGAGCTGTGGCAGCTTGCGATTTATACAACGCCTGCCTTTGCGGTGGGTATGGGGCTTGGTATTGGGCTTGCTCGCAAAATTGATGCGGTTGGCTTTAAGCGGATGGTGCTTTTTTTGCTCGGGGCGATTGGGCTACGGCTATTGTGGTAAGGCCAGATGCGATCGGAAGGCAACTGGGATGACCTACGCGGCGCTGAATGATTTGTGTCGATTCGGCTGGCCTGATATAGCCTTTGTCGAGTGAGTTAGGCCAATCGTAATTGCTAGAAGCCTTTACGGGTCTCTTTACTGGCCTCTTTACTGGCCTCTTCACTGGTTTCTTTACTGGCCTTCACTGGCCTTACTGACTGACAGATGGTAGCCAATTGACCAACGGGGGAAAGGCAATGATGGCAACGAGTACCAGCAGTTGCAACATAATAAAGGGAATCACCCCCCGATAGATGTTGCCGGTGGTTACTTCTGGTGGCACGACGCCACGCAGATAGAACAGGGCAAAACCAAACGGTGGGGTGAGAAATGAGGTTTGTAGGTTAGCGCCGATAATGACGCCGTACCATACCAAGTCGATGCCCATTTGCTGGGCGACAGGGGCGAATAGGGGCACGACAATGAAGGCGATTTCAAAAAAGTCAATGAAAAAGCCCAAGGCAAAAATGGTTACCATGCTGACGATCAAAAAGCCGACTTCGCCACCGGGCAGGTTGGTAAGGGCATCAAAAATAAAGCGATCGCCATGTAACCCCCTAAAGACCAAACTAAATGCGGTGGAGCCAATCAGGATGAAGATCACCATGCTGGTGGTGCGCAAGGTGCGATCGCACACGTCTTGCAATCCTTGAATATGGAGCTGACCTTTGAGCGCAGCCAGGATGATCGCACCCAAACAGCCCAGCGCACCCGCTTCGGTCGGTGTCGCCACGCCAAAAAAAATGCTGCCCAGTACCAGCAAAATCAATGCCAATGGCGGCACCATCACCTGAATAATTTTGCTCAACAGGGCTTGGCCGCGAATTCCTATGAGTTCGGCAGGGAGCGCCGGAGCCATGTCGGGGCGCACCAGGGCAATCACCAGCACATGCACCACAAAAACTGCGGCCATCATCAGCCCAGGAATCACCGAGCCTAAAAACAAATCGCCAACCGAAATACCGAGCTGATCGGCCAAGACGACAAGCACAATACTGGGCGGAATAATTTGCCCAAGCGTGCCGGATGCGGCAATCACACCACTGGCGAGATCTTTGTTGTAGCCATAGCGCAGCATGGTGGGCAGCGAAATCAGGCCCATAGTCACAACCGTGGCCGCCACCACCCCTGTGGTCGCTGCTAAAAGCGCGCCAACGACCACCACCGCTACGGCCAATCCGCCGCGAATGCGGCCAAACAAGCTGCCCATGGTTTCTAACAAATCTTCAGCGATGCCCGATTTTTCGAGCATGGCACCCATAAAAATAAAATAGGGAATAGCCAGCAGGGTGAAATTGTTCATAATGCCGAAAATTCTCTGGGGCATTGCCGTGAGAAAAATCGGATCGAAAATGCCCAACGCAATCCCGAGCAGCCCAAAGAGAATGGCCACCCCACCTAGGGCAAACGCTACCGGATAGCCGAGTGCAAGCAACGCCAGCGCCCCAGCAAACATAGAAGGGCCGAGGGCATCTGCAATCATGGCGCTTCTCCTCCGTTAGCCGCGGTCTCTGTTGTGACGTGGCCGCAGAGGATGGCTAAATTTTTAATTGCATCGGCAATACCTTGTAAAATCAGCAGCGCAAAACTGACCAAAATCATGGTTTTAATCGGATAGCGGGCCAGCCCACCTGGATCGGGTGAGGTTTCGCGAACGGCCCAAGACTGAAGGACTGCGCCCCAAGAGAAATAAATCGCCAAAACTGAGAACGGAATCAGAAAAACCACTGTGCCAAACAAATCGGCCATCGCCTGTCGGCGGCGGCTCCAGCGAGCGTAAAACACATCGACGCGGACATGTTCGTTGTGCTGGAGGGTGTAGGCAGCCCCAAGCAAGAACACCAGATCGAACAGATACCACTGGGTTTCGATCAGGGCATTGGAGCTGAGGTTTTGGCCGATGGCATTGCCCAAGTAGCGACCGAGCACATTCCACACGCCGACGCCGATCATCACTAGCACTAGCCAGTAAGCGAGTTTGCCGATGGCGTTGGTGAAGCGCTCGATATGATGGGCGACTTGAAGGAGAAAGGGCACGGTTTTGGCCTCAAGCTTGTGGGATTCAATTGGTATCGAACACTACATCAGGTATCTTACCTTGTGGTTTCGTCAAAGTTTTGCAAAAGAAGGGTAACGCCGTCTCACCCCCACCAATCGGCGATCGCTGCTGCTTCATTCCCTGCGATCGCCTAGAGTACTTCACCACCATCAAGACAGACCCTGAACGCCATCGAAAGCACCAGTCAGACGACTGCTTAAGCCATGAGGGACGTAATTACGGTGAGTACAGCGCTAAGTCTTCAACCCGATGAATAGGCTGACCATTGGCCAATTGGTAGGTGCGCAGGAAAACATCGGGCTGAATCCCTCTGATGCTGCCTTGCTGCTCGACAATCACACCACCCTGCTGAAAGACTTGGGCTGTTTCTGCCTCGCTTGTGAGTAAGAACTGCCCCGGCGCATACATCGCTTGGCACACAATTTGCTGATTTCTTTGCATTAAACCGTAGGCTTTGTCAGCAAAGTTTTGCCCCTGTTCACGCCCAGAATCGCTCACAGAATCACTCACAGGCAACAGCTTTTCACTGACGTAGGTGCGGGTGGAATTGTAAATATCTGACAGATTTAGAGCTTCTCTGGCGTAGGTGAGAATGGCCTTGAGACTCGCTGGCGTTAATGCTGCTAGCCTAGGCACTAATTCACAGACTTTTTGATGGAGCTGAGTGGCTTGCGATCGCGTGGCCTCGTTAATCATAATCACACCGCTGCCATCGGTCGCCACGGCCTGCCATGCTTGATCTTTATCATTAAAAAAAGCACAGCCTGTGCGCCAGTCGCTAAATCTGGAGCCTCGACGATGGCGCTATCACTCAGATAGGGCAGTGGTTCTGCTGACTGCTCCCATTGGGGAACAGGGATGACAAACTTGTATGTCGCTGAAATCACAGCGGTGCTGTTTTGTGGGCCAAACTGAAGCTGAGTCGCGGCAATAGTTGGGATATCAGGCTGTTGTGAGGGCTGTCGTGAGGGCTGTCGTGAGGGCTGTCGTGAGGATTGCTGTGAGGACATCTTTAGGCATGATCAGCGCGCTGATGAGCGAAAGAATGGGCTGAGTATAAAACCTGAATTAAAAACCTTAAAACGGCGCTTGTTTCTTCTGGCCTTTC
>JAAUPS010000284.1 GCA_012033015.1 Phormidesmis sp. RL_2_1
TCACAGCCTAGGGAAAACAAACCGTTTTCCTGCTCCTGATCGCATCGCATCGCATCATTACCGATCTGAGCAAATTGACTAGGATCAACGCTTACGGTCTCGGCTTTAGTGTTGTTTTTTACTTTGCCCTCCGTATGGGGTTTGACGTAGTTCTTTATATGACAAGGGGTTTCCTTGGAGATTTCGTCTCTGGTTGAGTCATCCCAAACACAGCGCTTTTCAAGGCATTGTATTTTAGGATTGAGCTGCCAAGCCTCACCATACTGCCAATGTTGATGTTGGCATATTGTTTGGAGAATGCGCTTTAAAGCTTCGTCTAAATCTTGAGCTTGTCCCACCTCAATTAGGAGTGCTTTAAGCAATAGCCATTGGCTTGTGCTGCAACAAGTTGCGACATCTTGAGTGGGGAGACACTGAGATTCGGTGTGCTGGGATTTGGTATCTGGACAACTCCGAGAAAGGCTTACCTCGGCAATGGCTTCATTCGCTGAATTCATGCGCTAAAAGTTCCTGCCTTGATGGTTTGGAAGATGCTGGATAATTTTGAAAAGAATCTTAAGGGCTCTTTGTTAAATAGTATTTAAAGTATTTAAAGTACTGGCCTAAGGATTGAAAGTCTATCCAAACAAATAAGGAGATGCCCGGTATCGTTGATGTTTGGGTATCTCCTTATTTGTACGTAATCTGTCATGATGATGCTACTTGAGATCAGTTTTGGCTACCTAGTAAAGACTATCGGTGGGGGTAATCCCAGAGAAGGTCAGAGTATAGTCAAAACGTCCGCCGCCATTATCTTGCCATCCCGTCAAGTGCCCTTGGCGATCAAAAATGGGGTCGTTATTGTAGCTTGTGACAACCGCGAAGTAGAGATCGGTTTTAGGCACAACCATGCCGCTGATACGAGACTGTTGTCTGGTGCCGGGACGCTCACTGACCTGTTCGTTGACCTGTTCGTTGGCCTGTTCGTTGGCCGTCTGCTCACCTGTGATATCATCGGCTGCGATATCATTGACGTGAGGGGGGCTATCGTCGGCTGAAGTGATTAAGCGGCCTTCGCGGTCAAAAATAAATAGTTGTGAGTCGTCGCTGGTATATAGTGCACCGCGCATCACGCGGGTAACTTGCAAGTTGGCATCGAGGCGATCGCCCCTTTTGGCAACAAAGCTATAGACGTTGTGCCCTGGGCCTACATGTCCTGACACCACATTAAGGCCGTTGCGTAAGTCTACGGGTGTCGCTGGCGTCAGCCCGATGCGATCGCCTATTGTCACAGGTAGCGAAAAGGGGACTGCTGCAGTCACAATCTCTGCATCATTGCGAGTATGCGCAGCTTCAGCAAGAGCGCCTTCCCAACCTAAGGGCTCAGTGGCCTGAACGGTAGGGACATCGGCAATGTCGAGTAAGTAAGGATTGGTGCGATCGCAAGCTTGCGCATCAGGCACCCACATATTTTCAGCCCGATAACGTTCTAACTGTTGGCGCAAAGCAACCAAAGCCGCTCGTTGGGCACTCGTCGTCGCATCACTAGCCATCAGCCGTCCTGCAATACCAATAGCCTCCCCCCAACTATTGGCACAAATCGCCCGATCAAGATCAAAAACAGTCGTACTTTTCACTTGAGCATCTGCAAAACCCATCGGGAAGACTGCTGACGCTAGCACTGTCAGCAGAGTCAAGCAAAAACGGTACTGCCAAAAATGCATTTGATTGCGACTCATTGTTCTGTTCTCTAATTTTTTCTCTAGTGATAAATGGGATGAATGATTGGTTTTAGCGCCCAGCGCTAGCAGACATCCTAAGACGGGCACATTAGGTCTGACTTACCTTTGAGCGCTCCTGATTAGCAGCCTTGAAGAACGCTCAAATAACGGTTTCAGTGTGCCCCGATCACCCTCTGTAGGCAACCACAGATACCCCAGCATGGAAGAAAAACTCAAACTGCTCGTCGTTGACGATGAGCCCGACAATTTAGACTTGTTGTATCGTACTTTTCGCCGAGACTTTAATGTTTTAAGGCTAAAAGTGGCGCAGAAGCCTTAGAACTTTTAGCCGTTCAAGGTGAGATGGCCATTATCATTTCCGATCAGCGAATGCCAAAAATGAACGGAACTGAATTTCTGAGCCGCACGGTTGAGAAATTTCCTGACACAATCCGCATGGTGCTCACTGGCTACACAGATTTAGAAGATTTGGTCTCAGCGATTAACTCAGGTAAAGTTTTTAAGTACATTACCAAGCCTTGGAATCCTAAAAAGCTCAAGGAAATCATCACCCAAGCGGCTGAGATCTACCAAATGATCAAGCAGCGCACGCAGGTACTCTCCCAGGCTTTGGCCCAGGAGTCGTTGCGCAACAATATCATGGCTGCCGTGCGTGGCTCGCTCGACTACAGCAATACCCTACAAACGGTTGTCAGTGCCTTAGGTGAAGCATTTGAAACCGATTTAGCGATTTTATATCCGGTCGAAGTCCTGCCTACAGAATTAACCACCAATGTATTGACTTACCAGCCTGAACTATCCGACGAACAATCAGATAATCATCCACCGTTCTGCAGCGATCTAGATAATCTGCCTGCTCTCCCCTCTAGCTTAGACATTACATCTGAATCGGTTATCGTCGATCACAAAATGGTGACCAGGATTGTTGTTCCTTTGATGGAAAAAGGAAAACCGATGGCGACCATCTGCCTTTACAAAGACACTCAGCAGCCAACATGGGCCGATGCGGCCATCGCTCTGCTCAAAAATGTGTCCGAGCAAGTGGCCCTAGCCATCTCTCACGCTAAGCTGTATCAGCGAATTCACCGACAAACCGTGCAAATGCGCGCTGAGCTAGATGTCGCCAGACAAATTCAAAGTAATTTACTGCACCAGAGCTGGCCGGACATCCCTGGCGTTAAAATTCAGGCACGCTGTCAGCCTGCAAGGGAAGTCGGTGGCGATTTCTTTGAAGTGTTTATGCATCCTCAAGGAGATATTTGGCTGGCGGTAGGTGATGTCTCAGGCAAAGGTGTGCCAGCAGCGCTATTTATGGCCAGTGCCATTTCGGTATTGCGCCGTGAGCTAGCCCAGGAAAAATCACCTGAGCCAGAAAAGGTAATGCACAATCTCAACAGCAGCTTGTCTAATGACTTGATGAGCAATAACTGTTTTATTACCATGGCGTTGATTCGATACAGCGAAAAGACCAGAGAGCTGGTATACGCGAATGCAGGCCATGTTTACCCCATTGTGTGGTCTCATCATCAAGTGGTTGTCAGTCAAGAAACAGATGCTGAGGCCCACGCTGTCACGCCAATTTATTTAGATGTTAGGGGCGTACCACTGGGTATTTTACCGAATTGGCAGGCGGCGGCGGGGAAGCTGCATCTATCAGATGGGGATGTATTACTACTGACCAGCGATGGAATTACGGAGGCAACTGTACCTAGCCATCACCGCAAGGATAACAGCCAAAGTAGCTGCTCTATGCTCAACCAAGAGGGCCTTTGGGCATTTTTACAGCAACAGCCTGCTGAGCTTAATCTTGATAATCTACTCTCCTATATCCATTTGCCCGAAGGTGAGCAGGAAGACGACCAAACTATTTTGTCACTGGAGGTGACGTCATGTTAAAAACTGAGTTAACTGTTCCCAGTGATCTAAAGTTTTTGTCGGTAGTAGAGCACTGGTTACTGGAGTCGCTGCAGCTAGAGATTGATCAGCAAATTGACTGGGCTGGCGTGGAAAAACGGTTACGCTTGGTGGTCGTAGAAGTGTATTCCAATATCGTACGCCATGCCCACAGCGACAAACCTGAGCTACCGGTGCTGATTCGCATTGAGCTAAATGATAACAATCTCTCGCTAGAGGTTTGGGATCAAGGGGCAGGCTTTCGGTTAGATGACTATGCTGCGCCGTCTCCTGATGATTTTCAAGAAGGGGGCTATGGCTGGTTGATTTTACATCGGATTATGGACAGAGTTGAGTATCAGTTAGAGGTGGGCGCGATCGCAACTGCTTAAAGCTAGAGAAAAACTTGGCCTCGGCACTGGCATAAAACGGTCTCAAGCAGGCGTACTCGATCAGAGACACCCGTATTGACACCCGTATTGAGCAGGGATCAAGCTCACGTCCAACCCACGTCCAACCCACGTCCAACCCACGTCCGAGCCGTCTTTGAGAATTAGGCCACGGCTTGGGCGTTGCCGTAATGGGCGATCGCACCTTTTGCACGCTGCCAAGCCCACATCTGATCGCCATAGGAAAAATGCCACCACTCATTGGGGTGCTGGCAAAACCCTGCCGACTGCATAGCCTGTGCGAGCAGCGTGCGGTGATGGTGATACTGCTGCGCCTGCGGCTCGGTGCTCGCGGCAAAGTGATGGGGGTAGCGCGTGGAGATATTTCATCAATGGCGCAGCCCATGTTGACAGTTTCGCCAGCAGCATTTAGCAGTGTCAGATCAACGGCTGCGCCAGTACTATGAGGCGGTGGGGTATTCGGATTAGCGCTAGGAATTGCCCAAAACTTCAAGACCTTCTCTTGCAAGCGCAGCCTTGATGCTTCACTCAGCCCATCGAGCGTTAGCCCTTCTGCTTGGGCAAGCTGCACCAACGTGTAATCCACCATGAATTGTTGAACTGGGATAGGCCGGTAAGCATCAAAAATTTGTAGCCGCCAGCCCACACAATGCTGCTGTAAGTAGACCTGAGCACGCTCTAGTCTTTGGAGCACACCTTGGCGTAAAAAGTAGGGTGAAAAGTCACCGTAGGGAGCCCCTAGTGTGATATAGGGGTGAGGGGTAACGATAGCAAAGCGATCGATTGGTATAGCCGCAAGGCCTTCACCGCATTCTTCAATCGGCACAGCTTGATAGGGCTTCACGTTTTTATACTGCCACCTTTATACTGCCACCGCTTCTATACTGCCACCGCTTCGGTTTGGCGAACGTAGCTGACAAAGTTACTGAGAATTTGCAGACCCGCAGTCGAGGATTTTTCGGGGTGAAACTGTACAGCCATCAGATTACCTTGACGAACAGCCGCCGCTACCGTTTGACTGCCGTGGGTAATGGTGGCGGCATTGATTGCAGGATCGGCAGGATGAGCATAAAAGGAATGGACGAAGTACACCCATGCACCAGCAGGGATGTCATGCCAAAGCGGACAGTCAGGCTGAGCAAGCTGCAACTGATTCCAGCCCATATGCGGAATGGTAAGTCCTGGTTCGGGCTTAAAGCGGCGAACCATACCAGGAAAAATGCCCAAGCCCGGTTCTTTACCCTCTTCGCTACCTTCAAATAGAACCTGTAAGCCAACGCAAATGCCGAGGAAGGGTTTGCCACTGCGGGCAATGCGGCGAATGGGCTCAATCAGATGGCGCGATCGCAAATGTTCCATCGCTGGGTCAAAGGCACCTACACCAGGTAAAACGACGCCATCGGCGCGCTCAATATCACTAACACGATCAGTAATAACAGTGGTTGCCCCAGCCGTTTGCAGTCCCTTACAAGCAGAGTGCAAGTTGCCCATGTCATAGTCGATAACAGCAATGGTAGTCACAGCGAATGGGTTACCCTCACAATGCGTATAGCCTTCATGGCGTGATTATATCTTGATTTTTTCAATCGCAAACACCTGATGAAACCAAGCCTAAACTCTCGAGCCATCTTAATGACCTCATTTCAATCTTGGCGCGCCCATCAGCCTACCAACTCATCGGATGAGTTGATTGCTGAACTGCATCATCGCGGTGCACTACCGACCAATACCATTTGGCTACGGCAAGTACCTGTCAACTTTCAAATGGCACCGATTCGAGTTGTAACCGAACTGTATCGGCTGCGGCCCCGCGTGATTATTTGCTGCGGCATGGCCGAACATCGCGGCTGTCTATCTTTAGAGCGGCAGGCGATGCCCCATCCGGTCGTTCCTCATCAGGCCATCACTCGTCAGGCCAGTACGCTATCTCCCGCCTCAAGCCCTGCCATCTCAAGCCCTGCCACCTCAAGCCCTGCCATTTTACAGACATCTATTAACCTCTCAGAATTGCTCTTGGGAACATTACTTAGCGAAATTAGCGATGACGCTGGCCGCTACGTTTGCAACCATCTGTACTACAGCGTTTTGCAGGCGATTAACGCCGCCCATTGGCAAACCGTCGGTCTATTTGTTCATGTTCCTCAGTTAAGCCGGGAAAATAGAAGACTTATTCAACATGATTTTGTGAAAATCTCTAGAAAACTAGCTGAAATTTACTAGATATCGCTGCCAAGAGCCTAAGCTATACCCGTAGTTATACCCAAATACAGATCAGGATAATATAGCCAACTGTTATCTTTTTTAACCTTTTCAGTCCCTGATGGCCCTGATATTAGTGCATTGAACCGTTTTTTAAGGATTGTTCTAAAGTTGCGATTTTTTTTGATATATCCGGGCATTATTTGAGCACAGATTTTTCACAGCACTAAAACAAGCCATTCAAACAAGCCAGAAATAAGCTGACATATCACGCT
>JAAUPS010000285.1 GCA_012033015.1 Phormidesmis sp. RL_2_1
GTTCGTCAACGGTACCGTCAACGACTATAAAAGTCGACAAACGCTTACCCGTAGCAAGCTGAGCTGTGTAATTTGTTGTTTGACCGTTTTTGACCAGTAAAACTTAGCTCAGCATAGTGTGCTAGTGCTGCTTGAAAGTAGCCTGGGTCATCAGGAGAAAGAATAGTGCCGGTCATCGGATCTTTCACATTGCCCTGCTCATCTTCGACTTCAAAAAAGCCTACAGTATCGTTTAAGGCTGCCTCCCGAAAAACTTGGATCGAAGCGTTGACGGTAGGCCCGTTTAGTCCTGTTAAGTCGATGATTCGACTGTAGCTATTCTGCCTCTGCGTTTGTGCTTGAATACTATCCAAATCCAAAGCTAAATCTAGTGTGACGCCTTGAGAGCGATCACGCCTTGGTAGCCTAAAACTTAACCGTAGGCTATAGCTGCTCTGAAGCGCTGTATTGATAGCTGAGTGCCCGTCAGGGTTGGCCGTTGCAGTGGCAAAGAGAATTTCACCTGAGCCTCCACTGAGCAAGTCATTTAAGGAGCCACCTGTTAGAATGGCAAACTGCAAGAACTGACCGCCCGTCACCGTCAAAGTGCGACTCAACTGGAGCGCCTTAAACTCCTCTGCTTCTAACACTGAAAGTACTACCGTTGCTCTGCTCAGCGCCGCTTGCCGGTATCCATCGGCTCCTGGGGCTGTGCCGTCAATTGTGCCAAGCTCATCGTCAGTGGCAATTATGATGATTTCGCTGACTTCACTGGCTGTGCGCTCGGCAATGGAGACTCTTAATTGGGTTGTATCGTTGCCACCGACAGCCAGTAAGTTGTTTTCTTGAGCCTTCAGTCCAGATGAGAGCACCGACTGTAGGAAGGGATTTTCGACTGTAAAAACATCGATCTTTTCGTTGACATCGTTGCTGACTAAATTACTGGCACTGGACTCAAAGGTGATGTATTGGCCATCAGCTGAAATAATAGGGACGAGCGAGAACCCGTTGCTTTCTTTGCCTGCGCTGCCGACAGAAACTCGCCTAGTTTTTCCTGTTGTGCGATCATGAACAAAAATGTCACTGTCGTCGTTTTTATCACTGCCGACTAAATTTGTCGCCTTAGAGGAGAAGGCAATGAATCTGCCATCAGCTGAAATGCTAGGGTTAGAGGAATTTCCATTACCTTCTTGGCCTTTGTCATTGACAGAGGCCCGCTCAACTTTGCCCGTGTCGCGGTCATAGAGGAAATATCGCTTTCATGATTGGTGTCGTTGCTAACTAAGTTGCTGGCCTTAGACTCGAACGTTATATAGCGACCATTAGAAGAGAGTCGAGGATTGATGGAAGAACTGTTCCCTTCGGTCAACTCATCGCCCAGAGAAACGCGCTTAATGATATGCGTCTGCCGATCATAAACAAAGATGTCGCTCCTGCTGTTGGTATCGCTATTGACTAAGTTGCTCGCGAAAGCGCTAAAGGTGACATAGCGGCCATCGGCTGAGAGATGAGGCGTCGAAGAAACCCCATTGGCTTCAGTGCCACTGCTGCTGACAGAAACGCGCTCGATGCTATTTTCATCTCGGTCATAGACAAAGATATCGCTTTCATTGTTGGTGTCATTGTCTATAAGATTGCTGGCAGCAGATTGAAAGGCAACGTAGCGGCCATCGCCCGAAATGCTGGGTGGATAGGAATCTCCGTTGCTTTGAGCGCCGCTATTACTGACAGAGATGCGCTCAACTTGGTGGGTCTCTCTGTCATAGACAAAGATGTCGTTTCTCTGATTTGTGTCACCCTCTACGAGATTGCTAGCCGACGATTGAAAGGTAATAAAGCGCCCATTGCTTGAAATACTCGGACTATCTGCGTTGTTATTGCTTTCAAAGCCGGAACTACTGATAGATATGCGCTCAGTTGTATCGGTGTCACGGTCATAGACAAAGATATCTCTTTTACCGTTATTATCACCATTTACAAGGCTGTCAGCATCAGCTACAAAGACAACGTATCTGCCGTTTGCAGAGATACCGGGATTTTCTGAATCTTGATGACTGTTTTTTGAAATTACTTCTGCTGAGGTGACTGTCACGCTGCGTCAATCCTTATCCACTAAATCCTTCTTTAAGAAGAATGCCCTTTCAGCGAAAATTATTTCAATATTTATTGATGGATACAGAAACTTACCCATCAAGTTTTGGGCATAGTAAGGCTACCTAAAAGCCCTTAATGAAATCACCTTGAGTCATGTTAGATCTTGCCGCAGCTTCGTGCACATTAGTTCACAACAGAGTATATGACGAACTTCGTTCAACGAGTGAGCAGTATGCAGGTTGTCCAAAATTTATAGATTCTTACTGGACAAATAGCGCCTATTTAGAAACAGACGTTTTGGTGTTATTGCTCAATAGCGGCGGCACAGAAGTCGCGATGTCTCCGATTTCACAAGGAACCGACTGGCTCAATATAAAACATCTGCAAGCGCCCTTGGCGCTATATCCAGATCCTGATGGCTATGTGGATTCGTCAGAAGTCTTGCGCTGTTGTAATACCTATCTTTCTACCCTGTCGAACTATGCTTCGTCAGCAGTCCATTTGCCTCTGATTGAATTGCACCTTA
This sequence comes from Phormidesmis sp. RL_2_1, assembly GCA_012033015.1. Classification (GTDB taxonomy): domain Bacteria; phylum Cyanobacteriota; class Cyanobacteriia; order Phormidesmidales; family Phormidesmidaceae; genus Phormidesmis. The sequence continues at coordinate 2,600 of JAAUPS010000285.1, forward strand.
AAAATGAAGATGCGCCTGTATTGTTACTGCTGGCTATTCCGGTAGATAACAAACAACAGGAGCGTATCTACTATCTGATTGCAGATGGCAAGGGAAATTGGCAGCGGCTCTCTTTGAGCGAACTTGAAGCCTAAAGTAATCGTGGGCTTCAAGTTCGCTGCTGATCAATAGCTGGAGAGCGCTAGTTCTGGTAAGGTTTGCTTTGCTAGCCGATGTTGATGATGTCTCAACTCTTCTTGTAGTGCAAAATAGGCTGGCTTAAGCTGAAATGTCGCATCAAAGATACCGGGCGTTGCCTCTGCGGGAACATGTTCGGCGAAGGGATCGGCTGAACCCCAAATACTGAGACTTTTAGCCCCACCTAACAAAGAGGCTTTGATGAGCTGCCGGTAAGCCGCTGCGTGCATTTTGTATTTCACCGTATCGGGTAAGGTTTGGATCGGTGGCTGGATAGCGACGGTGACTTCTGCGATGTGAACGTTCATCCCGAGCTTGCGTAAATCTAAAATTGCACCCGTCAGTCGCACAGAACTAATGGCTAAAGATCTAAACATATCGTGGTGTAGTTGCAATCCAATCCCATGAATAGGAATATCTGAGGCTTGCATCTCTCGTACCATTTTAGAAACCGCTTTCCAGCGCCCAACGGTGTGTAGTCGGTAGTCGCAATACAGCAGCTCAGCCTCCGGGTCGGCTTCATGCGCCCACTGATAGCACTTAGGGATAAAGTTTTCTATTTGCTTCCATAAGGAAGGGCGGGCTCTGCCGTTGTCGTTGATGGCTTCGTTGAGCACATTCCAGGACTGAACTTTGCCCCGATAGCGTCCAACCGTCTCAAAGATATAGTCGCGCAACACCTTTTCCAGCTCTGAGCTGCTCAGGTTCTTCATCCAGTCGGCGGCGCTGAGATGCCAGCATAGTGTATGACCTCTGACGCTTTGGTTGTTTTGTTGAGCAAATTCGACGGCGCGATCTCCCCGGCTAAAATCCCAAGTGGTGGGTGTTGTGCGAATATTATGAATTTTCATCGTGCCAGCGGGAACCAGCAAGTTGAAATGCTGACTAACCACCTCTCGATAGTCAGCGTTTTGCGTCACGCCAGTGGGCGATAGGCTGCTGCCAATTTGAAAATCACAGTTTTGAGCTAGTTCTCTGAGTGTCTGGTCTATCAACATTTTCGCGGATCTCAGTTGCATCAAGTTTTTTTAGTAAACCCAAAAGTAACCAATGAATGCACACTGCTCTGGGTGCGGTAGAAAAAAACTTAATATTCTGAAGCGGGTAACTCGTATCCTTCTGGCATCTGTCTAATCCAACCTATTTAGGGGTGAAGCTCCGTAATTCTGGGGCAGCAATTTTCAAAAGCGTTTGAACAGTTCCGTAAAATAACTCAACTTGTTTTACTGATAAGTGGGGAACCTTCGTTTAGAAAACTGAGAAATAGAACTTCAGAAGACTTGATCTAGACGTTTTTTGACTTCAGTTCTTGGGCACTCAGCAGTGACTGATTTATGTCGTCACTAGCTGCTGGCTATATTTTTAAACGGCTTCCATCTTTTTACCCAATCCCATGCTTGATAATTCCAATAGCGGCGCTTCTAGTTTTAGCACGTCTCAAGGCTCTGCAATCTGGCAGAGCGGCTGGATTGATGAGTTATGGGGGCAGCTCACATCTGGCACGTTTAGTGGGATTGACAATGTTGTTTTAGAGAGTGACATTGCTCAAACAAGAGGGCAGGTTCTTGCAGATCTAGATGCGATTGACCGTATATTTCTTGGTTCAAATGACATTGACAAGCTGCTTTCTAATGTACAGAAATTTGCTCGCAGCAATTCCTTTAACCCTGGCATTGATTCTGTCACCGGCTCTCCTATTACCCAGCCTGCGAAGTCTTTGGCACGGGTCATGCAGTACCTACACGAGAAAGGATTGCCAGATTTAACCGCTCAAGTCGGTACACTTACCCTTGATCAGGTTTCCCTGCCAGGTGCAGAGGGTGCGCTATCGATTACGCTGACTAATCACGGCGGGCTTAAAACTGAATCACCTGTGAACGTGAAGGTGTTTGCAACTCGACAGCCTGCTTTAGATAATAGTGCCGTAGAGATTGGCGCGGTGAATCTTGAGAATCTAAAACTTGCTGTGAATAGCAGTAAAGCTATCTCTGCTGCTGTGAAGCTACCGAACAACTTCGCACCCGGTGACTACAACCTTTTTGTGGTTATCGATGCGGATAAGAATTTACCTGAAGCTAATGAAGCGAACAATGTGATTGCGATTGCTGCACCGCAGAAAGTGGCTTGGCAGTTTGGCAACGTCGGTACTCGCAAGGATGTGCAGCTTCAGTTGACTGAGTCGGATGGCGATGTTGTTCGCTTTAATCTAAAGGGTGACGGCTATGGTGAAGTGACTGAACGCCAAGGTGTTAAACAGATCGCGCTGTACGGCACAACCGACAAGTCTGATCTCACTATTCAAGCGGATGGTGATGGTAATATTGTGGAAAATGTGGTTGTCAATGGGGATCTCAAGCAGTTCTATGGCACTAAAACAGATTTGCAAGGCAATTTCACCATCTCTGGCAGCCTAGAGCGTCTCGTGCTTGATGATATTAGCAACGCGCAAATTTCAATTGGGCCCAGCAACAAACTCAATCACGGGGTGGAGATTAAGCTTGACCAGGCAAGTAATTTAACGATCACTTCCCAAAGCGCAATTAAGTCACTATCAGCGAATAGCTGGACAACGGTTAATGGCGGTTCGAGCCTTGTCAAAGCATCTGAACTGGACGTTCTTAAGATAAAAGATGGTTTTAATGCCAATGTCGATATTGCGAGAGGGCTTAAGCAGGCAAAGATAGAAGGCATTGCTGCTGGAATATGGAAACTTGGCACAACCAATCAGCTTGACCTAAACTCGACGGCGGCGAGCTGGTCGCTAACGGTAGCGGGCGAGTTGACTAAGCTAGATGTTCAAAATGACATGCTTGGCAGCGTTGCAGCCGGTAGCCTTAAGCGCATTTTTGTTCGAGGTGATCTGGCGAATGCCAAAGTGCTGGTTGGTGCCAACTTTGGAGCAGATGGCCGAGCGGGTGGGGGCGATGATAGCTATGGCAGTGGCGAACTTGAAGAATTTATCGTCTATGGCAATGTGCTCTCTTCTGTGATTGGCGCTGGGTTAAATCCGCGCGATAGTAGTTTTGTCAATGGCAACGAGCAGTTAGTTGCAGGTGGACGTATTGGCAACATTGAGGTGAAAGGGCAAGTTTCAGCCGACTCGCGCTTTGCCGCAGCGCAGTTTGGCAGCGGTATTAAGCTGGACAAACGAACCATTAATCCGGAAGTGGATGCCCGCTTCTTAACGCTTTCTAAGGTGATCGCCGATGTAGATGCGCCAGTTGTAACGTTGACATTAAAGGAAGATACGGGTAGCAATGGAACAGACAAAACCACTTCGGTCACAACTGTAATTGGGACGGTAAGCGACGAAAGCGAGATTTCTCGTTTAAGAGCGGGCTTTGGCAATACGCCTGCGGCCAACTACGTCGATATCTCTCAATATTTGAAAAATGGCAGCTTTACGCTGGATATGCAAGCGTTGAGCACTGTTTTGGGGCGGCCACTGACCGATGGTAGCTATACGCTTTATGTGATCGCAGAAGACAGCTTCGGCAATGTTTCTGCGCCAGTCTCCTATAGCTATGTTCTCGATAGAACAGGGCCAACCCTTTCTACGACTGAATTAAAGACGGCTAATACGGCAGACGGCTTAATCCATCTCATTGGCTCAGTGAATGAACCAGTGACAGTGATCGCGACTTTGAATGCTCAATCGCCGAAGACCTTTACGATTTTTGCGCAGGAGCCTTTGACCAA
>JAAUPS010000068.1 GCA_012033015.1 Phormidesmis sp. RL_2_1
CCCTGACAGCCGACCAGAAATTCCCGGCCTCCGAAGTCGCCGCTTACTGGCGTGCTGCGCGCCAGGTCAGCGGCGATTTCTACGACTTTCTGGCACTGCCCAACAACACCTATGGCTTCGTCATCGCCGATGTCGCCGACAAAGGTATCCCTGCGGCCCTGTTTATGGCACTTTGCCGCACCATCATTCGCTCGGTAGGTTTCACACGCCTGACGCCGGGCGCGACCCTCAGCCGCGCCAACGACATTATCGTTCACGACACTGAATCCGACCTGTTTGTCACCACTTTCTACACCGTGTGGAATCCGGAAACGCGCACATTAACTTATGCTAACGGCGGTCACAATCCACCCATGTATGTGCGTTCCAACGGAGAGACAACCTATTTTCGCGCCGATGGTATCGCCATGGGTATCATTGAAGAGATGCTGTTTGTCGAAGAGTCGGTGCAATTAGAGCCCGGTGACACGGTGGTGCTGTACACAGACGGGGTGAATGAAACGATGAACGCTGATCAGAATGAATTCGGGCTGGAACGGCTGCGCGACGTCATCACAGCCACGCAAGGGCAATCGGCCGCCGCCGTTTGTGATGCGATTACCAATGCTTTAGATGAATTTGCCGGCAACGCATCACAATTTGACGATACGACATTTGTCGTTATTCAATGCCGATAAAGACAGGTACGCCGATTCTGTGAATAGCCGCAGATTGTACGGGGAAAAATGCTTTGGATTCGTCCGTAGGCAACGCGGGGTGTTTGAGTTATTGGTTATTGGTTATTCGTTATTGGGTGAGTGATTGGGTGAGTGGCTGGGTAAGGCGTTTGACGGCACCGAAATCGATTAAAACGAGCTGGTGATGACGGCGAATCAGATTGGCAGGTTTGATGTCTCGATGGATAACGTTTTGCTGATGGACAAAGGCCAGGATTGATAGCAGATCTTGTAGGAGGGTGCAGGTGTAGTGCGATCGCTCGGATAATGAGCTAGCTGCGGGGCGTTTCAACTGAACCAACTGAACTAATTCCTGCTGGAGGGATGGGCCGGGAATATATTCTTGAACCAGATAAAATTCTCCTGAGTGCTCAAAGTGAGCGAGCAATGTGGGGATTTGCGGATGGGTGCCGAGCTTGTAAAGGGTCTCGGCTTCTAAATGAAAAAGGCGCTGGGCTGTTTTGAGGATTTCTGGGCTGGCATTGGCTAGGAAAAGCTGCTTAATGACGCACTGGGGATGTCCGGGCAGATAGTGATCGCAGGCTAAAAATGTTTTGCCAAATCCACCTTGGGCTAAAGGCCGTATGATTTGATAGCGTTCCGCAAATATCACCGTTTTTAGCTCGCCGATGGTTTTTCAAATGGTTTTCTCAATAGCTCTCGATAGCTCTCGATAGTTTAGAGGGGCGATCGCGCGCTATGCTGGTGGCTTGAGCAGGTCAGCATTTGCTCATGCGATCCGCTTGCATAGCTCAATTTCCCCGGCACATCGTTGTCTATCTTATTCGGCACATCGTTGCCTACCTTACCCGGCACATCGTTGCCTATCTTACCCGGCACATCGTTGCCTATCTTAATTGACAAGTGCTATTTGCATATAGTGTGATTATCCAGCCATCGCTACTGCTGCAGCCGCGCTTTTTGCAATTCCCTCTAAATAACACCCCTAATAACTTTTAATAACTTTACGGTTGAGCGTTAGGAAACACCTTGCCTTTCTAAATTTTCTTGCGTCCCTAATAGCCTTTTTGTCTTCACGATTTAGCCCCTCCAGGTAACTTTACATGTCCGCATCCGTGCAATCCTTTCAAGATCTCGCGCTCACAGAGCCTGTCCTTAGAGCCTTAAATGACGTTGGCTATGAAAGCCCTACACCGATTCAAGCGCAAACCATTCCGCCGCTGATTGAAGGCCGCGACATCATTGGCCAAGCGCAAACGGGCACAGGCAAAACAGCGGCCTTTGCGCTGCCTATTCTCTGCAATATCGATACTGCCAATAACCGTCCTCAGGCACTCGTGCTCGCCCCCACCCGTGAGCTGGCACTGCAGGTGGCCGAAGCTTTTCAAGGCTATGGAAAACACCTCAATGGGTTCCATGTGCTGCCGATTTACGGCGGCCAAAGCTATCAAATTCAGCTTAAGCAGCTCAGACGCGCTGCCCATGTGGTCGTGGGTACGCCAGGGCGAGTGATTGACCATATCAAGCGCGGCACCTTGGAGCTATCCGATCTCAATTTTTTAGTGCTGGATGAAGCCGATGAAATGCTGCGGATGGGCTTTATCGATGATGTGGAATGGGTGCTCAGCCAAACTCCGCCGACTCGGCAAATTGCTCTATTTTCGGCCACGATGCCCCAGATGATTCGCAAGATTGCCCAACAGCATCTGCATGAGCCGGTCGAAATTTCCATTAAAACCAAATCCAAAACGGCTGATACGATTCGTCAGCGCTTTTGGTCAGTCAGTGGCTACCACAAGCTAGATGCCCTAACCCGCATTTTGGAAGTAGAAGCTTTTGACGGCATGATTGTCTTTGTGCGAACCAAAGTGGCCACTGTGGAACTTTCTGAAAAGCTGGAGGCTCGGGGCTATAACGCGGCTGCTTTGAGTGGTGATGTCCCTCAAAATCAGCGGGAGCGCACGGTGGAGCGCTTGAAAAAGGGCTCTTTAGATATTTTGGTGGCCACCGATGTGGCGGCGCGGGGGCTGGATGTAGAGCGGATTAGCCATGTGATTAATTACGATATGCCCTACGATCCCGAAGCCTATGTGCACCGGATTGGGCGCACGGGTCGAGCCGGACGCAAAGGTGAGGCCATTTTATTTGTGACCCCGCGCGAAAAACGGCTGCTGAATTCTTTGGAGCGTTCGACCAAGCAAAAAATTGAGCGGATGGAAATGCCCTCTACTGAGGTGGTTAACGATCAGCGCATTGCTCGATTTAAGCAGCAGATTACTGATACTTTGGCTGAGGAAGATTCAGAATTTTTCGTGCGCATTTTGGAGCAGTATGAGCAAGAGCACGATGTGCCAGCGCTCGAAATTGCTGGCGCTTTGGCAAAGCTGCTGCAGGGTGATGAACCCCTGTTGCTGGAAGAACGGGCTGTGCCTCAGACTAGGGACAAAGATTATAAGGACAGAGATTATAACGACAGAGATCGAGGTGGGAATGGCGCTGGTGAAGGGGGCTTGGGAATGGAGCGGTTCCGCATAGAGGTGGGCCGCACTCACCATGTTAAACCGGGGCATATTGTAGGTGCGATCGCCAACGAAACCGGCCTTGCCAATCGCCACATTGGCAAAATTACTGTCAACGAAGATCACAGCACCGTAGATTTGCCCCTAGGCATTCCTAAAGAAACCTTTGAGCTGTTGCAACGGGTGTCTGTACTGGGTCATCCTATGAAAATTTCTAGCTTGGGGCCAACTCGAGACGATGGCAACTGGCGAGATGGTCGGCCTGCTAAGCGGCGGCGACGGAGTGGGACAAGCAGCCCACCAATGAAAAAGCGGCGAGGTAGTAAAGAGAAGCCAAAGGCTTGAGGTGACTTTTCCAATCTCCTCTCTTCTCCCCTTTATGCATTTTCCACTTGATGTGAACGTGCTTTGAGTACCTGCTTTTAAATACCTGCTTTAAGCGGGTCTTAAGCACCTGCTCAAGACCCGCTGAGAAAATTTCCTAAAAGCCTGCTGATCGCAAAGTAAAGATGCATTCTGGCTTTGTCTAGGTGAGCATTTCTTATCTTGGTGAGCATTCCTTAGCGACGTGCGACGGCGCAGGGTCTCACCGCTAGCGCCGTACGCCGCCGGGTCCTCACCTCTGCCTGTCGAGTTAGCTGCTGCTCGTCAGGGCTGCTAGCGTTGGCGTAGCCTCTCCCAGGAGAATGACTATTGTCCTAGCTAACTCGACAGAGGCTATAGAAACCTGTTTAGAACCCTGCTTCTTGGAAAGACTGATAGGGCTTATCAGGATGATACAGATGGCACTCAGTGGCGATGGATTTCATCAGTGCCCAAGAAAACTTGCGCTCAACGATGTGCTCACCCCAGTTTTCTTTCAAGCTGGCATGGGCCTTGCGTAAATTGTACGAAGGAATGCCAGTAGAAATGTGATGAGGCACATGGACATTGATGTCATGACATAGGATTTCAATCCAACGGGGATAGCTACAGTGCACCGTACCGGCGAGCTGAGCATCACCTGCATTCCACTTGTGCTCAGGCTGGAATGAAATTTCTGGAATGGTGTGGTGGACGATAGTAAAGGTGCTCATCCAGAAGTGATACACCATCCAAGGCATGAGCCAAAACTTGATAAAGCCCCAAAAGCCAGTTGTAGCAATCAGCACAGGAAAAAAGACAGCGGCAAAAACGATGACAAGACTGCACGAGAAAATGACTTTGGCGCGATCGCGCTGCTTAAAGTTACGCAAATCGAAGTGCAGCAAGGCCCAGTGTCCAATCGAGCCTGTCCACCAAAAGTAGCCCCGTACCAGTTTGTACAGAGCTTGCAGCAATGGTGGTGTTTGGGCAAAATCATCGGCATACCAGGGGTACCAAGCGTTGTCTATCTCCATTTTGTTGGTGTGCAGGTGATGATGATCATGCAGCAAGCGCCAAGCATGGAAAGGGTAAATCAACGGCAGAAAAGCAATATGACCGACCCAATCATTGACCCAACGACGCTTAGCAAATGAGCGATGACCGGCATCGTGACCAATAACAAAAAAACCCGTCAGGGCTGTACCGGTAAAAACCCAACTAAACGGCAGGAGGAACGCGGGCAAAAAGACAATCGCACAGTAGCCCAGGACAGCAGCCGAAAGACTAATAAGCACATGCTTCCAGGCTTTAGCGGTATCTTTTTCAAAGTAAGCCTTCGGAAGGCTTTTAATAATCTCAGGGAGCTGCAAAGGTGCCTTACTCGGCGATAGGTCAGCAGCAATAAACCTTTCTGTCGTAGCAGTCAAAAGTCAACACTCCGTTAGAAATCGAGCCAAAGCACTCTCGTTAAGGACTTGCAGTAAAAAGTTCATGACCAGCGAGAATGCTTCAAAAACCTTTACATTTATATCATCCGATGGGTGTATACCTATGGCGTTTGTGTTTTAAATACCTGAATTTCCGTAGTCCTTCCTATACAATTTGGGGTTGACGTAGCGACATTTTCAAGAATTTTCCAAGCATTTCAAACGCCTTTAAACGCCTTTAACAAGTGCTCCCAAGCCCTTCAATCCGCTTTGACCCTGTACGATCACCTGTTTACGATTAGGATAAAGATCCACGCCTAACCTACTGCCACCATGAGTCTGATTACCTTCCAATCTGTTAGCAAAGACTTCGGGATCAAAGAGGTACTGCGCGACGGTTCGTTTAGCATTGAACCTGACGATAAGGTCGGCGTGATAGGGGTCAATGGCTCTGGTAAATCCACCCTGCTCAAAATGATGGGTGGCCTAGAGCCCATTGACAGCGGCCAGCGCCTGACCAAATCTGGTGCCCGTTTGGTGTACTTACCTCAGCAGCCTGATATTGATGAAGAGCTAACCGTGCTCGATCAGGTCTTTGCTGACTGCGGTGAACGGATGCAGCTTGTGCGTGAGTACGAAGCCTTGACCCATAAAATGTCTCGCCTATCCCATGCTGGTGACGGCAAAGCGCTAGAGCAGTTGATGAACCGACTGGCTGTAGTCGGGGAGCAAATGGACACAGAAGGTGCCTGGGACTTGGAAACCGATGCCAAGATTATTCTCAGCAAGCTCGGTATTGAAGATTTTGACGCACGGGTGGGCGATCTTTCGGGAGGGTACCGTAAGCGGATTGCTTTGGCCACGGCGCTAATGAGTGATCCTGACCTATTGCTGATGGATGAGCCAACGAACCACTTAGATGCCGAATCAGTGGAATGGCTGCAAGAGTATTTGGGCCGCTTTCGAGGAGCGATTGTGCTGATTACCCACGATCGCTACTTTTTGGATCAGGTCACCAACCGAATTATCGAAATTGACCGGGCTGATCTGTATACTTACTCGGGCAACTATGCCTATTACCTAGAGAAAAAGGCCGATCAAGACGCCTCAGCGGCTAGCTCCCAACAAAAATTCCAAGGGATGCTGCGACGCGAGCTAGCTTGGTTGCGGCAGGGGCCGAAGGCGCGAAGTACGAAGCAGAATGCGCGAATTGGCCGGATTGAGGCCATGAAAGACAAGACCTTCAAAGCAGCCCAAGGCAAAGTAGAGATTGACACCGCTGGACGGCGGATTGGCAAGAAGGTGATTGAAGTAAAAGGTATCACTAAAGCCTATGGCACTTGCAGTGGCGCTGATGGAGCCGTTCGCACTTTGATCAAAGACTTTACCTATGAGTTTACAGCGAGCGATCGCATTGGCATTATCGGCCCCAACGGTGCAGGCAAATCCACCCTGATGGACATCATCACCGGGCAGCTAGAACCCGACAGCGGCACGGTCGAGATCGGCCAAACTATCCACATAGGGTACTTCAATCAGCATTCAGAAGAGCTGCTCGAAGCGCTCAACCAAGAACAGCGAGTGATGGACTACCTCAAAGAAGAAGGGGCTTTTGTCACCACTGCCGACGGTAGCCAAATCAGCGTTTCGCAAATGCTAGAGCGTTTCCTTTTCACCAGCAATCAGCAATACACCCCCATTCACAAACTCTCGGGGGGTGAAAAACGTCGCTTGTTTTTGCTGCGTGTTCTCCTCAGTGCCCCCAATGTGTTGATTCTGGATGAACCAACCAACGATCTCGACGTACAGACGCTCACCGTATTAGAAGATTATCTAGAAAGCTTCAATGGCTGCGTGATCACCGTCTCCCACGACCGCTATTTTTTAGATCGTACGGTGAAAAATATTTTTGCCCTAGAACCTGGTGGCCACATTCGTCGCTATCCTGGCAACTATTCTGTTTATTTGGCAGCGAAGAAAAAAACAGCCTCAGAGCAGAAAGTAACGCAAAAAACAATACAAAAGTCGGAAATTGATGTAAACGCGCGAAAACAACCGCCTAACAGCCCATTTGCTAAGTCATCTGCTAGTAAAACTACGACAGGCTCCCAGACGGCCAAGGTGCCCAAAAAGATTTCTGGCAAAGAAAAAGAGAATATGCATCGCTAGAGAGTAAAATCCCCCAGCTAGAAGCGAAAAAAGCTGAGTTAGAAAAATTGCTCTACCCCACACCACCTAGTGACTATGAAGTATTGCACAAGCTATCTGAGGAAATTGCGACGATTTCTGCTGAGATTGACACCGCCACCGAACGCTGGATGGAACTGGCCGAGTTGATGTCCTAGCATAGGCCGCAGAGCAAGGTTGGCCATAGGCAAATCAAGGCTGACGTTACGTCTTGCAAGTGGGGTTAAACTCCGAGGGGCTCAGGGAATCTTTAAATTATTCTAACTATTCTAAATCACTCCTTTAAAAACCTAGCAGTATTACCTTCAATTACTCGAAGCTATGCCCAGCCAGTCAATGATTCAAGCTCTGCATGAAAAGCTTAAAACCCATAAGCAAAGTCAATTTACAGGCATCGTCTATGTCGGGGTGGGCCAATCGCTTCAATGGGCGCTTTACTTTAATATGGGGCGAATGGTGTGGGCGCACTCACAAGTGCATCCGATCAGGCGCTGGCATCGCCAACTGGTGAAGCACTACCCTCAGCTCATCGCCGAAATGACACCTCAAAATGGCGAAAAAGAAGATATTCCTTACGCCAAGCTAAAGTATCAACACCTGGCCTTACAGGTGCGTCAAGATAAAATCAACCGTACATACATCACTAAAGCGGTTGAAGATTATCTGACAGAAATCATGTTCGACATTGTTCATCAAGGAACCTTGCGTTTTCTTCATGCCAAGTCACCTTTTGTTTTTACCGATAGCAAAAAGAAATTTTCTAGTTCTCTTTTTCTTGTTGTTCAAGCTGAGCAAGCTTGGCAACAAGCTCAGGCCGACTGGCAAGCTTGGCAGCAAGCTGAATTGGTCAAATGCTCACCCAACTTAGCGCCGTTTATCGGTCAGCCCCAAGAGCTGAAAAAGCTTATGCCGAGAGCGAACTACAATCATTTGCGCAACATCATTGATGGCCAGCAAACCTTTAGAGATATTGCCGTTGCGCTCAATCAGCCCCTATTGCCGATCATGCGGCAAATTGTGCCTTATATTCGTCAGGGTCTGATCGGGTCAGTTCAAGTGCAGGATCTGGGCAATCGCAGTCATGCTAGCGAGACGGCTACAACGGCAATAGCGCCTACTGGTGCGGCGGTAGCGGCAGCGAGTCAATTAGCAAAAACCTTTCTGGTAACGTTAGTCAGCCTGTTACGCCGTCTGGCCCATTGCCAAACGACCCTAGGCAAACACCTATTCAAAGTCAGATCTTAGCGCCCTCGACTGCAAAAGCTTCTGCAAAAGCCAATCACCGCAAGGTCATCAACCCCGCACCACTGATTATTTACATTGACGATAGTCCTATGGATAGCAAAATCATGGAGAAGATTTTGCACAATGATGGCTTTCGCTTTCAAAACATTCAAGAAGCCACCCATGCTTTACCATTGTTGATTGAACAAAAGCCCCATCTGATCTTTTTGGATTTGGTGATGCCTATCGCCAATGGCTATGAAATTTGCGCTCAGGTGCGGCGAGTTTCTTTGTTTCGAGATATTCCGATTGTGATTGTGACGAGTAATGACACGTTTGCTGACCGGGTGCGGGCCAAAATGGTCGGTGCGACTGGTTTTATGAGCAAACCGATTGAGCGCGACAAAGTGCTCAAAGTTGTCCATAATTTACTGAGAAAAAAGCTAGCAGCGTGTTGATCGGCACAAACGAGCAAACAGTCGCTTAAAAACTCGGATACAGTAAGAAAATATACTGACCGACAACTGGCATGACACGGCTCACTCTCTCTCAAGCCTATTTCGTTTTACTAGCTGCCATGGGCATTTGCATCGGCCCGCTGCTGCATCCTGCCGTGGCTGAAGTCCCGGCAGCTCTGCTGCTGACCGCTGAAAAGCCCACTTTTAAAATACTCACTTCTCAAATATCTGCTGCTGAAACCCGCCCTTTTAAAACACTGGCAGAGAGCGATCAAGCTTTAGCAGAGGGCATTGACTTTATTCGTCAAGGCAATGTAACGGCTGCGATCGCAGCCTTCGAGCAAGCCGTGTCCCTTGAGCCTAGTTCCGCTGTGGCCTACTACAATTTGGGATTAGCGCTGCGTCAAGACAACCAACTGCAGGCTGCAGCGACCGCATTTTGGCAAGCCATTCAAGCTGACAATAGCTTGACATTGGCCTATGTTAATCTGGGCGCGGCGCTGCTAGAAGGCAATAATCTCGAACAGGCAGAAGAGTATTTGACTCAAGCGCTGGCGCTAGAGCCGACCTCGGGGATGGCCTACTACAATATGGGCCTCTTGCAGCGGCGCAAAGGTGACGACAGGGCCGCCTTTGAAGCGTTTACCCAGGCAATAGCCTACAGTCCATCAGCCCCTGAGCCTCACTATCATGTGGGGGCCATTTATCAGGCTCAAGGCCAGTATGACCAAGCTGAGCAAGCCTTAGAAAATGCGATCGCGCTAGATAACCGTTACCCAGAAGCCTACTACAGCTTAGGGGTTAATTTTGTCCGGCAAGGCAACGCTGAACAGGCTATTATCCAATTCACCCGTGCTTTTGAAATTTTGCCGACTTTTAGCCATGCCTACTATGCGCAGGCACTGGCTTTAGCTGAACTACAACGCTATGACGAGGCGAAAGCGCAGCTTCAAGTAGCGACTAATTTATACATTGCACAGGGTGAAGCCTATTGGGCAAGCGTTGCGCAGCGGCAGATGACTTACTTAGAAACCCTACAAAGCAGATCGAGCGGCATCCAACAATGAGCCGAATTTACCAGTTAGAAACGCCACGGCTGCTGCTGCGTCAATGGCAAGAGACCGATAAAGCCCCCTTGGCGCAGCTCAATGCAGACGAACGGGTGATGGCGCATTTTCCGGCAACACTCTCACGCGATCAAAGCGATGCGATGGTAGCACGGTTACAAGGTGAGATCGAGCAGCGTGGTTGGGGATTGTGGGCTCTTGAGACCAAACGCGAGCACGATTTTATTGGCTGCGTGGGGTTGAATAGCCCTGCCGCCGCACTCCCCTTGGCTCATCCCTGTGTGGAAGTGGGGTGGCGATTAGCCTTCGCCTATTGGGGGTATGGGTATGCCACTGAAGCGGCACAGGCATCGTTGACTTTTGGCTTTGAAACATTGGAATTAGAGAAAATTGTCTCTTTTACAGCGCTGAGCAATCGACGCTCTCAAGCGGTAATGAAAAGGCTGGGTATGACCCTAATGCCAGAAACCTTTATGCATCCTAGTGTGCCAGTAGAGAGTGGCTTAAAAGAACATTGCCTGTACGAACTGACCCGAGAGCAATATAGCCAAAAGCAAAATGCCCGAATACACCACACCCAAGAGCTATACAACCAAGAACAATACAACCGAGAGTAGCTATGAAACTATAGACGCTATCACGCTACAGGCACTATCCAAAAACTGAGCTGACCAGCCGCTCAAACTGAGCCACTGAGGTCTCGACAATTGCCAAACTATCTTGCCAAAACTGAGCTTGACTGATGTCTTTATGCAGGTGGTGCTGAACAACATCTTCAGCCGTCATGGTGCCGGTATCGCGCAGGAGCTGGGTGTATAGCTGATTAAAGTTGTCTTGATAAACGGGTTGCTGAGCGTAGATACCGAGACTAAAAAGATAGCCAAATAAATAGGGATAGTTGTAAAAACCCAGACCAGAGATAGAAAAGTGGAGCTTGCTGGCCCAAAAGAGATCGTCATATTGGCTAAGGCTGTCTTCGTACCACATTTGCCAGCTTGCGCTCATCATCTCGCGAAGCTGCGCAGGTTGAACAGTGCCGACTTTTCGGGCTTCGACTAAGCGCTTTTCAAATTCAAATCGGGCGGGAATATTCAGCAAAAAGATCGCCGCGCTTTGGGCATCTTGCCAAGCAATTTCTAGCTGGGCAGCAGGGGTGGTTGCTTGGGCCATGAGCGCTTCGCGGACGAGGGTTTCAGCAAAAATGCTGGCTGTTTCAGCCAGGGTCATAGGATAGTGGCTTGCCATCGGGGCAAGATCGCGCATCACCCAGTTGTGCCAAGCGTGGCCGAGTTCGTGGGCTAAGGTCAGCACATTGGTCATGGTGCCTTCGTAGGTGAGAAAAATGCGGGGTTCACGGGGGTCGGCAAAGCTGGTGCAATAAGCGCCGGTGGCTCGGTTGGGGGTAGGTTGAGCGTCTATCCAGCCTTTTCGGCCATCATGATGGCAAATTCGCCCATTTCGGGCGTGAGCTTGTTGAAAGCTTTGGCAATGAGTGCGATCGCCGCTTCAAAAGAGATTTCTTTGGCAGCCTCCTGAGCAAGACCTAGGGAGCTCCCTGGAGAAATCTCTTTATTGTCATCTGCTGCAGATGTGCCTATTACCGGGGCCGGAGCCATCAGATCCCAGGGGTGCGCCTGATTTTGGCCCATGGCTTTAGCCATAGCGCTCAAGGCTCGCTGACCGATTTCTCTCTGTTGATAGGTCGTTGCCATCAAAGTGTCTAGCGTTTCTCGGCTAATGCAGCTTTGGTGACAGCTTTTATCCAAATAGTGCAGTTCCCGCTGACTCTTTCGCTTTTGAGTCTCTTCAATTCGCCAGCCATTGATCGCGTTTAGCCCAGCGGCAACCGCCGATTGCTGAGTATGCCAAGCCTGATAGATGGCTTCCCAAGCCGCTTGGCGAGTTGTTGAATCAGCATGACTAAGGAGATTGGCAGCTTGGGCTAGCCCTCTGGAGTTGCCTTGGATTTCGCACTTGAGGGTGCCTGCTAGCTCGCTGTAAAGGTTCCCCCAAGCGTGCAGCCCATTGGTGGCGAGCGCTGTGATGAGCTGTTCTTCAGTGACGCTGAGCAATTGATCTTTAAGCTGGCGCTGATGATGGATCGAAAAAGCCATTTCAGTCAGCGTAGGATCGGCCAAAAGTGCTGTAATAAATGTTTCACTAGCACGCATCAAAAAGACATTCAGCGGTGTCATCGCCTGAGAGAAATCGGCCCCTAGCTTTTGTAGAATGGGTTTCCAGGTGTTGGCATGAACATCTTGAGTATCGGTGCTGCGAGCGCTGGAAATATAGGTGCTGACGTTGTCGAGCTGTTTGCGCAGGGCTGTTCGCTGAATATGGATGGAGCGGATTTGACCGATGAGCGTATCGTAATCAGCCGGATCAATACTGTCAGCCGTTTCGGCCAATATGAGAAAGGACTCGCACATCTCGGCAAGCTGGGCAATGTCGGCTTTGAGCGAGGCTACTGTGGTAGCGATCGCAGGATCATCAGTGCCGGTAAAAAATAAACTGTTGTCCCAAGTTTGGCGAAAGTGGGTGGTTAGGCTACTGGAGGAGGGGTTGCTGGAGATCGTGGCAGTCATGATGATTTAAGCGTTACGTTATTGAGCATCTAGACATGACAAAAATCTTGGTAGGAACGTGTCTGCAAAGCAAACTGAGTTCGCAGGCGCTCTAGGCTCATGTCTCTGGCTTCGGCAGTTTGTATCACAGATTCAGACTAGGACTATATCTTTGTGATTATGATTTGTTTTTTTATTATGCCTGGGATGCAGTGGGAAAAACCGGAACAGGGCGGCTTGTCGGTGAAGGGGCAAGGATAGACAATAGAGAGTGCCATGTTGAGCGCGGTATCGGTATCCATGAGTAGTTTAATAGGAAAGCTCCTGCAAGGGGGGAAATACAAACTGGAGGCGGTGCTGGGCCGAGGTGGATTTGGGCTGACGTTTCGGGCGCAGCAGATCTATCTCGATCAGGTGGTGGTGATTAAAACGCTGCATGAATCGTTTTGGAGCGCGCCTAATCTGGGTGATTTGCAGCAGCAGTTCCAAGCTGAGGCGCGGCGGCTGGCCATGTGTAGCCATCCTAACGTGGTGCGTGTGAGCGATTTTTTTGTGGAAGATGGCTTGCCCTATATGGTGATGGACTACATTCCGGGGCGATCGCTCTGGGATATTGTTTTGCCTGAAAATCCTTTGCCGGTAGCTGCTGCGATTGACTATGTCGAACAAATTGGCAAAGCATTACAGGTGGTACATGCCAAGGGCTTGCTGCACCGAGATGTGAAACCTCAAAACATTATGATCCATCAGCTTACGGGGGAAGCGGTGCTGATTGATTTTGGCATTGCCCGTGAGCTGACACAAAACCCGGCGACTACGCACACCAGCATTGTCACCGAAGGCTACGCCCCGATTGAGCAGTATTTGCCCAAGGCCCATCGCTCGGCAGCGACAGATGTGTATGGACTAGCGGCAACGCTGTATACGCTATTGACTGCGCAGGTACCGGTAGCTTCTATTTTGCGCGATCGCACCCCTCTTACCCCTTTGCGACAGCTTCGCCCCGATATCAAAGCAGAGATGGCACAGGCGATCGCCCAAGGGATGGAAATAGAGCTTAAAGATCGGCCTCAATCGGTTGGCAGGTGGCTAGGCTTACTGACCGACCGTTCTCAAAAAACAGGCTTGTTTGGCCGTAAGCCACAGTCCCGTACACAGCCGTCTCATACCGGTGTAGGCCGCCATTCAAAAGGGATGCCGCCTAGCCTGTCGGAAGCGCCCACTCAGGTGGTGGCACCGGGTATGGCAAACGTAGCGACGACAGACCCCATAGCCTACAAAACGGCAAGCGGGCACACCATTCAAAAACCAGCTTCAAAAGCGGGTCACAAGCCAAATCAAAGGGCAGGCAGGCGCGCGATAGGGCGTGGAACGGGAGTTCAGCCCTCAGGTCAGTTCTCAGTTCAGCCAGCCCTTCAGCCATCTGTTCAGCCATCTGTTCAGCCAGCCGTTCAGCCATCAGTGGCAGCGCCCCGTCAGGGCTGCGGCTGTGTGTCTACGTTAGCGATTTTGGCTGTGGCCATCGCTGGCGCTGTGGCGGGCGGTGGATTGTGGCTATATCAGCAGTCTGCGGGCAATGTCAGCGAACCACCCATCTTAGAAACGCCCGTATTCGATGCGCCAGTTGAGTCCCCTGAGCCAGTTGAACCGCCTGTAACGGAAGAGGATATAGCACCTGCAACCGATTTAGATTTAGAGGACAACAGCGATGATGACACTGATGATGAATTGGAGCATAGCCCATCGCCAGAGCCATCAGAAAAGCCAGCACCTACCCCTGAAGAGCCGCCCCTACTGTTAGAAGATAGCGGCAATCCAGCCGAGGCTCAGCCCGGTGATACAGGCGAGCCAGTCCCTGTGCCCGGTTTTCCACCCGGTACTGCAGAAGATGACATTCGAGAGCGACTCGGTGAACCCACTCAAGAATCTTCTCGCAATGGCTTTCAGACGAGCTTATATACCGTTGTGCCCAATCGGGTGACATTGGCCTATGCCTATGCACCAGAGTCGGCTGAGGTACGCCAATCCGAAGCAGCCTTTTCACCCGCTGCGGATCGGTTGATTATGCGAACAACGCTGGTAGGGATGCTCGATGGACACTCTAGCAAAAAGATTGAGGCGGGCCTAGATGCGGTCAGAGCCGGGGAACGCGATCGCTTTGAATTTGAGCGCAAGGGCTTCAGCGGCACGATTGAGCGCAATGCCAATGGCTATGTGCATATCTACGTACAAAATTAGGCTGTAAAGTCGGGCTGCAAAATCAGGCCGCAAAATTAGGCTGCAAGATTAGGCTGTAAAATCAGACTGTAAAATCAGGCCACGAAATTAGGGCGTTAGCGGCGTACCGTTCAAAGGAAACGTCGGCGGGCGATCGCACAGTCCATAATGAGCGTGCCAGCGAGACGGAAAATCTGGATCGATAAAGCTAATTTCAAAGCGTCCCCAATAGTAGGTGGCTTCACCATCTATTCCTTCTCGGTAGGTGTCGCACCGCAGAGAAGACATCGCTTGCGCCCAATAGCCAGTATATGAGCCCCGGTCGGTAAAGACACCGGCCAAACCATCGATAAAAATACTGCCGGACTCACCATTGTTTTCATAGCTCCAAATGGCCGTACTACCGCGATCTTCTTGATAGATCACATCAGATTGCTCTGTTGACCAGACTTCATCGGCAAGTGCTTTGGAGGGAGCCAAGGCGCACATGAGTAAAGATAATGTTACTAAGGCGGCGTTTTTTCGGGTGAGTTTTTTCTGATATTGCATCATTATTCGACTAAAACTGAATATTTATATAGCCATTTATATAGCTACTGATATAGCCATCGCTTGGCCCATGCAGGTTAGCGCGCTAAACCGCTATGCTACACCGGCTATGTACGCTAGCGCTATTTCTTCTGCTCTGCCGCTGAATCTGCCGTTTCATCTGCTGCTGACTCTGCTGCTTCATCTGCTGCTGCGGGCTGTGGCTGATCGGATGAGACAATTTCTAGGGTATTTAAGTTGACAGGTAAGGCACCATTGTAAGCTGAATTTCTAAGTATTTGGCAGCTTGATTGGTAAAGTTTCCAGAAATTATAGCTTCTCCGCCGGTAATGCCTGATTCTGCGAAGGCTATATCAACGACAGGGGCGCTGAGCAGCACATCATCCAAAAAGAACCCGATAGTGCGACCCGTTCCTGCCATCATTTCTGTTTGTTCTGCAAACATTGCTGCACCCTCGGAATTAAACCAGAGTTTGACATTCCAAGTATTGCCATCCTCGGCGGGCATGGCTTTTGCCTCTACTAACATTTCACCTGTGAGATCACTGGGTTCAAATAATGCCGCGATCGCCGCTCTGGTCTGTTCAATTTCAGTGCGCAAAGCAATCGCTCGATCTATTTTCTCTGCTTCTTTTATCTGCTGGGTTTGCTCTGTCTGCTGGGTTTGCTCTGTCTGCTGGGTTTGCTCTGTCTGCTGGGTTTGCTCTAGTGTATTTTGCTCCACTAACAGCCGCTGTAAAGTCTCTATTTTTGTTGCGAGCGCCTCTTCCGTATCAGGTTTTTGATTTTTGAGAATTAACTGGCCTGTGCTGGCCAAAATAGGCTCGATCACATCGATATTGAAAGTTTGTGGCAATCTTACGACGATTTGATCTGGCGCTATTGTCTCAACTTCGGCTAGCTCGATGCCTAATCCTGCCAATCTATTTTCTAAAATAGTTTTAGTCGTTGCTAAATCTTCCTGATTCAATTCAGGGTTATTTGCAGAGACTTTGGCCTGCATGGTCACTTGGGTGTAGTCTTTTAGGCGGTTGGTACAGGCAGCACTGAGCGTCGATACAGCAGCCGCTACTACTAAAAAACGAGACAACGAATGATTCAATCGTTTAGTCCTCATACTCATACAAAACTACAAGAGATTGTGCCAATCGCCAATGATGGATAGTTTTTGAGAATAGTTTTACAGCACTTAGGCATCACCCTTATGGGGGAGATTGCTGTTGTGCTTAGGCAGTAGGGGGGCAGCGACGTCTACCGCTGTCGCATAAAAGCGCTGGGTTGGATAGGCCAAAGAAATTTCAGGATTTTTGGCAAACTCGCGCAGCACATTTTCCCAAAGAAATTGCTCTGAGCCTCTTCTACTGCGGGGCTCACAGAGATAGCGCATGGTGAGCAAAATGCCACTTTCTTTGACGGTGGTATAAACCGTAGGGGTGAGCTTGGAATAGGAGATCATGTACTTTTGACCGGCTTGGCGCAAATGCTCCTCGGCGTTGGCACTGAGGTGTTTGGCATGGGTGTTGACTTGGGTAAAGAGAATTGCTTTGGCTTTTTCCCAATCGCTTTCGAAGGTGATGAGTACCGGAATTTCGTGCCAAATGTATTGGAAGCCTTGGGAGTAGTTGGCGATGGAATCTTGAAATACTTTGCCATTGGGAATGTGTAAAACTCGCCCAGTACTTTGATCTGATTCTACCCAGTGGCCAATTTCCATCAGGGTGAATTGAAAAATGTCGATATCAATGACGTCGCCTGAGTGCTCGCTGGTTTGAATGCGATCGCCCATGCGAAATGGCTGCCGCCACAGGATAAATAACCAGCCGACGATGTTGACTAGCGGATCGCGCAAAACGACGGTCACCCCGGCGGCAAACAGACCCAAAAAGGTAGAAATCCCTGCCATATCAGGCAACCACACCACCATCATGGCAAAGCTATACAGGCCATAAAACACATAGCCTGTCCATTTGCGCCAGATATAGCGCAGCCGAGGATCGTCAATTTGACGATTGATCAGGCGCAATGTGCCGATACGCAGGGCGATCGCCAGTACTAGGCCAACTGCTGAAGCAATGATATGGTTATGTACACCAGTATCCATAAATGTATGGAGGAAATTGGGAATGGCCTGCAAAAATGGAAGCATGTAGGCGAATAAGAGAGAATGAGGCCGATCGGAGCAAAAAGGCGGGATGATGCGTAAAAATACGGATCAAAAAGATACTGAGTAGGCCCATAATAAACAAAATAGTTTTGATATTTTGGCTAATTAATGAAGTTCACTGGCTAAAAAATATAATTTTTATGTGGCTTTCCTCGGCATATTTACGCAGGATTAGCCCGTGAAGCACCATACAGTCATGAGAAATACTACTGCTAAGTCCATTGCCCTAGAGCACCGTTTTCCATATCTGTGCAAGGTGCTTTATTTCCCAGATCAACCCATAGATCGGCCCATGGATCGATCTATAGATCGATCCATAGATCGGCCCGTATATCAACCCACAACCCAACCCGTCGGTCGGCAGCCCGTCGGTCGGCAGCCCGTCGGTCAGCAGATAGATGCGCCGCGATATACCTCAAGCCGTGCGCCCACGAGTCAAATGAACTGGTACTCGCGGGTGCCCATGCTGCCACGGATAGGAGATGTGATTCCCTACGGCCAGTATTTATTTTCGGTGACCACTGTCATTTTAGAAGATTGCTGTAGCGCTGATGCAATTTACAAAGTAGACAAGCAGGCTAGTCGGATTGCCGAACGGGAAGAAGTGCCCAAGTGGGATGCGGTAGTGTGGGTCAGTTTTTGGGGTATGAAGTCTTACTGACACGTCGGTTGTTTTACCCAGGTTTTACGCAGGTTTTACCCAGGTTTTACCCAGGCTGGACAACCTGTTGTCAAACCGTTTACAGCCGGTTTGCAAGCCGTCTTACAGCCAATTTACGGTCGAGTTACAATAGCTAATTTACGGCCGATTTACAACAGCCAATTTACGGTCGAGTTACAACAGGCAATTTACAACAGCCAATTTACAACAGTCGATTTACAACAGCCAATTTACAACAGTGGTTTAGCGACGTTCTTTTGCCAGAGCCAGATGCCGCCTGCACAAAGGGCACTTGTCCACCAAGCTGTGGCTGATTCGGTTTTGCCGATGAGGAGATAGCCACTGCCGATCACCAACAGGGCGATCGCACTGGCTCCCGAGGCGACTAGCATGAGTTTAATTGTTCTGGTGGCGAGGTAAATGCGCTGGGCTATGTCATCTCCGGCGCTCAGCACTACGCTGTTTTGAACAGTGTCTTGAAAGGTTTTGACGTTGAGGGTGTCTGCTTGGTAGTAGGTGCCCAGATCTGAATCGCGCAGGCTTGGATCGGAATGGAGGCCAAATTGTTTGGCAAGTGCGATCGCACTTTTCACCTGCTTTTTTGTCGCCATTGGCCGAAATACTTCAAACAATGACTCACGATAGACACCTGTTTGGGCCATTTCTAAAATTCGCCCCGTCAACTCGTTGATTGAGAGCCGAGCTATCAATGCCTCTTTGGTCATGCTCTGCTTTCCCATACGCTTAATGCCAAGAATATGGTACACCAGAACTATAGCAGTTTGCGGATGCATACCTTGCGAGCAGGCCGCGCCTACGCATACCGTGAGTCACTTGGCCCGTTGCCCTGTAAGGATTCCGCCAGTAAGCCTGTATTCAAACCAAGCGACCAAAGCTATATAGCTGAGTTAAATGGCTGTCAAAAAAAATAAAGAGGTATAGCCGACAAGGGCCATACCTCTTTACAGGTCATTTACAGGTCATTTACAGGTCATCACTATCAACGAAGTCATAGGACTCAAGTGATAGGGCTCAAGCGATGGGCTACATCATGCCCATACCGCCCATGCCGCCCATGCCGCCCATACCACCCATACCGCCCATGCCGCCCATGTCTCCACCGGGCATAGGGGCTTCGGGTTCAGGCTTTTCTACCACGAGGACTTCTGTAGTCAGTACCATGCCTGCCACAGAGGCTGCATCCTGGAGGGCAGAGCGTACGACTTTGGCCGGATCAACGATCCCACTAGCGAGAAGATCTTCGTACTCGCCAGTCAGAGCGTTGTAGCCAAAGTTAAAGTCCATGACTCTGACTTTTTCAACGACGACTGAGCCTTCTGCACCAGCATTGTCAGCAATTTGGCGCAGGGGAGCTTCTAACGCTCGCTGAATGATATCTACGCCGGTTTTTTCTTCGTCAGAAAGTCTGCTCTTAAGCGCATCTAGATTTTGAGCGAGGTGCAGTAGAGTGGCTCCACCACCTGGAACGATACCTTCTTCCACAGCAGCTTTGGTGGCACTGAGGGCATCTTCAATCCGCAGTTTGCGATCTTTTAGCTCAGTTTCGGTCGCAGCGCCAACTTTGATGACAGCAACACCACCAGCTAGCTTAGCCAATCGCTCGGCCAGTTTTTCTTTGTCGTAGTCAGAGTCAGTCAGCTCGAGTTCTTTGCGAATCTGCTCTACGCGCTTGTCAATATCTGACTTGTTGCCGCTTTCAGATACGATAGTGGTCGTATCTTTGGTGATAGTGATTTTGCCAGCAACGCCCAGCATGTCGAGTGTGGTCGATTCTAGGCTGAGACCAACTTCTTCAGAAATGACCTGACCACCTGTGAGGACGGCGATATCAGCAAGTAGCGCTTTGCGGCGCTCGCCAAAGCCAGGAGACTTAATAGAAGCGACGTTCAAAACACCGCGGGCTTTGTTAACAACCAACGTTGCTAGAGCTTCGCCTTCTACATCTTCAGCAATGATGAGTAAAGGCTGACCTGAGCGAGTTACCTGCTCAAGCACAGGCACGAGGTCTTGAACAGAGCTAACTTTTTTATCGACGATTAAAATGCGAGCATTTTCTAGCTCGACAATCATTCGCTCTTGGTCGGTGACAAAGTAGGGCGACATGTAGCCCCGGTCGATTTGCATTCCTTCGACGACATCAAGTTCAGTCTCTAAAGACTTAGATTCTTCAACGGTGATGACGCCATCTTTGGTGACTTTGTCCATGGCTTGGGCAACCATGTCGCCGACTACTTCATCGTTGCCGGAAGAAACGGCTGCGACTTGAGCAATGTCGTTACCGGCCACTGGCTTGGCGGCAGCAGCAATGTCAGCGACTAGCTGGGCTACGGCCTTTTCGATTCCACGACGTAGGCTGACAGGATTGGCACCGGCTGCTACGTTTTTGAGCCCTTCGCGGATGAGGGCTTGAGCTAGCACTGTCGCTGTGGTGGTACCGTCACCAGCGAGATCTTTGGTCTTAGAGGCCACTTCTTGAATCAAGCGAGCGCCTGTGTTCTCGTAGGGGTCTTCTAAATCAATTTCCTTGGCGATCGTGATACCATCATTGACGATTTGGGGAGCGCCGAATTTCTTTTCTAGAACGACATTACGGCCTTTTGGCCCCATAGTGATTTTGACTGCATCTGCCAAGGCATTGACGCCACGCTCAAGCGCTTGACGTGACTTTTCATCGAATAATACTAGTTTCGCCATATGCCGATTGTTACGAATTTTCCATTCCGATTCTAATTCAGAACTTAGCACTCGATAGCCGAGAGTGCTAATTCAGATCACAATGTATAAGGAAAAGCGGGGGTGTAAAAGTGGCGATAACCGATCCTCACTGTCGCAATCAAAACTGTCGCAATCAAAACTGTCGCAATCAAAACTGTCGTAATCAAACTGGCCCATCAAACTGGCCCATCAAACTGGCCCATCAAACTGGCGTTGTGTGCCTTGCCCTGTAGAGCTGAGGACTAGCAGAACCTGGACATAACCTCTGCTGTAGAAATCGTTTTTGGTGACTATCAGTCGCTATCAGTCGCTATCAGCCACTATCAGCCGCTACTCTATGGCCACACTCTACAGAGCAGCAAGACTATCAAACCTAGGGCAGTAGCTGTCCTCGGGTAGGCCCAGCGTTCGTTTGACCTTCGATGGAACCGCCGATGGCTTTCCAAGCAGGCAAACCACCGTCGATCGTGCTAACTCGCTCAAAACCAGCGGACTGGAGCTGAGTAGCTGCTTCAAAAGCCTGCTCGTTAGAATCACCGCATATGTAGATATCTCGATTGCTCTCAAAGGATGATTGGGTCTCGTTTGACCAATTCACTGATAGGCATTGAGATTGCACCCATGATGCGCTCGTAGTTGAAAGCCTT
>JAAUPS010000286.1 GCA_012033015.1 Phormidesmis sp. RL_2_1
AGCGATCGCCCTTGCCAACGGCATCGGCTTGCTGATAGGGCCATCTATCAGGTTGACTCACCCAGTTTAAGCCTGATTGATGATAACAGTGTTGCGCTGCCGCCAGCCGACTACAGCTATATGTTTGGAACTTAAGATGTCTGATATTTTGGTGATTGACGGAGAAAAAGGAGGCGTCGGGAAAAGCAATATTACCCGAGCCATTGTTGAGTACCTATCATTGATGGGTCTTGAGTTTAAGCTGATCGAGGCAGACGCTCACATCCCAGACGTTGCTAACTTCTTTAAGGGCAAAAGCTTCAATCTTTCGACCATAACTTTGAGTGACCATCCAGAGCGATACTCAGCTCCAGATATTATTTTTAAGACCGCTCAAGAATCTAGGGTAATCGTGAACCTACCCTCTAATACGCAAGGCGTTTTAGATAGCTGGATTCGCTCTAATCGGATACTAGAGCTAGCTGATGAATATGCTGTCAAAGTCTTTAAGATTTTTGTGACAGACGGCAGCTATGAGTCTATCAAGCTTTTGAATCGAAGCGTTAAAGACTTCGATGGCGGCATCCAGCACCTCATCGTGCTTAACAGAGGGCGATTGAATGGCCTGGACTTTTCATACTTAGAGAAAAAAGACGCCTTCATAGAGATTGTGAATTCTTCTAATGTACTTGGCATACTCGAATTTCCAAGGTTGGAGAGTAATGAGCAATATTATGTTGACGAAAATGAGCTTTCTCTAACGGATGCTATTAAATCTATTCAAGAAAAGCAGGGCATCCTGGCTGCTCAACGAATAAAAACGCATCTAGAAAAATAAATAGGCTGTTTTCCGCATTGATTTCTCTGAGAATTTGAAGCTAAAGCCAGAGGTTGTCGAAGATGACAAGCCTAAAGACGAAAAGATTAAATCTCCTAAAAGAGCATCAAAAGAAGCGCTTGCAGAGAAGAAATAGGGAGGACTTTGAAGATGAATTCGTTGCTTGAAGAGATCGTAAATAAACAAGGGGAGCCAGAAGCGAAAGCGGTGATACGCGCCCTAGCCCAAGCAACAGGATTGACTGAAAACGATCCTCTTTTTCTGCTCATCATCGGCCTGTCGCCTATCGGTATCACCCTGGAGAAATCTCCAAACATCATTAAACAGACTTTCTTACACTGCCACAATCAGCTTAAAAGGGAGCTTCAAGACTATGAAAAAATGGCTACACAAGGTATTGAGCAGGAAATTGCCACGTCAGTTCGTACTTTGCTCGATAAAACCGAGGCCAATAAAGCCCAGGTTACCCTGAAGTCGCTGATAGGGGCTGGATTAATAGCGCTTTCTCTGGTGAGCCTTGGACTACTAGGCGGATTTGGAATCTCCGAGAGACGGGTCGCAAAGCAGCGCCTAGACCCTTCAGGCGCAGTTCAGCTCACCTTGGAAGAGGTGAACGCGATGGCTTGGGCTATGAGTCCCGATGGACAGTACGCCAAGACGTTGCTCTCTTGGAATGCAGATCTTCTCGCAGGCCAGTGTCAGCGCCAAGTAGACGAACTCGGTGTGACTATTCAAGTCGGTGATAAGAAGGCGAAAAGCGGCTTCTGTTTGGTTTGGACGGAACCCCCAGAAAAGCGAAAGTACGTCGAGTAGGGTTGGGAAAAATGCAGAGTCAAAAAGATAAACTTACGACCGATTGGCTGGCGCTTACTCGTAGCCATCAGCCTTTGAGTGCAGTCGAGGCAGCAGAGATCGATCTCGATCATGTGCTTTGTGCCCTGTTGTCCGGTGCTGAAAAATAGATGCGCCTGTCTACTTTTGGAATGCTGCACAGCCCTACCTTCAGACCGTCTCAATGCAGAAATCCATTTCTCTAAAAGACACCGCTATGCGCCTGCAAGACATAGATTTTCCCTTGCAAGCTTTACTTGCAGCACCTTTGCAAGGCGTCTTCGTTATTTCTGGCTTACTCGATGACGCTGCGAAGCGTCGAAATCTGCATCAAGAAATCTCGAATGCCTTCTATACGCTCAAGCGCAATCAAAGATGGCGATACGTCGTCTTATTGAGCGACTCTAT
The DNA here is from genome assembly GCA_012033015.1 of Phormidesmis sp. RL_2_1. Taxonomy (GTDB): domain Bacteria; phylum Cyanobacteriota; class Cyanobacteriia; order Phormidesmidales; family Phormidesmidaceae; genus Phormidesmis. The sequence goes on from JAAUPS010000286.1 coordinate 2,057, forward strand.
AGATGTTTCTTTGTCTCTCTATCCTCTGCTGCCGGTCATTAGGCTATCTCCTCCATCCAAATCTGAGATTGCTGACATTGTTTCTAATTTCCTTCTTGAAAGCCAGCGCGATTTAAATAATGAATTACAAAGGCAGTTAGTTCAGGCGTTCTCCGGAATGCCCTACGGCGAGATCGATGTTGTTCTACGCCAGATGCTCTCTAAGGTCTCTGAGGGTGCCCTGATGCCAAGCTTTGCCTTAGGCTACAAGCGAGAAAAACTAAAGGGCAGAGGAATCACGCTACCAGCGGGGCCAGATATTGATCGGGTTGCTGGTATGGATGAGCTAGACAAAACGATGGATAAGATTCGCCTTCTGTTCCAGCCGGAAGCCGAGGCGCGGGGACGCCGACCGCCTAAGGCTGTTCTCCTCTGGGGAATTCCTGGCACGGGTAAATCCTTGGCCGCTAAGCTATCTGCCAAGCGAATCGGGGGAGCTATGGTCGCCGCTGACTGGAATAGTTTGGTGGGCCAGAGCGTGCAGGAGTCTATGGCAAATATCAACCACCTTCTGGATCTAGTAGATAGCTCTGGCACCTGTGTTCTCTTTTTCGATGAGTTTGAAAAAGCCTTTCACGGATGGGACTCCGGCGTTCAGGGCGGTGTTTTGGGGAAGATGGCTGGAAGGCTGCTGAGTTGGATGCAAGACCACACCAGCGATGTCGTGATGATCGCCACGATTAACCGGCTAAATTTACTGCCAGCAGAGATGATCCGTCGCTTTGAATATGTTCACTTTTTCGGTTCGATTCACGCAGGCGCTCTGCACGAAGTTTTTAAAGTTCATCTAGACAAACACTTTAAGTACAACTTCAGTTTTAAGGAGTGGCAAATTCTTCTTCGTGAGTACCGAGGGTGTACGCCTGCCGAAGTGGCTAAGGCGGTTCAACATGTCGCAGACGACCTCTATTTTCGAGATGTTCAGTCGGGTGACTTTACGCCTGAATTGCCGCAGCTAGAGCTAGCGATGCTGACTGCCGAAAGAAGAACATTTACGCCTGCGAGCAGTCAGCGGGAAATCAGCGATCAGATTGCCGAAATTCAAAATATGGCGGAATACGCAAAGCCGGTTTGCGGCCCAGATCAATCTGATTTTGCTGTTATTGAACAACCACTGATGGGGATACCCAACAGCGGCGGTACCCAGAAGACAAAACGTGCTGTTTAGGTCAAAACGATGCGTCGATTAATACCCCTAATTTTTATCGTGACGGCCTGCATCTTTATGCAGCTAATGTTTCCCTTTGTTAGCTTCGCACAGGGGTCTTTTGCCAACTCGAATCAATCCGATAGCGTTCCAGATTGGACGCAGGCTTCCTTTAGTAGCGTTGGTGCAATAGATAGTACTGCCGAAGTAAGCTATGGCAATTTTTATCGTGCTTGGAAGGCGGGAGATATGGTGAGTGATGTCCTCACACTAGAAGACATCTCACCTCAGTTTGCCTCTGAGCAGCTAACTATAGGAGATATCAATACGGCCACTGGTCAGGACTGGCTACAGCAAAGCGTTGGAAGCTTCGATTTACTCGCTCAGCAGAGGGTTGATGAATTAGTTAATGTCGTGCCAAACTTGGGCGATTTTCAAGTTGTAGATGTTCTCCCACTGGAATCGCTATTTTCTAACTCCAGCGCCGATCTATCAGATGCCACAGTGGCTGAAGCTTTAGATCAAGATCCGCTTCTGAACAGCCTCAAATTAGACAGTCTAGGTGATGAGCTGAATACTTTCAGCATTAGTGAAATTCCTAATGTAGAGATGACCCCACTCGAATCGTTAAACGGATGGGAGTCGGCGACCGTTTCAGAAGTCCCTGGCTTGTCCAATGTGCCGTTTATGGCGATGCCCAATTTCTTGGATGCAACTCTCGGCATCGTTGCGCGTATTGACATGGTGTGGGGAAAAACTGAAGACCATCGGCAGAATACGGTCTCTGGATCTAATCAGTCCGGTTTCAAGGTGCCCTGCTCTGAAGGTGGAAAGCTGGTCGAACCAGAAGCCGGTGATAAATGCGCCTACATCGAGCTAGACGATCTCGAAGACAAGGGTAGACCTATACAGGGCAGTTTTGAAGGAAAGCAATGGATCTCCGGCAAGTATCACGAAGTGCAAGGAGGCTTTGGCTCTCTTAAGAATACGCCTTCGCCCCTTGGCTATACGCTAGGTTTTGAGCCTACCGGCAGGCATCCTTTTGGCGATTTGTTTAAGGTTGTTGTTTGGGAACCCGATGAGACGAGCGATCGCACTAGCTTCAGAATGTTCTTTCGATGGTGTACCTATTCTCCTGGCGAGGGCCGAACCTGTACTCCGTACAATCAAATGGCCGCTCCGTTCTTCACCCAGCCGGTCAACTCGTATGTTTATATCGGCCCACTAGACGGTCAAGGCGGTGCCTCAGCGGCTCCTAGTAGAGAAAAGGTTGCAGCGGCTTTTAATTTATCTAGCAGGAACGGCGCAGGCCGTCCTTCTTTTTGGCTCTTGTTCTAAAGAGGTGATTGCAGGCATCAGCATTGATAACTTGAAGGAAGGGATTGCTTCTATTGAGAGTCGTGGTACGGGTGACTACGCTGCTATTGGAATGCATACCTGCGATAGATATGGTTTGTGCGGCAGAGCTTTGGGCCGCTACCAAATGATGAGCTATTTACCTGAAGTGGAAGCTGAGGTCTGGAAAGTTCAAGGTGGCAGAGACTGGTTAGATCGTATCAATGATGGCTATGAGCCTTCTGTTGCCGAAATCAATACCTATTTTCCGAAAGATGCTCAGGAGCGAGCTTTCGATGTAGAAATCCATCAGCTATTCGAGACGGCTCAGCGCAAAGTCGATCCGCAGTCGGGGAAGTTATTTGAAGGCGATAGGCTGGTCGAGCGGGTTACCCAAACTTGGTTCTCTGGTGAAAATGGCAAGGTTGATGATAAGGGATCTGACGATCTTGGCCGTCTTAGTGTCTATGAATATGGCGTTGAATCTAGAAAGTATTACAACAGCATAGGTGGCGCAGAACCCGCTTGTACGGCAGGAGAAACGACGGGTGATTTCATTTTCCTGCTACTGAACAATGGAGTATCTCATCAGGTTTCGGCTCTAGGGAAATCGGCTGTCAAAGAAGTAAATTCCATCCTGCTATTGATATCGCGATGCCAATCGGTGAGTCTGTGCTTGCTGCCGACGGCGGAACTGTGCAGTATGCCGGGGAGGCGGGCGGCTACGGCTATACGGTGGTGATTGACCACGGCGGAGGGACAAAGACGCGGTATTCCCACCTGTCCGAAATTCTGGTAAGCGAAGGGCAGGGGGTGAACCAGGGAGATGCGATCGCCCTATCAGGCAACTCCGATGGTAACAGCGATATCAGTACAGGCCCTCATCTAGACTTTGGCATTTATCTCAACGATCCCTACGACGACTATCTACCCGCTAGCGGAAACGCTGTAAATCCAATTGACTACCTCGATTTTTAGGATGGAACAATCATGCAAATTAGAAACTTTTCCGAAACCTAGCTTTGGTTTTTCTGGGCATCGGCCTCGCGTTTTCTCTCGCCACAAGGGTCAACGCTCAGGTTGCTATTCCGCAGGAGATCCCAGAGAGCATCCATGGTTGCATAAATAGTATCGAACCCCCTAGTCTGGTGCGAGCTGTTGATGTGGCTGGCACTGCGACAGTTGAGAATACAGATTACTACTATCTGTACGCCTACGACCAAGAAGTGCCGGACAACCCAGAGCCTGCCTCAGCCGACTCCCCTAATTGGGTTGCTTACCCGAGCGATCTGGTTATCTCTTTACAGAGCGATCGCTGCGAGATTGAGCGTTTGGGCACACCGGGCGATCATATTGATCTAGCCAGTGTCGTGAGTCAAGTAGCCGCTCGAAGTCTCACGCTAAACCGTTTTGAGCGAGTTATTGAAGTAATAGGCCGCGAGAATTTTATTGCCCGCGTTGATTCTTGGGATACTGGCGATGGACAGTATTCACTATGGGATGAGGAAGCGTGGGCCTTGAACCAGCTCGATATAGATATTCCTGAGGGGCTACTGCCATGATTCGGAAGAGGTTCGCTATTTTGGGTGCGGTCGCCTGCTCTATCGTGGGTTTGTTTATTGCCCTTAAGTTTTCGGGATCTCCTGCCACTGCCGCAGTTGAGCTTAACTGGCAACCTGCGATCGCTACTATCTCCGAAGAGAAGCTCGGTCAGCTAATGGAAGCCCATTCAGATTTTCTGGAGCCAAACGAATTCAATAGTATTTTGGACTCGGCCCTAGCTTATGAAGAGAATGATCTAGTACTGGTTGACTTCAATACCGAGCTTTTGTGTGGCAGAGCAGGGTGTTTGTATGTCGGCTTTCGACGCTCTACAGGGGAAG
>JAAUPS010000007.1 GCA_012033015.1 Phormidesmis sp. RL_2_1
GAGACCAATTCAAAGGAACGCTCTTGATTGAGCGAACGAGAAAGATAGCCTGCATCGCAAACGACGACTATTTGCGGCACGGTTCATTTTCGGCCAGTTTTAGGTAACACTCGCAGCACAAAATAGACCGTCATCCAGACGATCCCTCTGACTGAGTTTCATCAGTAGGGATAGCCATTTAGCCTGCTTAAGTGCAGCGAAAGTGTAACCTCGTTTTGAACCTGGCCAGTCAAGACGGTGAGGTGAGAATCAATCTCAGTCTGGAAGGGTACCCTGCCCAAGATTTTAATTTGAATGTCAATACGGAGCCGTCAAAAGTCAGGGTCGTCCGCCTTAGCGAGTCAGGCCAACCAGATGTTCAGTTAAAAGACTCTTCAGAACTAAACCAGTCAGGTCAGCCTAGCCCCCATGAGTTGTCTCCGCCTACCGAAATATTGAGTGATTTGAAAAAGGGGATTCTTTTTGAGCTTGAAAGCTGTGCGCAAGAAGATGACACATTAACATGTGATGTCCTGCTGACAGACCAAAGAGATAATAGGGAGCTAACGGTTTACGTTAACAACAGACACGCAAAATCGCGAGTGATCGACGTTAACGCGACTCAGACGGTTCCACATCATGTTTACTTTGGCGATAGAGAGAGCAGAGGATATGTAACACAACCCTTAGTCCAAGATATTCCCTTAAAGGCATCTCTAGTTTTTGATAAAATCCAAGTTCAAGAAGATACTGTGTCCTTAGTTGAGATTGGGGTCTACACCCAAGATGATCAGTTCTTTTCTGCTCAGTTTAAGGATGTTCCAATCACGCGATAGGAACGAGGATTATATAATATCCATTAATTTATAGCGGACGATAGACTAGAGTGGTAGATGTTATCGCCTCTATGTCGATGGTCACTAAATATCCTCGTTCGGTAGAACATTGGCAGTCGCCGACTGCGAAAAGCGTTCTACCTTCCGGCTGTAGTGGCCAAGAACCATAACCCTGTAATTATGGCACTTTGCGATCGCCTTTTGAGTCGAGGCAAACATAAGATGCAGGTCATTGGTGCAGCCATGCGAAAACTGACTCATTTAGCCTATGGGGTGTTGAAAACGGGACAACCGTTTGATCCCAATTATTCTCAGGCAGTTGCTTGACAATAAAGATGGCATCTACACAATAAAGACAAACCGATGAGTCCATATCAGGGCTTTTCAGCCTTTCGCACAGGAACGAATCGCACCCACGGTTTTGGTACTCTCCTTAGGGCACCTCGGGTAACAACTTAAAGCGGGACAAGAGCGCTTAGCGAGGACATATCAATAAGCACATCAAACAAAGAGCTCCGCGGCCAAGCTCAGAAACATGACACCCCGTTCCCGTATCCTTTCCTCTAAATCTCGGTAGCTCTGGCCATCGCGTAGATACCACCATCCCGTCACCAAGATCAGAGCTGTTTGTCAATACAGCCTCGACTTACCTGCCCCCACTGGAGCAGCCTTATTTATTACTCCAATGCGTTGCCGTTATCGTCCTCTATATCTTCTTCGGTTTCCATATTTTCTGTTTCAAACAGTGGGAGCGCTAGCGTGTCAAACAAAGAAGAAATCGCATCCCTCGACTGGCTCAACTCACGGCTAGAAAGCCGTCCGGTTTCCGCATCATTCACCACCAGTGATTCCTGTTGTCCTTTGCCTTTTTCAGTAGCCGTGACCGTCAAAATTCCATTCAGGTCAAAGTCGAAGTGAACTTCGATTTGCAGAGCGTGGGCGGGTTTGGGCGGCAATCCCTCTATTTTAAAGGAGCCCAAAGGAACATTTTCTCGGGCGATCGCATTTTCCCCCTGGTACACTTCTATCTCGACCGTATCCTGCTGATCGTAAGCAGTGCGATAAATTTGAGATCGTGATATCGGAATCACGCTATTGCGCGGGATAATCGCACTAAACATATCCGGCACTGGCCCCATGGGAGTACTCATAACAGCCGCAATCCCCAACGAATGAGGCGTTACATCTACCAGAATAGAATCTACGGCTTCTCCGGATAACACACCCGCCTGCACAGCCGCCCCCAATCCCACACACAAGTCTGGCGCAAAGCTACTGACCGGCGTATCGGCAAGATGATTCTCCACTAGGCGCTGCACCAACGGAATGCGGGTAGAGCCGCCCACTAAAATCACCCGATCAATATCGGTAGCTTCCATGTCAGCATCGCTCAGCGCGCGGTCAATAGCGGCAAGTGTCTCTTTCAGCATCGGTGTGATTAGATTTTCAAAATCTTCCCGAGCAATTTCCATCTCCAAATGCAGCGCCGTTTCCCCTTTACTCGCCAAAAAAGGCTCTCGCACCGTTACAAACGCATTCTCGCTGAGGCCGATTTTGGCCTGCTCAGCGGCCCGTAAAAGCCGGGCCTGGGTCACCGTATCACTGGGCAACTCAATATCGTAATGCGCCGCAAACTGATCGGCCAAGTGGCGCTCTAGCTGCCGGTCAAAGTCATCGCCGCCGAGGCGGTTGTTCCCATGGCTAGCGAGGACTTCTGTGACATTGCCAGTAATCTCCACAATTGAAACGTCGAAGGTGCCGCCACCCAAGTCGTACACCATCACCGTCTCAGTCTCTTCGGAATTTACCTCAAACACCAAGGCCGCCGCCGTAGGCTCATTGAGAATTTGGAGGACGTCTAAGCCCGCAATTTCGCCCGCTTCTTTCGTCGCCTGCCGCTGAGCATCGGTAAAATAGGCCGGTACCGTAATCACTGCCTGGGTAATGTCTTCCTCTAAAACCTCTTCGGCACGTTGCTTTAGAGTCTTTAAGATAATGGCCGAAATCTCCTGGGGGCGATATTCGCGATTCTCCTTTGGAGACGCTGCACCAACTGGAGAGTCTGCACCACCGCCTAAGGTCACCCGATAATCAGTCCCCATTTGTCGTTTAATAGACTTTACGGTGCGCTCGGGGGCTGCTGCATATTGCCGCATCGCTGATTTCCCAACCAGTAGCTGGCCCGCATCGCTGATCCCCACATAGGAAGGCAACAGTAACTCCCCGTCTTCATCAGGAATTACCCAGGGCTGCCCATCTTCTAAGGTCGCAATCAGCGAATTTGTGGTGCCTAAATCAATGCCAACAACTTTTCCCATGGTTCTGTAGAGCGATATACTCGATGAAATGAATACGGTTTAAAAGAGAGTCGAAACTGCAACAGAATTAACGAGCCTAACTGGAGGAGGTCTCACTGGAGTGGGATTCGGCAGGAGTAACTGAGACAATCACCTGGGGCTCTCGCAGCGTTCGATCTTTCCAGCGATAGCCGCGCACCACTTCTTGAACCACAGTATTAGGGGCCACACTCACATCCGCCTGTTGCCCAAGGGCATGCATCAGGGTCGGATCAAAGGGCCTTCCCTGGACGAGTATGGGCGAGACCTGATGCTCATTTAAGACCTCAAGCATAGAGGTTCGAATCATCTCAATGCCAGATCGCGCACTGGTCACGACATCGGCAAGGGTCTCTGTCTGGTTTGAGGCAGAGGATATGGACGCGGAGGTAACCCCAAACCATTGCCGCCAGCGCTGCCACCAGGCTGGATGAGTAGCCGCATGAGCGATCTCCTCCGACGGTTTAGAAGCCTGACGATGCTCGGCCTTTTGCCAATGTTCTGCCGCGCGATCTAAATCATCAACAACAGTGAGCAAATCGCTCAAGAGCTTTTCCTGTTGTTTTTGTAGCTGAATTTTTTGAGTGGCTAATTCTCTCGGAGATCGGGTCATATCTTTAGTAAAGTGTTTGCTTAAAAGGTCAGTACAATAAGCTCTTCTAACGTCACATCGACCGCTGCCGTTGCCTGTACTTTTAACTCGGCTAGCAGTGCATCGTCAAGTTTGGCCTCAACGGGTTTTAAGGTAAAAAAGTCATCGGTAACCTGGGGTGGCTTTTTCAGGGCCTCGTAGGCGGTGCGAATCGCCTTAAACTCCTCGGGATGACTATGGGCAGGGAACGCTTTGAGCTGGACATGGTAAGCGGCTTTGATCTCGGCAGGGGTTGCCCCAGCGGCGATCTTCAGACGATCGTAGTGTTCTTGCATGAGTGACTTAGGCTGAGTATTAGGCATCAAAACTGAAAGAAAGACTTACGCTTTTTGGATTTCTTTTTACCTCGTTTTGGCGGTGGTAGCGGCATCAAGAAGTTGTCAAAGTCCTCCTCAAAATCATCGTCATCTTCTAACTCTCCGGCCATTTCGGCCATCAACTGTGGCACCAGTTGGGCCAGGATTTCCGGTGGCACTTCAGAGCCAAAGGCCGCCTGTGCCATCTCTTTAATCAGATCTAGCATATCGCGTTCGCTGGGGTTGCCTAGCCGGTTAATGCGGGAGCCTACAATCTGACGGGCTTGGTCATTGCTAGCGAACCACTCTTCTTCCCTAAACGCCTTCAGCGCATCAGCATCTTGTAGGCGGCGGGCGATCTCAAAACCGCGCTCGTAGAAGGTTTCATACTGGCTAGAGTGTCTGGGAAATAAGGTGGCGTTGGCTAGTAGCAACTGTGGATGCTGTGGCGATTGCTTGAGCTGGGCCTCAAGCAATGACCGGAGGGCATGGGTAACGCCAAAGTGGCACAGCACTAACTGGGCCTGAGCTAAAACCTGTTCAGGATGCATTGAGCGATTGAGCAGGGACGTAGCCACCTCGTCGAGCTTGTTAGATTGGGGCAATCTCAATCCCATCATCATCAGATGCACAACATCAGCGCCTGGCACCTGTTGTGACGAGAGTTCAATAATTTTGTTCAAGTAGCTGTTTTGGAGCTTTGCCATGCCCTTTTGATTCCGTTTGGCATGTTGCTGAATAATCAGATAAATCGCCTGAATCATCTCAACTTGCTCAGCAGATGTCTGTGAGGCCAACAATGCATCCCACTGCGGGACTGCTTTTTCCTGATTGAGCGTGATTTTTTGACCGCTGCTGGGTTCGTCATCAGCGGCATCTAAGAAAATCTCATAGGCTTTGAGCGTTGGACTGGGCTTTTTTTGTGATCTCAAGGTGTCCCGTACGATCTTCTCCAAAAGGTCATAATTTTGAAACGCGAGGGCCTCCACCCAGGTGGGAATCTCCACCTCAGTCATCGCGCCTGCATCCCCAAAATATTGGCCAAACTTACGTCGAAGGGGCTTAGTCGCCTCGATATCGTTATCCAGCAGCTCCAGCAGCGTGCCATAGACCTCGTGAAATCGACAGCCTGCCTCTAACGCCTGGGTCAATAAGGGAATCGCGCCTTGCTCATCGCCAGTGGATGCAGCCTGCAAGCCCTTCCGCCCAATCACATCAGGGTGGGCTGGGGCCAGTTTTTCTGCTTTCTGAAGGCTTTTGGCGGCGGCCGAATATTGCCCCACCATCATTTGGCAATCGGTGGTCCAGCAGAGTAATTTAGCGAGGGTCGAGTCGTACCGTGCTTTGGGCCAGTCTTGGGGGCTTTGGTGGGCACGCTGCTTCACCCAAGTCATAATTCGATTAAGCTGTTTCAGAGCCTCACCATAATTCTCAGTGACCTCCAGTGCCTTGTAGAGATTTAGGGCGAGGTTCGGTTCTAAGTCATGCCGACGACTGGCGATTTCCCAAAAGTAGGCGGTGCAGCTAAATTCTTGCTGTTGGCGAGCTTGCTCACCGGCTAATATCATCAGCGGGTGCTCTAGCGTTTTGAGCGTGGGATAGGCCGCCTTTGCTGCATCGGGAAGATCGACAAAGAGATGGGCCGCATCATGAAAGTTCTCTTCGCGGATGAGCTGAACCAATTCCAGTATACAAACGGCCTCTCGCTCCGGTAACGCGGGCTGATCGAGATCAAAAAAGGCCGAAGGGGTGAGATCGGTATGGGCGATTTGAGCCATCATCAGTTGCTGCGTCGCGGGATGTTTTGGCAGACGGGCGCTAAACAAACTTCCACCAAATGGCCTCGCACTCAGGGGCAGACCTTGCTGAGCAAGGGCCCAGTCTCCTGCCTGTTGGTGGGCGAAGGTTTCCCAGAGTGTAGGACGGTCGCCTGGACTCGAAGGTCGTCCTATTTTCTTAAAGTGGGGCAGGGCGGCTTTTGGATTGCCTGCTTTGAGGGCGATCGCCCCCCTACGCCCAGTGGAGGTGGGGCGCATAAAAGCGCTTGTCCTGCTCTTTTATCAAGGCTTCAGCAACCTCGGCCTTTCCGTCAAGAAAAAGCAACTTCAGATAGCTACCGCCCAAACTTTTAGGCAGTGTTTTATCCTCAAAAGCAGCTTGAAACAGAGCGAGGGCGACGGCGGGCTTGTTCTGAAATATCAGGGCCTGAGCTAAGCCATAATAGGCACTCTCTCGAGGTTCGATCTCAAGCACCTTGCGAAAAGCCTTCTCGGCTTGAGAATACCTCGACTGTTCAATCTCATCTTGCCCCTGCAACAGCCAGATATCTGATTCACTCACCGTCAGCACTTGGTCAGGCTCTCGCTTGAGGCCTTGCTGTAGCTTGCGAATGGCAGTCGAATACTTTTTCTGGGTGATGAGCTGCTGAATCTGGGCTTCCAGGGATTGCCCGGAAGCCGTTCCGGAAGATAATTGCTTTCGTCGGCCACCGTACTTCGTCAAAATCAAAGTCCTCCTACGCAGTCTTGGCAGTCTTTACCGCCTAGGATTCCAGCGTAATTGAATTTGTAGAGAACTGCGAGGTCTGTTACAGCCTATGTAGCAAAAATATTAGTCATGATGAGAATCAATATCATCCTTATGAGTTCACGACGGTTTTGACATACATTCAGGCTCCATTGAGCTTTACCCATACACACTTGCTAGCCGGGGTTTTCGGAGTAGGCTTCCAGATACCGACATTTGGCCCCGCGTCATTCCATTGGCGCTAAACCGTTGGCATGGGGGTCATGCTGTCACGCCTGATACCGGGCGGGTAGGGCTAGCTCTCTGACCAAGCCCAGAGAGCTAGTCCTACAGGAACATCAAGTTATCATTTCGAGAGAGATTAAAGTGCGAACTCCACCCTAACGGGTTATCTTTCAAAAGCCTTACCTTATTGGCTTACAGCCTTTCGTGTAGGAACGAATCGCACATGAAATATCTCGCCGTGAAGACCTACTTTAATCCCATATAGGTCTTGAAATTGATTAAGGTCAATTGATTCAGTTCAACTGCTTGCTCCGTAGCCGTTTGCAGCCGGTTATGAGCGGAAATAGGCTTTTGGCTGGGATGGGACAGAGTGGGGGGATGTTAGGGGCTGTAAGTGTTGGTATGTAAGGGTTTACTGAAAAGGCTGGGAGGATGGTATCCGAGGGGTATTTTGATGATTTTTTGAGGGTTTGAAGGTGCGATCGCGCTTCGGTGAGCATAGACGGCTGATCTATGTTTCAGCTTTCACCAAAAACTTACCCTCAAGAAAATCGAATGGTCCATATAGATCAAGTATACTATTTTAGTGTGCCGATAGTACCCACCACTCCTAACCAGGTTTTAGACGAACTGATCGCCCCAAAGTGTCACCTCTTTTTAAACCGTCCCGTTTTTTGTCCTGTACATAGGCCAGTTCCTTGCCGTCCTTCTATTCACATCCTATTCACACCTGAATTCAGCAACGCCGCTCATCCGCTGGTTCAATAAGAACAAGTTTAGAACAGATTGGTCTGAGGGAAATCTAAGCCTCAGCCTAAGCTTAAGCCTACGGCTATTCTTATACCCTAATTACTAGCCCATGCTTAAGACCTTAGCGGAAAGTATTGCCCGTATTCGTCAATCACTGACATTAGCTCAAATCTTTCAAACGACAGCTACAGAAGTCAGGCAGTGCTTAAACGCTGATCGTGTAGCGGTTTTCTGTCTCTATCCAGAGAAAAATTGGGAAGGCGAATTTGTCTCTGAAGATGTTACAGAGGGCTGGACCTCTGTATTAGCAGAGCGCGTCTACGACGATTGTTTTGGAGAGCGCTTTGCCCCTGAGTACGAACAAGGCAAATATCAGGCAGTCGCCGATATTTACGCTGCAGGTCTAAGTGATTGCCACATTGAAATCCTGGGTCGGTTTGAAGTCAGAGCTAATTTAGTTGTCCCAGTCCTTAAAAATCAGTCACTTTGGGGTCTGCTGTGTATCCATCAGTGCGACAGACCTCGAGAATGGCGATCTGAAGAAATAGAATTCATTCAACATATCGCCGACCATTTTGGCGTCGCGGTCCAGCAGTCAGAACACATTCTAAAGGCCCAAACCCAAGCTGTTGAGTTAGCGAAAAGGGTTGAGCAAGAACGCGCTTTGGCTCAAACAATTAGTAAGGTACGGCAGTCCTTAGAATTGGACAATCTATTTCAGTCCGTAGCGACAGAGGTACGGCAGCTATTAAGAGCAGATCGGGTCGCGGTCTTTAAGTTTTATCCAGAGAAGGATTGGGAAGGCGAATTCATTTCAGAAGATGTTGTAGATAACTGGCCTTCTGCTTTAGAGCAAAAAGTTTATGACCATTGCTTCGGAGAGCAGTTTTCCCAACAGTATTTAGCGGGCCGAGTGCAAGCGGTTGCCGATATCCATGCTGCAGGTTTGAATGAATGCCACATCGATATATTGGGGAAATTTCAGGTTCAAGCCAACCTAGTAGTCCCGGTGCTAAAAGCGGAACAGCTATGGGGATTACTTTGCATCCATCAATGTGAAGCGCCCCGTCAGTGGCGTGAGGATGAAATTGAGTTTGTTCAGCACATTGCCGAGCATCTCAGCGTTGCCCTCAAGCAAACCGATGTTTTATCCCAGGTGCGTTATCAGAGTGACCAGCAAAAAGCGCTGACGGGTGTGATTTCCCGCATTCGCGAATCTATTGATTTAGCGACCATCTTTACCACCACCACCCGAGAAGTTCGGCAGCTTCTGCAAGCTGATCGGGTTGGCATCTTTGCTCTCTCGTCAGAAGATTTCGGCACGGGTGAATTTGTTGCTGAAGACCGTGTGGAAGGATTACCTTCTGTAGTCGCAGAGAAAATACAAGACCACTGTTTTGGTGAGAACTATGCTCAGCTCTATCAGAAAGGTCGGATATATATATCGAACAACGTTGCGGCCGCTGGTTTACAAGACTGTCACGTTCAAATTCTAGAACGATTTCAGGTCAAAGCGAATGTGGTAGTGCCTTTACTTAAAGGAGAGGAGCTTTGGGGCTTGCTCTGCATTCACCAGTGCTTTGAGCCTCGTGAGTGGAAAGCGTCCGAACTAGAATTCATTGGCCAGATCGCCGAACAGCTAGGCGTAGCTCTGAAGCAAGAAGACCAGCTTGAGCAACTTAAACAACAGACCACTCGATTAGCAGATGCTGAGTTTAGAGAGCGATCGCTCAACCGCCAAAAGCTGGTGTCAGCCACCATCGATAAAATTCGCCAATCCCTAGACATTCAGAAGATTTTTGATACGACGACCTATGAAGTGCGTCAGCTCATGAAGGCAGAGCGCGTAGCCATTTATCAGTTTAATCCTGATTGGAGTGGTGATTTTGTCGCTGAATCGATAGCAGAGGGCTGGATAGCGCTAGTTGGTGTGCAGCCTACGGTGCACGATACTCACCTAATGGAAACCCAAGGCGGTCGCTACGCTCAGCAATCCACCTTTGCAGTGGAGGATATCTACCAAGCAGGCCATCGCGATTGTCATATTGCGCTATTAGAAGAGCTTCAAGTTCGAGCTTATGCCATTGTTCCAATTATGGTGGGCAGCCGTTTATGGGGATTATTGGCAGCCTATCAAAACTCAGCACCGCGCCATTGGGAAGCTGATGAAGTGGAACTGTTAGCCCAAATCGGGGGACAGCTAGGGGTAGCCTTGCAACAGGCTGAAGGCGTAGCTCAAGTACAGCAACAGGCTGAAGCCCTCCAAAAGGCAACCGAGCGGCAGCGTGGGCTCTCTATCACTATTGACAAAATTCGCCGGTCGTTAGACATTGACACCATCTTCAACACAACGACCCAAGAAGTTCGTCAGCTCCTAGCCGTAGACCGGGTAGCGATCTACCGGTTTCACGAGGGTTGGCGAGGCTCGTTTGTGGCTGATTCTATTGCGGATGCTTGGCAACCGACGTCTCCACCCCCAACGGTGATTGAAAAGGTGCTGGCGACGCCCGAGAAAAATGGCCAGTATCCACGGAATGAGGTATTTGTACCAATTTCTCAAGGGGAGAAGCTATGGGGGCTGCTGATGGCCTATCAAACCTCTAACCCTCGTTATTGGGAAGATGCTGAGGTTGATTTGTTAGCACAGGTGGGGTCTCAGTTGGGGATTGCCCTTCAGCAGGCAGAGCTGCTCCAACAAACGCAAAAACAAACCGCGCAATTAAATCAAACATTACAACAGCTTCAAGGTGCGCAAGCTAAATTGGTACAAGGTGAAAAAATGGCAAGTTTGGGACAGATGATGGCTGGGATAGCCCATGAGATCAACAATCCAGTCAGCTTTGTTTTTAGTAATGCTCAACCAGCTCAAGAGTACACAAATGAGCTACTGTCACTGCTGCAGCTTTACCAGCAACAATACCCTGAACCTAACGAAATTATTCAGCGTAAGTGCGAAGAGATAGAAATTGACTTCTTGGCAGAGGACTTGCCAAAACTCATCGGCTCCATGAAAATGGGGGCCGTGCGAATTCAAGAGATTGTAAAAAGTATGCAGGTCTTTTCCCGTTTGGATGAAGCGGCTTGTAAGGCCGTCGATATTCATCAGGGCATTGACAGTACGCTTTTAATATTGAGCCATCGGTTTAAAGCTCAGGCTCACCGCCCTGTCATTGAGGTCATTAAAGTCTACGGTGAACTGCCTTTGGTTTACTGCTATGCCAGTCAGTTGAATCAGGTGTTTATGAATCTTTTGAGTAATGCCGTTGACGCATTAGAAGAGGTATCAGGACGTGAAGAACCGCTTCAGATTAAAGTGATGACCCATTGGGTAGAAGAGCGCGACAGTGTTGTGATTCAGATTGAGGATAACGGCTGTGGGATATCTGAGACAGTTCTTGACAACATCTTCGATCCGTTCTTCACGACTAAGCCGGTGGGTAAGGGGACGGGGCTAGGACTCTCTATCAGCTACCAAATCATCACGGAGCTTCACCATGGCAAGCTGATGGCTTGTCGTGGTGAGAGGGTAGGAACAACTTTTCAGATAGAGATTCCGATTGCTTAAGCTGGAATTGACTTCTAACCGGTTAATTGAGTTGATTAGGCTAGGTTGCAGGTCTGACCTAGCCTAATGCAAGCGTAGCTGAAACGAAGTACCATAAGCTCGAAAGCCCTTCTACACAAAGGTTGTAGAATAACGTCAGTTCGGGATAAGGAGAGCCAAGAAAGGAAGGATAGGTATACTGAAGTTGGCTCATGGCAACTTTTGGTGAAGCGAAAATGGCATAGCAAAATAAGGGTTGATCAGTCAGTGCATCAATTCCATGGAACTTTTGCAGTATATGCTTCCTAGCCAATCAGTATTAAACCTGACGATCTGGGAACTGGGCACGGATAGCAGGCGATTCGTACCGATAGCAGGCGATTCTCGTATTGAGAGTCAGTTCGACGCAGGCGATCGCTCACTGTCTATATAGGGCACCTAACAGTCATCGCTTGTTTGCCATGATGTCTGCCCCCTATGGACTTCAGCGTGCTCTCTCTCTCGGTACTGCCCTAAATTTGGGGGGGCACTATATCTGTTTCGATAGAGTTGATGTGCGCAGTGCGGACTCTGCCACCTCTCTCACGCCATCGGCAACATCTTGAACAACAGGTATTTTAACGATGAAATCAGTTGTCTTATCAGGGATGGAATGACACTCCAACTGACCATTATGTCTATCTGTCACTATTTGATAGCTGATGGATAAACCCAAGCCAGTACCTTTACCCACTGCTTTCGAGGTAAAAAAGGGGTCAAAAACAAGGTTTTTAATGTTGTCAGGAATGCCCCCGCCATTGTCAGAAATTTCTATACTCACACAGTTTTCATTGAGGCTTCTAGTCCGAATCGTAATCTGACCGGGCGAGTCCTCTATTTCTTCCTGTGTTCGACTGGCGTTGGCTTCTTCAATGGCATCAATCGCATTCGCCAACAGATTGAGAAATACTTGATTTAGTTGGCTGGCATAACATTCCACCAACGGCAAATTGCCATATTCACGGATAACCTGAATAGCTGGGCGATCTTCTTTCGTTTTCAAGCGATGTTGCAAAATTAATAAAGTGCTATCGATACCATCATGGATGTTCACAGCCTTATATGCGGCTTCATCTTTCCGAGAAAAGTTGCGGAGCCCCAAAATGATCTCGCGAATACGTTCAGTTCCCATTTTCATAGAAGCCAACATGTTGGGCAGATCAGATTGAATAAAATCAATGTCCATCTCTTCAGAGGCTATTTCAATCTCTGATACGGGCTGAGGGTAGTGCGTTTGATACAGCGCTACCATATCGAGGATCTCAGAGATAGAGGCTTCGACATGCTTAAGATTCGCGTGAATAAAGTTGACCGGGTTATTGATTTCATGAGCGATTCCGGCCACCATCTGTCCTAAGCTGGTCATTTTCTCTGCTTGGATCAACTGAGACTGAGCTTTTTTGAGCTTTAGCAGTGCCTCTTGTAATGAAAGATTTTCAGACTCTAATTCAACGTTGGCTGCCGCAATTTGACCGATCTGAGCCAGCACGCCAAAGCTTTCGTAGTAGGTTACAAATCGAATCGCGACAGCGACCGTCAGTAAATCAAAGATTGTTTGTGTTCTGACCCACTCACCGAACCCTAGCATCCCGAAACTATGCATTCCATGGCCTAACGCACAGCTAGAGA
Source organism: Phormidesmis sp. RL_2_1 (assembly GCA_012033015.1). GTDB lineage: Bacteria > Cyanobacteriota > Cyanobacteriia > Phormidesmidales > Phormidesmidaceae > Phormidesmis. The sequence continues at coordinate 12,813 of JAAUPS010000007.1, forward strand.
AGATCAGAGCAATCGTCACCACAACCGGATTAACGCCCGCCTTTCGGTTTTGCCAGATACCGTAGGTAATCCCACTTGCAATCATGGTGTAGCAGCCAGCAATGACGAAATTCTCGAAGATCATCAAGAATGGAAGATAGGTAGAAAAGGGTGCTGAAAGTGAAAACATAGTTGCAACGGGCGAAAGGATAAGAATAGCGAGTCATCCTGATAAATTTAGAAAAAGCATTGAGCGAGCATGAGTCCTCGCTGCATAGAAGACGCTCTCTCAATTCCTACAATGCCCAAACAACATCTCCCTTTGCAACTTTTATAGATCGAGCAAATATAGGCAAATATAGGTGGGACGATTCGTTGTCACATCATGGTTTCAGCCAACATGCTGTACCTCAGCCAAGCGACCGATGAATCTTTAAGCCACATCATCTTTAAGCCACATCGTCTTTAACCCACAGCGCTAAGCCACCGCCTTTGCCGCGTGCGGCGATGTAATGATTTTCTACACAAAAGAAAGTGAAAAACGCTTGATCTTTTAAGGTTTGGGCTGCAAAGGCTTGCTCTCGATCTGAGCCGCCGCGCATGGGGCCACTGTAAAGTGTCCATGCATCTAGCTTTGCCTGAATTTGGGTAAAGTCAAACGCGAGGCTGTTCTGTTTGCAAAGCGAGTCGGCCCGGTGAGCTTGAGTTGGAGCGGGCCGAGTGCCACTGTATTGGTAACGGTATGGATAGCGGGGCCGAGCAGGCTCAGGGGTTCACTTTCAGCGTAGGTGATTGCAATATTGATAAAGCGAGGTAGAAAGCGGCCTGCTCCAGGCTTTTTCACAGGTTTGGTCAATGACTTTTTCTCAGCGCGCGCTGACGCTTTCTGGGTGCCTGAAACCAGTCCAAGTCGCCATGAACCGACTAACTGCTCGTAGCGATAGCGCTGTTTGGCTTGTTTGCTCTGTTTTTCTGCTTCGATGAGGGCGGCTATCACATCGGCAGGCACGGGCTTTTCGACTGTTTGCATCTGCAAGTATCTAACCGCCGCTTCGATCACATCTAGGGCCATGTTCGGTTCACTTCCTAAAGTTTTCAGCACATTCTCAGACAGTTCTAGAGCACAGTTGATAAGGTTGGGGCGTGGTTACGTTTTGTTTTAGCCTTTATGTCTACGGCCGATCGCACTGATTCTCGCTCACAGGTAACTGTAAATCGCTCACATCACTGTTCTGCCACGGACTATCGTCTAGAACGGATCCACTTAGAAGTGACCAATGTGTGTAACTTCAAGTGTGAGTTTTGCCCTGATGCCATTATGGCGCGCAAGCGGGGGCATATGGCGCTAACGCTGCTGGAAAAGGCGCTAGATGACATCGCCGAGCATCGGCTAGCGAAGATTGTAGCCTTTCACCTGATGGGCGAGCCGCTGATCTATCCGCATATTTTTGAGGCGATCGCACTCGCTCTGACTCGCCATCTCAACCTCCATCTCACCACCAACGGCAGCACCTTCCACATGCGCCCCGAGCATATTCCCAAGCTCGTCGCCTCTGGTATTCCCAAAGTCACCATTTCCCTGCAAACCCCTGATCCTAGCACCTTCATTATTCGGGGAGCACCGCCGATGCTTAAACCCGAACACTATTTTGAGGGCATCACCCAATACGTACAGGCCAATCTTGCAGAGGCAAACTCTTCTACACGGGTACACCTCAAATTTTTAGACACCACACCACATCCATTCTTGGTACCCCACAAAGCCATGCATGTGGTAGAAGGAAAAGAACAGATGCAACAACAGTTGCGCGAATGGTGCAACCGGCTCCTCGTCAATGCGCCTCAGCGACCGAGCCCAGATCAACTCAACGCCAAACTCGCCACCCACAAACCAGGCCGCTGGCAGGTGATAGAACTCACCCCCAAACTGGCCCTAGAAACCTTCCCCCTCGATAGCTGGGGCAATGTCGAAAGCAACACCGTCATCCCAGCTCGTTTTGGCTACTGCAATGGCACCACCGATCAAGCAGGCATCCTCTACGATGGCACCGTTGTACCTTGTTGCAAAGACTACGACGGCCAAATTCCCCTAGGTAACCTCAATCACAATACCCTCAGCGATATTTTAGATGCCCAAGCGCCTGCCTGCAGGTTGCGGGAAGGGTTCAACAAATTTCAGGTCACTCACCCCGTATGCCAACGCTGTATGGGCGCAGATACCCAACACAAATCTCTTTTACGACAGATAGGCTCTATTGCTTACTTTAAGGCGTACAACCCTATCATGAAGAAACTGAACCCAGGGTGGGGAGAGGTTTAGCCTCTGCTCGTACGGCTCGAAACATGCCAAACCGGCAAAGCCCATTGCCAAAGGCCAAACGCATTAACAACAACGTGGGCACTTCGCGTATAGACTTGATAAAACCAGATATCCCAAACTTTACAAGTCCTTTGGGGCGAATCACCCCCTGCCAAATCGAATCTATCCAAGACGGTAAGGTTTCTTTTGACCAGTCGGCTGTTGCGATTGATCCCTTCACCATCCCAGTTGCTGCCAACAGCTCGGAAAATGATTCAATGCTGGCAAACTCAGGATGAGCCCATTGATCCAATAGCTGCTTCATCACTGACTTCTCCCAAAAGTTCAGCGGCTGACGGCGAGCATCACGCTGATTCCAGTCACCGACCACCAATACTCCCCCCGGCTTTAACACTCGCAGTAGCTCTCGGGCAAACACAGCTTTATCTGGCATATGTGGCCCGGCTTCTAATGACCACACCACATCAAAGCTGGCATCGGGAAAAGAGAGCGCCATGGCATCGTCTACTAAAAATTTGACGCTGAGTCCGGCTGGCGTTAGCTGAGTGGCCCGCTCCACCTGAGCTGGACTAATCGTCACTGCCGTCACATCAAAGCCATAGTCCTTAGCCAGAACACGGCTACTGCCCCCTATGCCACAGCCCACATCCAGCAGCGTCAAACCAGGAACACACTGATCGAGGCCGCCCCATTTCACCATTTCATGCACAAAGTCGTACTTGGCCTGACGAAAATCTTTTTGCTGCGGCGGCGAACCATAGTGACCCAAGTGAATGTGCTCGCCCCAATAAAATTCTAAAATGCCGTCTTGTGTCCAGGCATCGTAGGAGGTCGCAACGGATGCCGACGAATCATAGCGCCGAGCCGTCAGCACATAAGCGGCTAAGCCGATCACCAGCAACGACAGCAACAAACCGGGCACGAAAAGTAAATTCATTGGGATAAAAGCGCTACAGTCTTTAAAGAATTTAACGTATTTTTGTGACCACGCTTTATGACCCCAGCCGTAGAAGACAAGCGCTGGCCGTTTGCTTTGAGCAAACCGCTAGCACAGTTAGGGCCAGGGCTGCTGATGGCGGGCGCGGCGATTGGGGTCTCCCACTTAGTGCAGAGTACGCGCGCGGGTGCAATGTATGGCTGGAGTGCGCTGATTTTTGTGCTGCTGGCAAATCTGATGAAGTATCCGTTTTATGAGTATGGACACCGCTATGCCGCAGCTTCTGGCCAAAATCTGATTCAGGCGTACCGGCAGCAGGGAAAGCGCTTCTTTTTTCCTTTTTTGGTGATGAGCGTGATCAGCGCGGTGGGCAGTTTTGCCGTCGATGCTTTCGTAGCGGCCATGCTGCTGCAATATCTGTGGTTGCCGCAGGTATCTGTGAGTGTATTGGCAGTCGCGGTGCTGGTTTTTGCTGGGGCCTCATTGCCATCGGACGCTATCGGCTATTTGAGCAAATTACCAAGTGGTGTGTCATTTTGCTGGCAGTAGCGACAGTTGCAGCCGTGGTGATGGCCGTGACTAAAGTGCTCACAATATCTAGTTCTTCCAGCATGATGGAAACGCCAAGCGTAGCTGCTTGGGTCGTAGCATCTTCAAATTCAACAGTTGCATCTACAACTGTTGGCGGTCGCCAAGCTATTTTTGCTTGGTCTGCGGTGCCTTTTTTGGTCGCGTTTATGGGCTGGATGCCTGGGGGGCTAGAGCTTTCGGTATGGCAGTCGCTGTGGGTGCAAGCCGATAGCGAGGAGCGGATAGCCGCCGGGGGCCAATCGACTTCGATGGCGGCGGCGAGCTTGGATTTTAATGTGGGCTATGTGCTGACGGTGGTGTTGGCTTGTCTATTTTTGATATTGGGGACGCTGACCTTGCCAGAGCAGGGACTGTCGGCAGAACCAGCGGCGTTCGCAGGGCAGTTGGTGGGTATGTATACCCAGTACATTGGGGCTTGGGCTGAGCCGGTGATTGGGCTGTGTGCGATCGCAGCTATTTTCTCCACAACCTTCACCGTCGTTGATGCCTTTCCACGCACCTTAGAAGCGGCTCTATACGAACTGTGGCCCACTGCTCAATCCAGCCATTTTCCGATTAAGCAGGCCCTTACCTTGAGCTTAATACTGCTAGCCGCGCTGCTGCTTAGCCTGTTTACCGCTGGCTTTGAACCGTTAATTAATACCATTACCATCATCGCCTTCACCTGCGCCCCCTTTTATGCCTGGCTAAACATGCGCAGCATTCGCACCCTCGCAGAAGAGCGCCAGCCCGCACCTTGGCTAGCGAGACTAGCCACTGTCGGCTTGCTTTATTTGTCAGGCTTTAGCATTTTGTTTCTTGCTTTGCAGTTGGCAGGGCAAACCTAGCCTTACCCAAAGCAGCTTGCAGATGCATCGTGAGCTGCACTAGCTGCGCTCTACATGCGCGCTACATACGCTCTAAAACATCTATTCCCAGCAAATCAAGACCGAGCTTAAGCGACCTTGCCGTCAAATCACAGAGCACCAAACGCGATGTTCGAGCCGCATCTTCTGCTTGAAGCACCGAACACTGATCGTAAAACTGATTGAATTTTTGACTTAGCTCAAACAAATACTGACATAGCCGGTTGGGCAACAGCTCTTGTTCGACCTCATCGAGTACCATATCCATCTGCAACAGATGTTTCGCCAAGGTAAATTCGCTCTCTTCCGTGAGCTTCACCTCAGCGTTTAGCCTCGATAAGTCCACACCGCCTTTACGGCTAATGCCCTGCACTCGCACGTAGGCGTATAGCATATAAGGGGCTGTGTTGCCCTTGAGATCGAGCATTCTGTCATAGCTAAAGGTGTAGTCACTGACGCGGTTTTGGCTCAAATCAGCATACTTAATTGCACCAATGCCCACCTTTTCAGCAACATTTTGAATAAACGCCTCAGATTCTGTTCGACCTTCCGCTGCTAAACGTTGTTCTATATCAGCGCGAGTGCGAGCGATCGCCTCATCCAATAGCTCTTTCAAAGGCACCGCCTCGCCGGAGCGAGACTTCAGTCGCTTACCATCTTCACCGAGTACCAACCCAAACGGCGCATAGCTCAGCTCGACATCGTCAGGCACCCAACCTGCTCGCCGAGCCACCTGAAAAATTTGCGCAAAGTGATTGGATTGACCAGCATCAGTGGTGTAGATAATGCGATCGATGCGATCTTCATTGATGCGGTAGCGAATCGCGGCCAAATCTGTTGTGGAATAGTTGTAGCCACCATTGGACTTTTGCACAATCATCGGCAGCGGGTCACCGTCTTTGTTCGTAAACCTTCTAAAAAACACACTGAGCGCCGTTATCTTCAACCAATAGCCCAATCGCTTTGAGATCTTTAATCACATCAGGTAGAAAAGGATTATAAAAAGACTCGCCGCGATCAACAATATCGTTGGAGATATTCAACAAATCATAGAGTTTTCGATAGGAGCGCTTTGAGAGCTGACAGACTCGCTCCCAGGCTTCTAACACCTCTAGATCGCCTGCCTGTAGCTTGACAACAGCTTGGCGAGCATTTTCTTTAAAGGTTTCATCGTGATCAAAGCGCTGTTTTGCCTGTCGGTAAAAGGTTGCCAAATCTCCAGAGGTAGAGGCTTCAGCCGCGGCCTGAGGGTCGGGATAGGCTGCTTGCAAGTAGGCAATCAACATGCCAAAGGGCGTACCCCAGTCGCCAACATGGCTGACCTTTTGCACATCGTGCCCCAAAAACTCAACCACTCTAGCGAAACATTCCCCAATGACCGCTGGCCGCAAATGGCCGACATGCATTTCTTTGGCAATATTCGGACTGGGGTAATCAACAATAATTTTTTGAGGTGGATTAGCTTTAGCAATGCCCAATCGATCGCTGCCATGCACGGCCTTGAGCTGCTGCTGTAAATACTCGCTTTTCAGCTTCAAGTTAATGAACCCTGGCCCAGCGATAGAAGGTGTTTCACAAAAGTTAGCAACGTCTAAATTTTCGGTGATTTTTGTGGCGATCGCCCTTGGATTGAGCTTCAGCGGTTTCGCTAACGACATGGCTACATTGGCCTGAAAATCACCAAACTTAGGATTATTGGTACCCACCAACAGCGGATCGCGATCGCCATACTGCTCACCAAACGCAGCCGCTAGCGCAGCCTGCAGACGGATTTTCAGTTCATTGAGCGTGGATTTCATAGCTAGTATCGCAACCGTTAGTCTAAAAACATTCAAAAACAGACCTCCCAATCATAGAGCCCTGACTCACCTCGCAACATACCCCGCCCATGATCCCCTGCCATAATCAAGACACCGCCAACAGAAACCGTCAACAGAAACCGTCAACAGACACCGCCAACAGGCATCACGCCTTGTGCATCACTCATCACTCATCTGTCCTGTCTTCCTTCCTTCTCCTATGCCTAAAGGCCCCACCAAAGAGCAGCTCGCCGCCGCCCGCGGCCAAACCATGCCCGACATCATTGCACCCAACCTCAAAATTCTTTTCTGCGGCATCAATCCGAGCCTGTACAGCGTCGTTATCGGTCACCACTTTGGCAGACCGGGCAACCGCTTTTGGCTAGCGCTTTACAAAGCGGGCATCACGCCGCGCCTGTATCACCCCAGTGAAGATGCCTCCCTGCTAGCGTTAGGTTACGGCATCTCCAATATGGCCCCTCGCGCTACGGCTCGCGCCGATGAACTCAGCAAAGCTGAAATCCAAGCAGGCCGTCTGCGCCTCGCTGCGAAAATTCAGCAGTACCGGCCCAAATGCTTAGCGTTTCTCGGCATCAGTGCCTACCGCATCGCCTTCGCTCAACCCAAAGCTAAAATTGGCCCTCAGCCTGACTGGTTAGGCACCCCAGTATGGGCGCTGCCTAACCCCAGCGGGCTCAACGCCCACTACCAAGTCAGCGATTTAGCTGAGGTATATCGCTGGCTGATGGAGGCCACACAATAGCCTTGCCCTCTCGTCTGATACATCCAGCTCGTCTAAATACAATGTCTCATACCATTTAGACATCACCGCTGATACCCACCTGATCGACTTTATGTTCGGATCAGGCGGGAGACACCTTCACGTTCAGATCTTCACGTTCAGATATAGCCAAGTAAAGCAAAGATGCATTCTGACTTTGCTAGTCAAGGCGGCTAACCGCAGACAATCTGAGCGTGATATTCGGCGTCGCTCATTAAATCGAGCGTACTTTCGACTCTGTCTAAAAAGAGCTTGCCGTGGATGTGGTCGTACTCATGTTGAATAATACGCGCGACGAAGTCGGTGAACACTTTTTGATGCTGCTTGCCGTAGCGATCGCAATACAGAACTTCTATTTCGCGCGATCGCATCACCAGCCCTCGAATCCCTGGCACGCTCAAACAGCCCTCCCACCCTTGCACCTGCTCGTCGGAGAACGCCACAATCTGAGGATTAATCATCGGTGTAGGGGCCATCACGGGCGCATTGAGGTAGCGCAGATTAGGCCGCGAGGCGACAATAAAAAGCTGCACACTTTCGAATACCTGAGGCGCTGCAATACCCACACCATTTGTCTTGTTAGCGGTGTAAATCAGATTATCGATCAGCCTTTGAACCACGGGAGAGTGAATATTTTCAATCGGCGAGGTGGGCGATCGCAACACCGCATTACCCAATTCTGCAACTTTCAACACCTTAGCCATATCGCCCTTTGATCCTATGCCTAGACCTTTATTGTAGCGACAGGCCAGAACTATCCTCACCAGGATTCAAGCGCACCAACTATCGCTAGGCAGTTCAGATATCTGACTCAATATCGGACTCAATATCGGTTAACTTTTGGTTAAATATCGGTTAACCGTCGGTGTCTGTCAGATTTTATAGTCTGTACCGGATGCATTCGGTACAGACTACTCACTTGGCCCGTTTTCCTGCAAAGGTTTCACCACAATATCTGTACTCTAGCCAAGTGAGAAACGCTATAGTCTCATCTCAGGGGTCATCGTGTCGCTTGCACAGGATAAGCACCAGGACGTACCGACAGTTCTACAGTGCGCCCACCGCGATCAACGCTCATGGTGATCGCATCGCCAACCGCCGTTCCTTCTACAACGCGCTGCACCGTATCCGCTTCTGAAATAGCCTGCCCATTCATCGACAAAATCACATCGCCTAGCTGCAACCCTGACTGAGCCGCAGGCGAGTTACGCGCAATGCCCAAAATTACAACCCCAGCTTCTGCCTGTAGCCGTAAACCCGATCGAGGATCCGCATTAATTTCATCGCGCAAGCCGCTGTCAGGGTGCGCATCTGAATGCCGAGATAGGCGTGCTCAACGCGACCGTTGGCCACCAGCTCATCGGCGATCGCCCGCGCTTGATTGATCGGGATCGCAAAGCCTAAGCCCTGGGCATTACCAATAATGGCCGTATTCACCCCTATCACTTCACCGCGCTCATTCAGCAAAGGCCCACCCGAATTACCGGGATTAATCGCCGCGTCCGTTTGAATAAACTGCACACGCTTGTCGGGTACCCTAATTTGCGCACTGGTGCGCCCTGTAGCGCTAATAATTCCAGCAGTTACCGTATTGTCGAGACCCAGTGGATTACCAATGGCGATCGCCCACTCACCGGGCCGCAGGGTATCCGAATTACCCACCGTCACCGTCGGCAAATTCGTCGCATCAACCTTAATCACCGCCAAATCTGTCAACGGATCTTCGCCGATGACTTCCCCCCGCAGCTCCCGACCATCTTTAAAGGTCACCGTTACTGTATCTGCGCCTTCTACCACATGGGCATTGGTTAAAATCGTGCCATTGGCACTGAGAATAAACCCTGAGCCTGTACCGCGCTCTACTCGCTGAGCAGGCTGCTCAGGCACCCCCATATCCCCAAAAATTCGCGGAAAAAGGGATCGTTAAAAATCCCTGGCCGCACGCTGGTGGTCACGGTACGCGCAGAGTTGATCCGCACCACGGCAGGGCCTACCCGTTCGACAGCCGCAGCGATAAAGTTAGCGCCGCCGATTAATCGCTCTGTCCCCGTCGCCTGAGCTAACAGCTCACGATCACCGTTGACAGCAGTGTCTGTATCGAAGATAGGGACTGCCGTCTGGGGTGCACTTGGCACAAGTGCCCACTGAGCATCTTCGGACTGCACAGCTTCTGCGTAGTTATAGCCTGACTCCACATTGGCTGCTGACTGAGAGAATGTTCGCCCGGTAACCAGCAAAACCGTACCTGTACTGGCGGCAGTCATCATGGCATAGGCCATCACCTGACGAAGGCTGCGAGCACGCTTAAGATTTTTTTTAGACTGCTTCATGCCTTGAGCTTTCACGAGATGTATTTCCAATATTTAGGGATAAGGGGCTTTTGGATTCCAGACTTTTGATGCCATCATTCCAGCCTTTTTTGTTCTAGCAAATTCAAAAAAAGGCTGTGGGTTTGCAGTGACAGTTTGACAGAATGTCTCTTCAGAATATCTTTTTAGATTATCTCTATGTAGCTGTCGCTACAAAATAAAATGAGTTTTACCAAAGCATAATCACAAACCTGTTGTTGCGATCTTTTGAACCAGTATGCGATCGCGGTTTGAACCGGTATGCGATCGCGTTTTGAAGAAGTGTGCGATCGCACTTTCAAGACGATTGCCAACAGCATTTAAGGCCGCCCATGTCATCAAACTTTAAAAGTCTCTAAGGAGGCGAATCGAAAAGAAATAACCCCTTATAATTCATAGACTCGCTGCCAAATCGACTCAGAATGCCTATCTCCTATCAGCCTTTATTGATCGCCTTAACCACATATCTAGATTTCTACAATTTTTTGGACGCTATATCTAGTACTCTAGAAAGTCCCCGCAATTTTTACTGAAGGGCACCTGTATCAGCCAATACATAACAGGCCAAAACCTAACAGGACAGCACCTACAGACAAGCAAAAATCAGAATAAGCATCGCATCAATATCAAAGCATCAATATCAAAGCATCAATATCAAATCAGTCAACGTCAAGCCAGCAACGCTCAAACACAGCCCCAAAATATACCCCCCTATAAACCAGGCCAATCCGTGTCAGGCAGAACATCCCCTTAAAGGCGCTGTCTAGCACTGACTGCTCAAAATACCAAAGAAAACCCCCAAGAAAATCGTAGAGGTGGATCTGTGAGCCAGATAAAAGAAAATCTTTGGAACGAAGTTCTCTCAAAGCTTGAAGGTCAGCTCAGTGGCCCTACGTTCGAAACCTGGATTAAGCCCACGCGCATTCAAGCCCTATCAGAACAGCAGCTTGTCCTCCTAACAGACAATCCCTTTGCCCGCAACTGGCTACAAAAGCATTATCTCGCTCAAATTTCTCAGGTAGCCGCAGAAGTCATTGGCCACAGTGTTGAGGTCTCTATCACGGTCACAAGTGAGACAACGCCCTCACCTATTCCTAGCGATGCACTACCGTCAACACCTAGCAGCAAAACCTTAGCCGCAATTGACAAGGTCAGCGAAAGAGTCGATAGCGACTCATCCGATCTCAACCCCAAAGCTATTTTTTCGCGCTTCGTGGTCGGTGCCAATAACCGTATGGCCCATGCCGCCGCTTTGGCTGTCGCCGAATCACCTGGCCGTGAGTTTAATCCCCTCTTTTTATGTGGTGGCGTCGGGCTAGGCAAAACCCACCTGATGCAGGCGATCGGCCACTATCGCATGGAAAGCGATCAAAATGCACGGGTTGCCTACGTTTCGACAGAAACATTCACCAATGATCTGATCGCTTCTATTCGTCGCGACACCATGCAAAGGTTCCGCGAACAGTACCGAGAAGTCGATGTCATCTTGGTAGACGATATTCAATTCATCGAGGGCAAAGAATATACCCAAGAGGAATTTTTCCACACCTTCAACACGCTACATGAGGCTGGAAAGCAAATCGTATTGGCTTCTGATCGCCCCCCAAACAAAATTCCTCGCCTACAAGAGCGGCTATGCTCCCGGTTTTCAATGGGGCTGATTGCGGATATTCAATCGCCGGATTTTGAAACGCGTATGGCCATTTTGCAAAAAAGGCTGAATACGAGCAGGTCGTCATTTCCCGTGATGTCACCGAGTATATTGCGTCTTCCTACACCACCAATATTCGTGAGCTAGAAGGCGCACTGACAAGGGCAATTGCCTATACCTCTATCTCTGGGCTACCGATGACCGTAGAAAACCTCGTGCCCGTATTAGATCCACCGACCGAACGCATAGAGGTTGCGCCGAAGTCTGTGATTAAGGCCGTATCTGATGCCTTTAAAATCTCTGTCGAAGATCTCAAAAGTAATTCTCGGCGTCGCGAAATTAGCTTGGCGCGGCAGGTCGGCATGTACCTGATGCGACAGCACACCGATCTGAGCTTGCCTAAGGTCGGCGAAAAGTTTGGTGGCAAAGACCATACAACCGTGATGTATAGCTGCGATAAGATTACTCAGTTGATCAAGCGAGATCTGAACTTGGCGCAAAAAATTCGGGAAGTGAGCGATCGCATTACCATCACTTCCAATCAATAGCGATTCAAGAGCTATTCCAAATCCACCATTATCTGCTCGACAGTCCCCAGAACTTTAAAGCTCCTGAATAAAGCTCCTGAACCTTGGTTGTTCAGGAGCTTTTCTTTTGAGCGCAATACAGCCCTAGGGAAACCGTAGGCGGCCATGGTTAAGCTCTGAGCATTCCTTAGCGCCGTACAACGACGCAGGGTCTCACCGCTGCTAAGGGACTCAACCGATCGACAAACCAGGAGTCAGCAAACCATGAAGAAACATAAAGTGTATACAGGATTTTCCTGTGGAAAAGCACCCATTTCCTGTGGAAAACTTGTGGAGAGAGAGGGGATAAGTCATTGACAAATGTGGAAAAGAAACCAATCATTTCGGGGGTTGTGGAAAAAACCTGATTTTTCCACAGACTTTCCACAGGGGCTAAACTGCTACAAGCAACTCGACATCATGGGTTCACCACGCTTTCCACAGTTTCCACAGTCCCTACTACTACTAAAAGAAATAAATCTTTTAAAGATCAAAAAGGGATCAGAAGAGCATGACTTTTTTGATTTTGATTTGCTAGAGAAAAGCTATTGCACTGGGCTAGCAGGGTGATAGTATTGGGCATCTCAGCGTGATAACCAGAGCGTAATAACCAGAGTGTAATAACCAGAGCAATGAAGTTTAGCTGCCCGCAAACCGATTTTAATAGCCAATTTTCACTGGTGAGCCGTGCAGTCTCCTCTCGCCCGAGTAAACCTGTATTGGGCAATGTTTTAGTCACCGCCGATGCCGAGACTCAGCATGTTACCCTCGTTGGCTTTGATGAAACCTTGGGTATTCAGACCACATTTGCGGCCCAAGTAGAAGAAGGGGGTACCTTGACACTTCCGGCTAAATTGCTCGGTGACATCGTTTCTCGCTTACCCAATGAAGAACTCGATATCACTGAAGATGATAATGAGCCGGTCGTCACATTGGCCTGTTCTGCCGGACACTATCAAATTCGTGGACTTAGCGCTGAGGACTACCCTAACCTGCCTCAAGTAACGGCGGCTGAGCCTGTACAGATTTCTGCTGAGGCTTTAGTGGCCGGTTTGCGGGGGGCGTTGTTTGCGACGAGCGCTGACGAAACCAAGCAAGTGCTCACTGGCGTCCACCTGAGTGCTGATAATGCCAGCCTAGAGTTTGCTGCGACAGACGGCCATCGATTGGCCGTGGTGCAAACGATAGATGATGAAGGTGCAGCAACAGCGATGCTGACCATGAATGTGACGATTCCCGGTAAAGCCCTGCGTGAGCTAGAGCGAATTTTGCAAGCTTGTCCGAGTAATGAACCCGTTTCGTTTCAGCTTGATGCCACTCAAGTGGTTTTTGATCTGGGGCAGCAACGAATTACCACGCGTTTGCTAGAAGGCCAATATCCCAACTACCGTCAGCTTATTCCTAAGCAATTTGAGCGCCAGCTCACAGTTGATCGTAAGCAGCTCATTGCTTCACTAGAGCGAATTGCGGTAATGGCCGATCAGCGAAATAATATCGTCAAGCTATCGATTCAAAATGAGACGCAATCGTTAGCGCTTTCGGTCGAAGCCCAGGAAGTCGGCAGCGGATTAGAAACCTTATCCGCGCAGATTACTGGCGAAGATCTTGACATTGCCTTCAATGTCCGTTACTTGCTCGAAGGCTTGAAGGCGCTGCCCTCAACTGAAATTCAAATTCAATGCAATACAGCGACGAGTCCTTCTGTGCTGACGCCGCTAGGCGGCACTAAAATCACCTATCTTGTCATGCCCGTGCAAATTCGCAGTTAGTGAGAGACCCAGTCAGTGTGACTCCAGCTTGCGAGATGGAGAGGCTGAATGAAGCCCAATCCATAAATATCAATAAAGTTTGATGAATTGTAGGTTGGAATACTCACCTCTGCAGAAAAGTCGGGAAGTTTAGAGATAATGCAGTGGTGATAGGTGTAGCAAAGTAAGAATTCAGCCTTACTTTGTCTTGGCTATAAAGTAGCGCGTGGTTTCGCAGAGGCCATACGCGCCGCCGCTTGGCTACGATTTGTTTGGATAATTCTTGTCCTTTATGATTGAAGAGAAAAGAGCGATGGATTTGGCATTTGCAGCTTTGATGTTTGGCGCGGTATTAGTGGTTTTTAGTAAAGAAGTGCTGAATGGCTAGAAGATAATGTCAGCACTCTGGCTTATAACCAGTCGTTGCTCAGTGGCCAATGGTAAGGCTGTGAAGGTCGTTACGTTGGATGACTATGGCGATTGTAACTATGGCGATTGTAACTATGGCTTGGATGACTATGGCTTTGGTGACTATGGCGATTGTGTTGTCTTTGTCCCAAAAAAGTCAATGCGATAATCTGAGACCTTTACCCCTGTTTGAGCCTCTACCTGCTTCAGAATTTCTTCAGGAAGCTCAATATTAATGTCAATAATTTGTTGTGTATCTGTGCAGTTGACATGGCTGTGCGGCGAGCTAAGGTGGCCATAAAGCCTGCCATCTGATCGCTCTACACATTCAATAATGCCTTGCTCGGAAAGCGCTTCTAGGTTTTGATATACCGAAGTATGACCGATTTCTCTGCCCTGCTGACTCAGTCGATCGTAGATTTCTCGGGCGGAGAGGTGTTCTCTTTCTTTCCAGAGGAGTTCTAAAATGTAGCGCCGCTGACGACTGAGGCGCATCCCTAATATTTGGCAGCGCTCAATTGCCTCTTCTAAAGATTCAATGGGCGAAGCGATGTGAGTGACTGGTTGCATGGCGCGGGATACGGCTTGGGTTCGGAGAATGGCTATATAACAGCTATGAATGAAAATATGGGCGAAAACTTGGGATACTTGCCACTGGGGACAGGCCACAGTGGCTTTTGCCGTGCTAGGGCTAAATCATAACCATTACCACTTTAGCTCGAACTCAAAGTAATTGTCTATTTTGACGGTTGTTTTGCTTGCTGCCCAACCGTGTCTTCATAGTACCAAAAGCGCTTTCGGGGGGTAGATTCTGAGGGTTTCTCTGAGGATTGATCTGAGGGTTGATAAGCTTGCTGCTCGGTGTTTGCTAAGGGGGCAGGAAGGGTTAGCTCTGTTGATGATGGGGCTGTAGGTACTGATGCCGATGGGACAGGGAGAACTTTGGGGGCTGCATCGGGTGCTATGGGCGCTAGGGTATCAGGCGCTGTGATTGCTCGGGGTGGTTCTGTTGGCTCTTCTGTTGGCTCTACAGCATCTGTGGGTTTGATGGATTCGATAGGCTGGCTGGATGCTGTAGGCTGGCTAGCTGCTTCAGGTTCTAAGGGCTCTGGCGGCTCTGATGCTATGCCTTCAACAGGGACTACCGCCTGACCTGTATCGCTAGAAGACGTTAACAAATCTGCAGGGGCAATAGGTGTGGATGTTGGCGCAGGGGTAGGCGTTAGATGAAAAGATAGCGCTGATTGATTGGTCTCTTGGCTGGGCCTGACTTCACTGGGCCTGACTTCGCTGGGCATGGCTGAGTTTGTGCTGGTTGTTTTGGCCGTCGCTGCGCCAAAGCTGACTGCTGCCGGTTCAGATGCCGCCTCAAGGCTAATGCTGTTTAAGTTAGCTAAGCCCAATGCCTCGGCATCTTGGCTAATGTAAGCTTTGTGAGCGGCTGCGATCGCATCTGCTCGCCTTCTTTGATCGCGATCGATGCTGTAAACGTTATTGCCTAGCCCAGGCGCATTCCATTGCTTGGTATCTGGGTCAAGGTATGCGTGGGTTCTGGCCCATACAATCGCATCTTCGCCGGTCATGTTGAGGCGGTAGGCCTTGGCGAGTTGCTCAATGTAGCCGCCGCGATCAAGTGCTGCAAGTGGGGCTTGATTGGCTAAGTCTATGCCATTGAGCTTGGCTTCTAGTGACAGTTTGATGCCGTGCTTGGCGGCTTTTTCTTCAAGCTGGAGGCCCTGCTTTTTGAGGCGCTGGAGCTGCTTGACATCAGCTTCTTCAGGTGTTGTCGCCCCATGCTGATAGGAAAACGTGCCCAGATTCCACACACCATTGCCCGGATCGACGTGACCGTAGTAGGCCTGAGTGCGTGTGCCGTCTGCTGAGCGAGTCCCTTCGGCACTGCCAACGGTATGGGCGACTAATGAACTAGAGCCCCCTTCAAAAATCCAGTCATCTAAGCCTGTGGCATGTTTTGCAATCTGGGTTGGTGGTGCGGTGTGGGTAGATGGCAGCGCTAAAAGAGAGGCGATATCGGCGGCGTTGTCTGAGATGATTTCAGATGGATATAGATCTGCAGTACTATTTTGTTCTGAATGATTTTCTGTGGGTTGAGGGGCGGTGATCTCTGCTTTGTTGTCGGTGGCTGAATTGTTCATGGGTAGGGTTACTTCAGCGCTGGCAAAGCTCAGGGCAATCTCATCTTGTTGCTCAGGTGCTGATGGGGGCGTGTTGGCAAAGGCTAAAGGCGGTAACGGATCTTCGTAGCGTGAGAGCGTTGCATCATGGGGTGCTTCTGCTTGAGGATGCTTGAGCTGAGCGTTTTCTGTCTGGCCGTTTTCTGTCTGAACGTTTTCTGTCTGGCCGTTTGCGGTTGGAGGAGGCGCGATCGCAACAGCCTCAATCTTATGCGGTGAAGCTTCTGGGACGGTAGCTGTTGCAGAAACGGGTGGCAGCGAAAAGGTTAGCGCAAGAGGGTCATCATTGGCTTTGGCAATACTGCTCCAACTGAGCCAGGTGACTAAGACGCTGATCGCAAAGAGAAGAGGAGATTTGAACATAGCAGTGCAGGACTTAATCGGAAATGAACAGAAGGGAGTAATGATTGCAGAAGAGTGGATTGGCAGATACAGCAGATACAGCTTATAGCCTAGGCGTGGCTACTCGTTGGTCAGTGATTTCTCTAAAACGCCTTTGGCAGGTTCCACAATAATCCAAGTGCCATCGGGTTGGCGTCTGAGGGTGGCAAAGCTGACATAGTTTCCTTTCCCAATGGGTTTACCCGCTTTGATGTCTCCATAGGAGAGGTGTTTGAGTCCGCATAGGCGAAATAAATAGGCAGGAATTTCAGGTGTGGAGTATAAAACGCACTGGGCTATTTCGCTAGGTTCTACCTCCCCATCAAAAGGGGCATTGATCCGACCATTGCTTAAATAAAGAGAAATATCGCCTAGGCTGCCCGCAATTGAATTGCCTGCGATTTCATCGCCAGGATTGAGTGCCCACTGTTGTTGTAGGGTGATTGATCTGACTTCAGGCATGGATTGGGCTGCGCAGCTACTAAGGAAAAAGCTGCCCGCAAGTATAAGTGTCCTAAGGTTTAAAGCGGTAGCCTGCATATTCATCATTTTCATAGAGGATTACGAGCGTTGTTTGCGGATCAAACTCTAGCGGATAAGCATCTCGCTGTGCGTCTACACCGGCTCGAATTTTGAGGCTAGATAGCTGGCAGTAGGGTTCTTTGACGATTTGAGTCACTTTGCTTTTGCTATCGCGTTCGGGGACGGCTAATAGCTCTAAAAGTTGTTGACGTGAGAGTCTTGATGTCTCGTTAATCGGTGTTTCACAAGATTTGGCCAATGTTGTGGATGTGCGATCGCGGCTTAGAGATTTGGCTGACAAAATCTGAGAATTGAACAGTGTTTTTGCACCGCCAAGCTGGAACACAATGCCAATCAGGGCGAACATGAGTCCGCCGACCAATAAGGGCTTGAGGGAGGGGGATGTGGTGCCTTGAGGTTTAGTGGCTGGATACTGGCCAGGGTGAGAGTTGGCGCTACGGGATTGGCCAGTACGGGATTGGCCAAGGTGAGAGTTGGCGCTACGAGATTGGCCAGTACGGGATTGATCGGTGTAAGGTTTGGCGGGAAGATAGGTGTGTCTAGAGATTGTCATGGCGTTTACCTGATGAAAAGAAAGAGAATAGTGGCAATCGGTAAAGATGATTGAAGGCAAATATTGGCAAAAGAGAATTTGAAAAGAATTTGATTAAACTAAAAAGCTGGCCAACAGCAGACCTAACATGCCAATGAACAATCGATACACCAAGCTATAGTTGTCAGATTTTGAAAAGACAACTTGGTAAAGGGCAAATACAACCATGCTGCTTAAGCTGACTAATAGAAAATTTTTAAAGAGGGGGTGGCTGATGGCAGCAGATTCAATGACGATGCTGATAATTGCCCCACTGCTAAACCAAAGGGCGCTGTGCAGCGAACGATATAACCATGGCAACTGACTGATGGCCGGATAGTCTGCCAAAGGTCGTCCGATAACGCCTTCTTGTCCGATAAAGCCTTCTACTATGCCGTTGTGTTCAGCGTCGTCACGCTCAGTCAGCTCAATTCCTTCCCATTCGGTCTCTTCCATTTCAAGGTCTGCCCGTTCGGTATCTGCCGCGTTAGGGCGTGCGATTGAGCTGGCAAATGCTGTCTCTCTGCTTGGCTGATTGTGATGGTCTCGGTGGTTTTGGTCTCGGTGGTTTTGGTCTCGGTGGTTTTGGTCGCGGTGGTGGCGGGACTGCCAGAGTAGCTTTTGGATGCGATCGCTCAATTGAGCCCAGATATTTTGAGTCCAGATATTTTGAGGCCAATCATTTTGTGAGTGGGCCTTTTCATTTACCACGAAATTATCTGTCATAAGAGAATTTCCAGGTGTAATCGGATGCCGGAATAGCCTCGGATCGGGGGTTCGCTGTCGTAAAGACGCTGCTGTTTCTCGGGCATCTTGGGCGGCATGATGAAAGGCAACTGTGTCGTAGTTCAGCGTAAAGTTGCCTTGGTCATCTTTATCAATGTGGGGAATGGCTACAGTGTCACAATCTGCAAAAAGCTGTGCAATGGTGCTGAGTTTGGGATGTTTCCGAACACCCTGCCGCTCTAGGGTGACGGCGGCTTGCTGGGCCATGCGTTGCATGGCCGCCAAATCGTCAGCTTGCTGGCGCGATCGCTCATTAATATGGTGAGCCTGCACCTCTAGCTTATATATCTCTTGGGCGATCAGGGTGTCTATTTGGGCATTGACCGC
The DNA here is from genome assembly GCA_012033015.1 of Phormidesmis sp. RL_2_1. Taxonomy (GTDB): domain Bacteria; phylum Cyanobacteriota; class Cyanobacteriia; order Phormidesmidales; family Phormidesmidaceae; genus Phormidesmis. The sequence continues at coordinate 31,589 of JAAUPS010000007.1, forward strand.
ATTGCTGGCGGAAGATCTTTGTTTCAATGCTTCAATTGCCTGAGCTTGCCGACTATGGGCCGGTTGATGCTGAGTTGTAGAGGCAGACCATGGTGCAGCCAAGATTTCTGCTGCAGGCGGCTCAGCCTGAAGTAACTGTAGTTTTTCTCGAATAGCCTGTAGTTCCATGTCAGTTTTTTTCATATCCCAAGACGCCAAGGTGGGATGACAAGCGCTTTTTAAGGGGCGCGAGCATTCTTTTAGTACGTTTATAGTACTTCTATAGTACAAATATACTATACATTTCAATTAAATCAACTCATTGGCATAAAAAACATAGTGGCTCACCGATGCAGAGTCTGCTCAATTTCCTCTCGATTGCGCTGTATGTTTTGTCCTGTAAGCGATTCAGCTTGTTGTCGCTCGACTGGTTGCTAGGGCCAACTGGTGAGAGAGTGCATTGGTGCGATCGCTCAGTTGGCTTGAATCCTGCACACCTTTTCCCACGAATGGACTGACGAAATGTAATATTCGAGGGTACACGAATGGCGAAGAGGCGACCTATCAAATTCTGGAGGTTTAAGATTTGCTCCGGGAAATCTTAGGAAAAGTAGGGTCAGCTTGGCTTCAAGGGGGCCTAAAGACTTGCCGGTAAGTGTTGGTATGGCAAAGTTAGGGATGCATCCTTAACTTTGTCTTGGTGAGCATTCCTGAGCGCCGTAAGACGACGCAGGGTCTCACCGCTGTCTTGGTGAGCATTCCTTAGCGCCGCAAAGCGACGCAGGGTCTCACCGCTGCTAGTCGAGTGAGCTGCTGCTAGTCAAGGCTTTCCGCGTTGGCGTAGCCTCTCCAGGGAGAATTACTATTGTCCTAACTCACTCGCCAAAAGCTACAAAAGCTGAAGCTACAGAAGCTATAGATAAAAAGGGGACGCCACTGCGATGGTCAAAGCTGATTGGCCCATATCAAAGCGTATATCTCGTTGGTGGGCGTATTCGCCTCGCCCGTTATCGACAATGCGATCAGAAGCTGTGCGATCGCCTAGCCGAGGAGAAGCCGATAACCCAATTTACCATTCCACCATGGCTGTTTTGCTCACAGGCCAGGTGATGCATCGTCTGATTCGAGGGCGTTTTGGGCAGCGCCAGATTATGGATCATCTGATGTGTGCGGGGCCTCGTTGCTTGGCACCTGTGATGTTGACCAACGTTTGTGCTGGGATTATTTTTGCCCTGCAGTCAGCCCGTGAAATGGCTCGTTTTGGTTCCGTCAGTGCGCTAGGGGGTGTTTTTGCCGCAGCCTACTGCCGAGAGTTAGCACCGCTGCTGACAGCCGGTGTGCTTGCCTGCCAGGTGGGATCGGCCTTCGCGGCGGAAATTGCGGCGATGAAACTGACCCATCAAATCGATGCGCTCAAAGTCTTGCGGACTGACCCGATTGATTATTTAGTCATGCCAAGGGTGATTGCCTGTGCCATCATGCTGCCAGTGTTGACCATGTTGGCATTGTTTGTCGGTGTGGTGAGTGGCGGTCTCATCACCACACGGGTTTACGAATTGTCTATGGATATTTTTTTAGATGGGGTGCGCACCTATTTGGCGGTATCCGATGTCTGGGTGATTATGGCGAAAGCCTCACTCTTTGGCGGGGTGATTGCGGTGGTGAGCTGTAGTCGAGGGCTGACAGCCGCTGTCAATGGTCGAGGGGTTGGTCAATCGGCGACAGCAGCGGTGGTCACTGCTTGGGTGTCGCTGTTTATCCTGGACTTAATTTGGACCTGCCTAGCCCTTTTTCAGGGGCTGCATTAGCGTTGAGGCCAAGTGATATGAGAGGCAGGCTGAATATGAGAGGCAGAGTGAATATGAGAGGCAGGCTGATATGAGAGGCAGGCTGATAAGGCGTTTCTCTGAAATTTTCACATGATTCTCATGCTGTCGTCATATCAGCGTCATATGTGTAGCCGATGATATTTATCAGGAGTGATACGCTCCTCACACCTTATGGCCAGTATTGTTGACTCCTTAGCGGGAGTAAAAGCGGTACTGGCTTTCCTATGGCTGTGGGATGCCTGCTGTCTGGCTGTTTGGCGGCTTTTAAGTGAGTGTGCTCAGATAGTGTGTGCCGTTTAACGAGAGCTAGCTGGCGAACTGTTGGGTGTAGAACTGGGTGTATCTGCCGCCTTGGGCTAAGAGTTGGGCATGGGTGCCTGATTCTAAAATTTTGCCTTTTTCTAAAAAGAGAATTCTATCGGCTTGGCGAACGGTGCTCAGTCGGTGGGCAATGATAAATACGGTGCGATTTTGCATGGCCCGCTCTAGCGCTTCTTGGACGAGGGCTTCAGATTCGGGGTCAAGGGCGCTAGTGGCTTCGTCGAGGATGAGAATGCGGGGGTTGAGCAGAATGGCGCGGGCGATCGCAATTCTTTGCCGCTGTCCGCCTGAAAAGTTGGTGCCCCGCTCGCCCACCCAGGTATAGTAGCCCTGCGATAGTTGACTGATAAATTCATCGGCATTGGCGACTTTCGCCGCTGTTGCGATCGCCTCATAATCCAGTTCAGTTTGGCCGTAGGCAATATTTTGCGCCACTGTCCCAGAAAACAGCGTGGTCTCTTGGGGAACAATGCCGATTTGATGGCGCAAGCTGCGAATCGTAACGGTTTTAATATCAATACCATCGACTAAGATTTGGCCAACTTGCGGGTCGTAAAAGCGGGCCAGCAGGTTGACGACAGTGGTTTTGCCTGCGCCTGACGGGCCGACGAGGGCAATCACCTCCCCTGGCTTCACTTGTAAATTGAGGTCGGTGAGGATGGGCTCTCGTTCGCTATAGCCGAAGCTGACATTGTCATAGTGGACTTTGCCCGTGATGGGTGGCAAGGCGATCGCATGGGCTTGTTCAATTAATGTGGGCTGCAAATTCATCAGCTCAAAGACCCGTTCCGCCGATGCTTCCGTTTGCTTATATAGGTTGTAGTGCTGAATGGAGAGATCAATCGGGGAGATCAAGAGTGCGATCGCGGTCAAAAACGCCACAAAGTCACCGGGATTCAAATTTCCCAGTGAAATTTGCCAAGCGCCAATCATAAACAACAGCATCACACTCAACGCCTGCAAGAGCCCCACAGCCGGATATTGCAGCGAAGTCAGGTACTCTGTTTTATACTTGGCGTCGCGATTGACTTTCGCCTGTTGGGTAAAGCGCTTGACCTCATAGTCGCTAGCGGCAAACGCCTGCACAATCCGAATGCTGCCGAACACCTCAGTGAGCAATGACGATAAATCGGCAATCGAATTTTGATTGCGCCGAGAGAGCACGAGCTGCCGCTGCCCAAACATGCCAATAATCACAGCGACAATAGGGGCCACCACAATGCCCGTCAAAGAAAGCTGCCAATTGAGATAAAAAATATAGCCAGCCAAGACAATAATTTGCAATACGCAGTTGGTGAACTGCTGCGACATCTTGAAAACGACTTCTTCAATGCGATCGATATCTTCCGTCAGGCGGTAGGCCAAATCACCCGTTTGCGCTTGGGCAAAGTAATCAATCCCCAGCAGATGCAAATGGCTATACACCTGTTGGCGCAGCGATAAAACCATATTTAAAGATGCCTTGGCTGCGCTCACCCGTTGGCCGTATAAAAAGGCACTTTGGACGATAAAATCGGCCATGGCAAAACTCAGCCAATAAGCTGTTTTGCCGAGGTCGCCCTGGCTAATGGCACCGGAGGCATTTTTGGCTAAATAAGGCAAAATCGGCACCGTAATCACATAGCCGATCACACACAGAAACGTCACGATCAGCCATGAGCGTTGTGCCACCAAAAATGGCCATAGGTGTCGGTAGCTAGAAGCGTTTAAGGCGGAGCTTTTCATGGAGATGGCGCTGATGCTGACGAGGCAGGAGGTGTGGTACGGGAGGCGGTGTCGGATGGGACGGTTGGGCTGGCCGTGACGTGATCTAAATGCTGCAAAATGGTGTTGGCAATGCGAGCAGAGCCGCCAAAGGGGCCAAATTTTTGTCGGCCATTTTCGACGCAGGCTTGCAAGTAGGCTGGATCTTCCAGGGTGGTGACGATGTATTGGGCGGCTGCTTTGAGCACCGCTGGGGTGGCGGCCTGTTGCCCAATGGTGCGCACCGATAGACCCAATAATCGCTCTTGTGCTTCGGCAAAAGCATAGGTGAACTGTGGCCCTGTGCCAGCCACCTGAACGACCGGTTTGCCAATAGCTACGGCTTGATCAACCGCCATGCCCGCCATGCCAAACACCAAAGTCGCCGAGCGGATAATGTCGCTATAGGCATCGCTATAGCACAGAATTTCGGTGGGTAAAGCAAAGCTCTCATCGCCTGCGTGGTGTAAGCGCATCCAGGGTTGCTGGGTGGGATGGTGCTGCTGTTCGCACTGCCAGCCTTGCTGTTGGCAAATGGTTTTGACGGCTGCCATCACACTGGGCACCAACGCCGCTCGAAACTGTAGCTGTGGATTGAGCTGGGTGGTTGCTTGGGCCAACTGCATGGCTAGCTTAAAATTGCGAATGGCTTCTGCGGTGCGTGATCCTGGCAGCAGCGCTACCATGTTTTGCCCTGCGCTGAGCTGTAAATCTTTCCCCGTAGGCTTGATGCGATCCACCGAGGGAAAGCCCCCAAACCGCACTTTTTTGAGGCCCTGCTGCTGCAAATCTTGAGCGGTAAAAGCATCGCGGGTCACCACCGCTTGACACCGTTGAGATTTAAATATTTGCCATAGGAGTAAGTCCATTTTCAGTCTGCCTTCGTACATTGCCGATAGGGAGGCGATGTTGGAGAGAAAGGGCTTGCCGCTGAAGTAGGCAAATGATTGGGCAAAGGTATCGCCTGTGGCAACGACAAAGTCCACTTGGGGGGCGTATTTTTTCATCGCCTGAAATTGTTTCCAGGTCATGTTTAGCAGCCCAGCGCGGAGATCATCGATCAGCCGTAGCCGATCCATATAGGTAAAGCCGCCGGAGGGTAGGACGTAGGTTGGCCCGACGATCGGTAAGCTGAGTTTGCGGTAGGCATGGCCTTCTCCGACCAGGGGCAGGGCTGCAATCTCTAGCTCAGGGCGAATGGCCTTCAGAGAGCGGATGACGTGGGAGGAGTTGTCGTCTTCACCGTGACCATTGCTAATAAATAAGAGACGTTGGGGCATGTGTTGTCGAGATCAACCGGATTAGTCACCATCCTACACCGCATGGGTGTTTGCCTTGGTTGGTGATTGGCCGGTTAGAACGGTGGTCGCCTTTGAGTTTTTGGGAAGTGACCTTAAAGGGCTTGCCAAGGGGGATGGGAAGTGGGAAGTTTTGAGGACAATTGTGATGCTTTATTGGGCTTGAATTTGCTATGGCTACTGTCCTGATTCGTCGTCGTGCTGCTGGTGTTTTGGGTGTGTTGGTGGCGGTGTTGGCTTTGCCCCATAGCCGCTCTCAATCGGCTATGGCCCAGGCGAATGGGCCTGTGCCTGATGAGATGGTTGCCTGCGAGCTGCTGATTGTCGGTGGTGGTTTGGCGGGTACGGCGACGGCCTATGAAAGCCTTTTGGCTGGACGTACGGTTTGTATGACGGAACTGACAGATTGGGTAGGCGGACAAATTTCATCCCAGGGAACGTCAGCTTTGGATGAAGCGAGACGGCAGCGGGCACTGCTGTTTTATGCTGAGGGCTATAAGGAATTGCGATCGCGCATTGCCAACTTTTATGGAATGCTCAATCCGGGCAGATGCTGGGTGAGTGTGTCCTGCTTTTTACCCCGTGATGCCCATCATATTTTGAGCGAAATGCTGCGTGATGCGGCGCGGCAAGGTGGCGGTGAGCTGAAGTGGTTTCCTTCTACAGTGGTGAAAGATCTGACGATCAGTGCCGATGGACGGATGATTGAAAGTGCGATCGCCATTCAACATACCCCTGCTGTCGGTGCACCGCCTTTGAATACTGAGCGGCTCTCAGAAACCCTGATAGATAGCTACCGCTACGAAGACTCTGAACGCTTCACTAAGGCTGTCATTCAGTTTGTGCCCTCGGTGAGCGATCACAGTGCTGGCCCAGCCGATTGGTATGTGGTAGAAGCCACAGAAACGGGCGAAGTGATTGCCCTGTCGGGGGTGCCCTATCGCTTGGGGCTAGATGCGCGATCGCCCCTCAACCCTTCTTCCCCGACCGAAACAGGCGATCCTTACTGCACCCAAGGGTTCACCTATACCTTTGCAATGGCGCGCACCGCCGAAGCGCAGCCCCAGCTCGCGCCACCATACTACCAACAATACGAGCCCTACTTTAGCTACGAGCGCCGCCGCGACAACGACGACTATTTTGACTATGTCTTTACCTACCGGCGCATCGCTGCGCCTGAACCACGCCCTGAAGGCAATCAGTTTGGCGTCTCCAAGGTGGCCCCTGGAGATATCTCCATGCAAAACTGGACATGGGGTAACGACTATCGCCCCGGCACCGCTGCCGACAATTTTATTTGAGCGACGCTCAACTCACCGCCTCAGGGCAGCTTGCGCCTAACGGCTGGCTAGGCGGCCTGCGCGTCGATGCTTTGCGCAAAGCCGAAGAAAATGCCTACAGCTACTATCATTGGCTAGTGGCTGGTGATACTGATTCTCAGCTTGGCCCCAACCTCAAAACGCCTCACCCCAACCACGTTTTTATCTCCGGTTTCGATGCGCCCATGGGCACCGCCCACGGCCTTTCCAAATATCCTTACATTCGTGAAGCTCGCCGCATTGTTGGCCGCCCTGCTTATAGTCATCCCCAAGGCTTCATGGTGAATGAAATTGACATCTCCCGCGCTGACTATCGCGACGAGTATTACCCAACCGCCCTCGGCCCAGACCGTTATCTGCAGCTATGGCAAAATCTCGCAGGACTCAACACCGTCGCGGTGATCAAAGATCAAGTCCCTGCCGAGGACATTATGCGCCGCACCCGCTCTACGATTTACCCCGATGCCGTAGGGATTGCCCAATATGCCATTGACTTTCACCCTTGCCTCACTTTGTCTCCACCTGAAACCCCTGGCAACACCGAGTACGAAAATATTCGTAAAGCCCATGGTCAGGCCTATCCGGGGCAAATTCCACTGCGCGCCATGATTCCCCAGAATATTGACAATCTGCTGATTGCAGGTAAAACCATTGCCACAAGCAACATTGCTGCTGCCGCCTATCGCGTCCATTCCTTTGAGTGGTCTGTCGGGGCAGCCGCTGGCAATACCATTGACTTTGCCCTGCGCCATCAGGTGTTGCCCTATGAGCTGGTAGATGATTTGCCCTCGCCTGAGCCACTGCTCGAAAAGCTGCAACGTCAGCTCAATGAAGGCGGCAATCCTACGGCGTTTCCGAATACTTCTATTTTCAATCTCGACTGGGAGGACTGGCGAGTTTGGTAGTGGGCAAGTTCCAGCATGATGGAACTGTATTACTACTTTGGGATTAGCGATTGACCTTATACCCGCATGGACTCTATGGAAAACTCAGATAGTTTACAAAACTGGCTGGTGACTATCGGCTATCTGTCGTTTACAGTGTTCATCATTTGGCAAGTGATCAAGCCTTCCCCAGAAAAGTAATAGAAAGTGCGATAGCTTCTGTCAGGAATGCTCACCAAGACGGTTGGGTTCAAATAATCTGTTCGCTGTCTTTGTCGAATAAATGAAAGCGAGTCAGATCGAACTGTAGCGTGAGTACTTCTTGGGGAGAGATTTTGGCTCGAGGATCTAGCCGTGCAATGAACTCGGTGCCGTCGGCTAGGGTGAAGTAAACAATCACTTCGTAGCCCATGGGTTCTATCACGCTGGCAGTGGCTTGAATGCCGACAGGATCAATGCCGGGAGGGACATATTGGGGATGATAAATGCCTTCGGGGCGAATGCCGAAAACAACGGCGCGACCGACATATTCGCGGTATCGCTGTAGGCGGCTAGCCGGAATCGGTACGACTAATCCGCTATTGGTTTGAATCACCAAGCTTGCCGATTGTTGCACAAGCTGAGCGTCAAAAAAGTTCATCGAGGGGCTGCCTAAAAAGCCTGCTACGAAAATATTGTTGGGATGTTCATAGACGTTTTGGGGTGTGTCAATCTGCTGCAAGATGCCTTGGTTCATGACAGCAATGCGACTGCCCATGGTCATCGCTTCGGCCTGATCGTGGGTGACATATACGAAGGTGGTGCCCACTTTTTATGGAGCTGGCTGAGTTCAGCGCGAGCCTGTACTCGCAATTTAGCATCGAGGTTGGAGAGGGGCTCGTCCATCAGGAACACAGCCGGTGATCTGACAATGGCTCGACCCAAAGCTACCCTTTGCCGCTGTCCGCCAGAGAGCTGCTTAGGCTTACGCTCTAAGAGGGGCTCGATGCCTAGCTGCTGAGCGGCTGCCTGTACGCGCTGTTTAATTTCGGCTTTGGGTGTCCCTTTCAGATCTAGGCTAAACCCCATGTTTTCGGCGACGCTCATATGCGGATATAGGGCATAGGACTGAAACACCATGGCAATGTCTCGATCTTTGGGGGTGACGTTATTGACCCTTTGTCCGTCGATATAAATGCTGCCATTGCTGATATCTTCTAGCCCTGCGAGCATTCGCAAAGAGGTGGTTTTGCCACAGCCGGACGGGCCAACCAGAACGAGAAATTCTTTATCTTCGAGAGTGATATTGAGATCTTTGACGGCGATGTAGCCGTTTTCGTATTGTTTGGTGACTTGTTCAAAAACGACGCTGGCCATGGGTTGATCAGAAAGGATGAAGGATAAACGATGCATGAGACAACCATTAGCCTTTGACAGAACCGGCTAAGAGGCCGCGGACGAAGTAGCGCTGGAGGGCGAAGAAGACGGCCATGGGGATGAGCATGGAGATAAATGCGCCTGCGGTGAGGAGGTACCAGTCTTGGCCGCGATCGCCGACGATATTGCGCAGAACAAGGGTCACGGGTGCGACATCTTGGTTGCCGCCTAAATACACTAGGGCGACGAGTAAATCGTTCCAGACCCAAAGGAACTGGAAGACTGCAAAAGAGCGATCGCAGGCATACTCAAGGGCACAATAATGCGGCTAAATATTTGTAAATGAGAGGCCCCATCCACTGCGGCAGCTTCGATTAAGTCGCGGGGTAATGAGCCAATATAATTGCGCAGCAGATATACGCCCAAGGGTAATCCATAGGCGCTGTGGGCGAGCCATACTGCCACATAGGTGCCCGCAATGCCTATGGCGTTGTAGGTGCGCAAGACGGGAATCAGGGTCATTTGGAGCGGCACGACGAGTAGGGCTACGGTCGTCATAAACAAGACTTGGCGACCGGGAAATGTCATCCAGGCGAGGGCATAGGCGGCAAAGGTGGCGATGGAAATGGGGATAACCGTGGCTGGAATCGAGATGACTAAACTGTTGAGAAATGCCTGTCCCATGCCTTGGTTGAAGAGAACATCTTGATAGTTGCTCAAGGTGAATTGGGTGAATTCAAATGGGTTGATGAACACTGTCCACCAGCCGCTGTGGATCAAATCGTCGGCTGGGCGAAAGGAGCTAATCAGCAGCCCTAATGTGGGTAAAGTCCAGATGAGTGCGATCGCAACGACGGCAATATGCACAGGTGCTTTGGCTACGATTTGCTCAAATTTAGACCGTTCAAGTTTTGATCGGGTTTGACGCTCGGCGCTGCTCATCGATTTAGCTCCTGCTGACGAAAACGGCGAATATTGGCCACCATGACGGGAATGACCGCAATTAAGAGAATCACTGCGATCGCACTCCCTCGGCCAAAATTGCGAAAGTTAAACATCTCTTTGATCATCCGGCTTGCAATCACATCGGTTTGCAAATTGCCGCCGGTCATCACAAAAACAATATCGAAGACTTTCAGCACCAGCACCACCACCGTGGTTGCCACCACCGTCACGGTGGGCATAATCATCGGCACAATAATCCGCCGAAATATCTGAATTTCATTCGCGCCATCGACCCTTGCCGCTTCAATGACATCTTGGGGCACGCCTTTGACGGCTGACGAGAGCAGTACCATACAAAAACCCGTCTGCAGCCAAATCATAATGGCGATCAGCGCCAAGTTGTTGATGCCCCGATTGACTAGCCAGCCGATGGGCTCAAAGCCAAGCGATACTACAATTGCATTCAGCAGGCCAATTTGTTCGCTGCCCATGGGCCGATAAGCGTAAATAAAGCGCCAGATCACGCTGGCACCAACAAATGAAATCGCCATCGGTAAAAAGATTAACGATTTGGCTATGGCTTCGTACTTCACCCGGTCTATCAAAACGGCGATCACTAGGCCGAGCCCAACGCTGATGGCCGTAACCAACACCAACCAAAACGCATTGTTGCGAAAAATGAGCAGCATATCAGGCGCGGTGAAGGCAAAAATGTAGTTGCTAAACCCGACAAACGTCTCTGATTTGGGGCCCAAAAAGCTGAGATAAATCGTACGCACTGTGGGAATGACCAAGTAGCCCAAGAGTAACAATGCAGATGGCCCGACATATATCCAGGGCAATATTCGTCGGTGCGATCGCTGCGGCAAAAACCTTTCGACAAGAATATTCAGGCCGTAGAATAGGGCAATGACGCCGCCAGAACCTAGGGCGATCGCCAGCAGCGCCGTTAAAATTAATCCAACATTGTTATTCATGGCTTTTCCCTCTGGCTCTCTTCCACCCTATCGTTTATGTTTCATTGGCTCCAGTTTTTTGGCCGTTTTTTGCTCAGTTTTGTAAGATATTCCACATAGAGTAATCTTGAGAGAGACTGGTTTACCTCAGGACTGTGTTGATTGCCGTTGAACTCAATGTCTCAGCTAGAGCTATTTCAAAATTCTGATCAGAGTCCTACCGCTGCAGCGCCCCTACCGGATTATCGAGTCCGTATGAGCCATCGAGCCAAGCACGTCTCGATTAAAATTTCGCTAGCCGGTGAGGTCGAAGTCGTCGTTCCTCCTGGGTTTGATCACGCTCAGTTGCCCGCAATTTTGGAGAAGCGGCGCAGTTGGATTGTCAAAACGCGATCGCGCCTCCTCAATGACGCTGCCGCCACCCCCCAAGATTGGCAGATCAAAAAGCCCGACACCATTATCTTTAGATGGCAGTCCGACACCATCGGCCATCCAGAAAGCACGAGCATCAATCAAGCTGCCGATGCTGATTTAGAGATCTGGTCAGTGCGCTATGAACCAGGCGATCAGGGCAACAAAACGCTTTGTATCCCCTCTTTAGGCAATCGCCTCACCCTGCAGGGCAACACCGAACACCTGCCCAACTGCCAAGCTGTGCTGCGTAAATGGTTAGCCCATCGGGCTCATCGTGATCTCGCCCCTTGGCTGCGCCAGCTTGGCTATGACTTAGCGCTTCCCTGTCGCCGCATTTCTGTGCGGGGCCAAAAAACACGCTGGGCCAGTTGCTCAAGCCATAAAGACATCAGTTTGAACTACAAGCTATTATTTTTGCCTCGCCCGCTCGTCCATTACGTGCTAGTGCATGAGCTATGCCACACCGTTCATATGGATCACTCGGCTAAGTTTTGGGCCTTAGTGGGTAAAAAACAGCCCAACTACCAGCAATGGCGCGCCGAACTCAAACAAGGCTGGCGCTATGTTCCCCGTTGGGTAGAAGCTTAAAATGACGCCCCACAGCGGCTACCATTGGCGAGGCCAAACCACTCGTTTTTTTGAGGGCTGGTATTTTCGCTTGACCCTGCCTGCTTGCCGCCAAACTTTTGCATTCATGTATTCCATTGATGATCCGGCTGGCGGCGGTAACTATAGCGGCGGTGCAGCGCAAATTTTAGGCCCCTATGAAACCTACTACTGCCGTACATTTCCCGCAGTCAACCGGTTTTGGGCTGAGCGCGATCGCTTGGCCTTGGGCCACTGGCGAAAAGCCAACGGTGCCTTCGCAACTCAGCCGCTAGCGCCTGAAGCCTTTGTCCAACACGTAGAAGAAGGCTATCAGGTCGTATGCACCCATGCCCCAGGCTATCCTCAAAGCCATCACCATCAGGGCAAGCTGCTGTTTCCTTCTGGTCAGGTGCACTCACAATGGAACTATCAAGTCATACCGATTGATGGCTGGGGCGGGGCTTTACCAGACGTCGGTCGTAAAAGCGGTGGTGATCGCCCCCAAAAAGCGACCGCTGGCTGGCTCTCTTATTTCCCTGTCTTTGAACCGGGCTGGCAAATCCTGATGGCCCATGGACTGGCTAGCGGTTGGATCACATGGCAAGGCAAACGCTACGACTTTGAGCAGGCTCCCGCTTACGCCGAAAAAAATTGGGGCGGGGCTTTTCCTGCCAAATGGTTTTGGCTACAGTGCAATGCCTTTGCTGACGAACCTAGCTTGAGCCTCACGGCGGCTGCGGGTGCGCGCGAGGTTTTGGGCTGGCGTGAAAACGTGGGCCTGATTGGCATTCACCACCAGGGAAAATTCTACGAATTTATCTCTACCCAAACTCGCTTTACTTGGGCAGTCGAACCTTGGGGCTATTGGCATCTCACCGCAACTAGCGATCGCCACCGGGTGACCCTAACAGGCCGTGCTGCCGGTGGTGGCACCTGGGTGCGGGTGCCCACTAAAGTCGGGCTGCAGTTTTATGCCGTGACACCACTCACGGTGAGCTTTGCTGTGCAGCTATGGGAGCGCACAGCGTTTGCCGAGAAACTGCTGTTATCGCGCACCAGTCAGCTTGCTGGCCTCGAAGTGGGCGGCAGTCCCTGGGATGAGCCTTGGGTAAAGGATTGATATAACGCGCAGCATCCACAGGCGCTCACAATCCACAGCATCTTGCTATATTATTTGGGTGTGATTGGCTGCGAGGCATTAACGGCTCTTCAAATCAGCCAATTTTTGGGGCTGTGGCTCAGATGGATAGAGCAAGCGCCTCCTAAGCGCTAGGTCGCGCGTTCGAATCGCGCCAGTCCCGTTATGACGTATGCTGCACTGTGCCCATTGATGAACCTTGATCAACACTTTGCTGGCGATGACTTTGCTGGCGATGACCTTACTGGCGATGACCTTACTGGCAGCCGAGCAGCACAAGTTTTACACGGTAGCAGCGCGCAAAAGCTGATGAGAACCTGATGAGAAGCTGATTTATCTAACGCTACATAGGTTTGTTTTTTCGCCCTGAAGAGATGATGGTTGGGAGATAGCGTGATTGTTTGTGCGAACGGGTTTGTTTCTGTGGGGGGCGACTTCTATCTGCATGGGCTGAATGGGATCCGGACGCACATGCGACGTACGCGTGGCAGATGTGTGACTGGCTGTGTGACTGGCTGCAGAAGCATCGTCAGTTTGGGTCTGAAAGCTAGTATGAGGAATGCTTTCTAAGAGCATGTGCTCTAGCGATTGCCAAATTTCCCGAGGTAAAAAATTCAGCGAGTGACAACAGCACTGACTCACCATTGTAACGAGCCCGCTGAGTGAGTTCTTGACGCACAATGGGCATGAATGCATCCACATTATCTAGCTCAAACACGGGGATCAAGCCAATCATTAAAGATTTCAACGGCATGTGGTGGAGGCTTTTTTGGGCTAGCTTGCCGACGGCACTGGTGGGCTTAAAGTGATAGACGATTTTGACGAGCGATCGCACTACGCTACTGCCAAACTTAGGTAATAGCTTAGCAAGCTGCACGCGCACCCGTGGCGACTCAGTCGTGATAAAAAGATGTAGCGTAAAGCCAAGAAACTGCTCAAAGCGCCAGGATTGTACCTTTTCAAGTAAGTTTTCTACAGGGGTGCCTTCTACCTGGGCCAAATGACATATAAGTGCGAGATCAGCACCTTGAAGAGAGTGTTGACTCTGTATCATGCGCAGATAATCACTGGATAAAGTAGTCATAAGAACAGCGCCAGCCGTAGACTGGTGATAGGTTGGGGCAAGTTAACCTGAGGTTTGGACTTCAGTGAATATGGGTGAATATGGGTTTGCTCAGGGCTTATTCCCCTGACAAACGATGAATCACGCGATGAATCGCTATGTATGAAGTCGTGACTGTATTTGGCCGATAATTAAGGGGTTAGTGAGAAGACCCGATAACTTTGAACCTTTTTTTGGAACGTTTTTTGGAGCTTTTAGAACAGCAGCCTTAAATCTGAACCTTGAAAAACTGAGTATTTATGAGTATTTATAAGGAGAGAATTTAAATAATGCGATATGCCAGAACGCTATGGTGACCAGAGACAAAGTCTTTGGTGGCGGCCTAGTTAATCTCTAGTAATCTATAGTTACGACACTATAGGGTCGCAATTGTATTGTCGTCGCTGTCGTAATCTATTTCGTCGGACGTTTGCTATCTTTCGTCGCTCTACATAAAGTTGTACAAGGTTGTGAACCGTATTGCAAGATACAGAATGATTTTTTTGGCCGTGTATGTGAGTTTTCTCTGACATTTCTGTTGCTAGCTTGTGCGGTTAGCTAGTGTAGTGACCTTTTGCAGAGTCTTTTTTGCAGAGTCTTTTTTTAGAGTCTTTTGGCAGAGTCTTTGCTTGTTCTTTAGAATCATTCTGAACCAGCGGTGATTGCAGTGTTGTTATTTGATGGCGTTTGTCACTTAGTTTGAATACAGGTTTGCTGGCGGAACCCCTACAGGGCAACGGGTCAAGTGACTCGCGGTATGCGTAGGCGCTGCCTTCTTGCAGAGTATGCATCCGCAAACCGCTATAGATGTTGCTATTTCAAATGCTGTTCTTTCACTGTTCTTTCAATTGATGATCTACAAATGCTCGAATGGTTTGAATGAGATAGAGATCTTCATAGCCTAAACGGGCGATCGCTTTCATCACATACTGTTGGTACTGCTGATTTAGCCCAATTTGAGCGAGTGTCTTCATGAGCGATGCTTTCATTCGGCCATATTGTTCTATCGGTACTGTTCTACGGTTGAGCCGCTGATCGGTTATTTGTACTTGGGCTTGTTGTTTGGCCAAGGTAAAACAGTAGATCATCACTGCTTGGGAGAGATTTAGCGAGGGCTGAAGGCTGACCTGTGGAATCGTGCTCAGCAGGTCGCAGCACGCTATGTCACGATTACTCAGGCCGGATCGCTCACTGCCAAAGACGATGGCTACCCGCTGTAGGCTCTCCTCTTTTTGTATCAGTGCTTGAGGTAAGTCATGTACGGAAAAGTAGTGGTGTTTTTGTAGGCGATGGCGGGCGGTGGTGGCACAGGCGAGATCAACATCGGCGATCGCATCGGCCAACGATTCATATACCAAAGCCTGCTCTAAAATATGCTGGGAACCATGGGCAAATGCCTTTGCCAGTGCGCTTAAGTGATCGGTTTGGGGCCGCACGAGCCGCAAATCTGTGTAGCCCATGGTATTCATTGCGCGAGCTGCAGCACCGAGGTTACCGTCCTCAGCGGGCTCTACCAAAATGAACGAAAACTGCATGACTATCTCCAGGTTGGTGCTTATGTTGGTGCTTCAAGTTTGGCGTTTGTCGATGACAGGCTGGCTAGACGCTGCTACGGGGTTAGTCGGCTATACGGTCATAGGTTTATGGTCATAGGCTATATGGTCACATGTTTTATTTTGACCAATCGGGTTTATGAACCTGTGTTGCAATGGGCTTCGTTACCCTAGCTGCCGTGCATAGACTGGTCATAGACCAACTTGCTTCAAAGATCCGAGTGCCACCTACCTATCGCTAGCATCGGATGTATTCTCATGACCTTCCTAGCTTCGTCGGAGATCAACGCTATGCCAGCTACCCTTGCTCAGCAAACCTGTATTCCCTGCTCCGGGACGCTACCTGCAGCGACCCCGGAGGAGATTGCCCAGTTGCATCAACAGATTCCCCAGTGGCATTTGATTCAGTGTGAAGGGATATCTCAGCTACAGCGCCAGTATCGATTTTTGAATTTTCAGCAAGCTTTAGCGTTTACCAACGAAGTCGGGGCGATCGCCGAACTAGCAGGGCACCATCCTGCTTTGCTGACTGAATGGGGGAAGGTCACT
Organism: Phormidesmis sp. RL_2_1; assembly: GCA_012033015.1. Lineage (GTDB taxonomy): Bacteria > Cyanobacteriota > Cyanobacteriia > Phormidesmidales > Phormidesmidaceae > Phormidesmis. Next base: position 47,563 of record JAAUPS010000007.1, read on the forward strand.
GTCACTTGGTGGACTCACGCGATCGCAGGGCTGCACCACAATGATTTTGTCATGGCGGCAAAAACAGATGCGATCGCTTCTACCCTAGGTGCCGACACCGGGCCGCTGCCGACTGACTCACACTGAGTTGATCGATGCTCTTCTCCTGACGCTACTCTATTGGCACTATTGACACGATTGGCACTATTGGCACTGGGCGATCCATCTAACTTTAAATGCTTAACCCCCCAGATTCTTGCGCCCAGATCCTTGCGCCCAGATCCTGAACCCTGAATATCCTACAGTGGTAACGCTGTCGTAATCGAGATATTTCCATGGCGGATCAAAAGGCACCTGAGGCTTTGACGCTGGCGGTAGTGGGTGGCGGCGCTGCTGGCTTTTTTGGTGCGATCGCCGCTGCGACTGCCAATCCTCACTGCCGGGTCATCCTCTATGAAGCTGGCCTTCAGCCCCTTGCCAAAGTCCGTATTTCCGGCGGCGGTCGCTGCAATGTCACCCACCACTGTTTTGATCCGGCCCAGCTTGCGCTTTACTATCCTCGGGGCGGCCAAGCGTTGCGAGGAGCCTTCAGCCGCTTTCAGCCCAAAGACACGGTGGCTTGGTTCGCTCAGCATGGGGTTGCACTGAAAACAGAAGCCGATGGCCGGATGTTTCCGGTCACTGATGATTCGGCCACCATTGTCGATTGCCTGATGGGGGCAGCGCAGCGGGCAGGGGTGCAGATCAAAACGCGATCGCCCATCACCGGTATTGAGCGCTCAGGAAATCGCTTCTTCCTCCAGCTCAAACACCCAGCGGAGGATATGGGCTGCGATCGCCTGCTATTGGCCACCGGTAGTAGCCCCATCGGTCATCGGTTAGCGCGCTCACTAGGGCATACGTTAGTCCCTACAGTGCCGTCTCTTTTCACCTTTCAAGTGGCCGATCAGCGGCTGCATCAGCTCAGTGGTGTGACCGTAGAGACGGTTACCATTCAGATCAAAGCCCAGCCTCAGTCCCAGCGTCAGCCATCATCTGGCCTGACTCAAACTGGCCCATTGCTCATTACCCATTGGGGGCTGAGCGGGCCAGCAGTGCTCAAGCTCTCAGCTTGGGGGGCTCGGCTGCTGCATGAGCACAATTATCAGATCCCTCTCAAAGTAAACTGGTTGCCAGCGCTGAGTGCCGATCAAGTTCGCGCCGATTTACACAAGGTCAAAACCGAGAGCGGCAAAAAAGCGATCGCCACGTTTAGTCCCTACGCCCCCATTTCCAAACGTCTGTGGCAATACCTGCTGCATCGCCTAGAAATTGATGGAGCACTCACTTGGGCAAACCTGTCCAAAAAGCAGATAAACCTGCTCGTGCAAGAACTTACCCAAGGCCACTACGATGTGACCGGCAAAGGCACCTTTAAAGAGGAATTTGTCACCTGTGGCGGAATCTCACTGCCAGAAGTGGACTTTAAGACAATGGCCAGTCGGCAATGCGGCGGTTTATACTTGGCAGGAGAAATTCTAGATATTGATGGCGTCACTGGTGGCTTTAACTTTCAAAGCGCCTGGACAACTGGTTGGCTAGCAGGGCAGGCGATGAGTCATCTTTAGAGAGTCTCTTGAGATGTCATTTTTAAGGTGTCATCTTTGGGACAAATCAGCCGAAAACTCCCTAAAATTGCCGATGAAACGTCTTGCTTTTGTTGCCTGTGGTTTTGTTTTTGCCAGCTTGTTCGCCGCGCTGCCATCACCAGCGCAATCACTGGAAAGAGCATTCGTTCGAAACAATCTCCCCAAAAATCTCCCAGACAAGCTCCCCAAAAATCTCCGAAACAAGCTCCCCAAAAATTTCCCAGACAATCTCCCCAAAAATCTCCCAGGCACCCTCCCAGACAAGCTCTCAGACAACCTTCAAAGTTGGTATCAACGAGATTTTACCATTTGTTTTTTTAGAAGAACAAACGCCCTACGGTTACGAAATTGAGCTGTGGAACAAAATTGCGGCTGATCTGGATTTGCAGACTGAGTGGGTGTCCTATGAGGTGTTTGGCGATATGCTGCAAGACTTGGCAGCAGGTGAGCTAGATGCAGCCATTGCCGGGATTTCTATCACTTCAGAGCGTGAGGCTGGAGGGTTTGATTTTTCCTATCCTTCCTACCGCTCAGGGTTGCAGCTCATGGTGCGCTCATCTCAGGCTAACTCTGTTCAGGCAACGGTGGAGGGGTTGTTCAATTGGCAGGTTTGGCGGCCTTTGTTGTTGGTGATGGCTACTAGTGCGGCAGTAGGGGCGCTGATTTGGGCTTTTGAGCATCGGCATAATGATCATTTCTCAGGTCATCCTATTCGGGGGATAGGACAGGGCATTTGGTTTGCGATTGTGACCTTGGGTACCTTTGGCTATGGGGATGTGACGCCCAATAAGCTGCCCGGTAGAATTATTGCTTGCCTATGGATGGGCGCTAGTTTTTTTATCGTGGCTGATTTTATCGCTTCGCTGACCGTGGGGCAGTTGGTTCAAAGCCGCTTTTCGTTTGAGGATCTCAGCGGCGAGCGGGTCGGGGTAGTAGATGATACGACGGCTGAAATCTACGGGCGATCGCAGCCCGTTCGTCTGGTTGAATTTGCGACCTTTGAAGCGACACTAGCGGCCTTAGAATCGGGCGAAGTCGCCGCAATTTTGTACGATTATCCCACGCTAAAATATATTGCTAGCCGCAATCCTAAGCAGTACAAATTAGTCGGTGAACCCCTCACGCAAGAAGACTACGGTATTGCCTTTGCCGAAGGACATGAGGCCGTCGAGAAGATTAACCAGGAGATACTGTTTCTCCAAGAGCAGGGCTACTTGCGGCTGCTGCGAGAAAAGTGGTTTGGCGAAGATGCCGCGCCTTCCTTAGCACCGTACGATGACGCAGGGTCTCACCGCTAGCGCCGTACGACGACGCAGAGTCTCACCGCTGTCTTGGTGAGCCTTCCTTAGCGCCGTACGACGACGCAGGTTCTCACCGCTGCTCGTCGCGTGAGCTACTGCTAGTAAAGGGCTTCTAGCGTTGGCGTAGCCTGTCCGAGGAGAATGACTATTGGCCTAACTCACTCGACAGAAGCTATCGCGTACCGAGGTGTCTTGGTCTACCCCAGAAAATAAAATATGATGGCATCGCACCTCTACCGGGCGAGCTATGTCCATGAAACGGGTCATCCGCTTATTTCCTTGGCGACGTCAGGCCGTGCAGGGCGAGCAGCTCCCCAAGCGCTATGCGAAATCACCCGAGGGGCGTACCATCGTACGTCTGAGCTTGAGTTCACCCGCTGCTCTGCTGATGCCTTTTGATAGCTTTCCGGCCCATTTTGGCAGTGCCGCCGAAAGCGAAGCCTGCCCTTCCGTCCTCAATCTCAACCAAGACTTAGTCGATTATCTCTTTGCCCGGTTGGCCGAACTCGATGAGGCTGAACCCTTATTACTACGGGTGTCGCTGCCCGCGAACGATTTGGCAGACCCGACGGTGCCGACACCAGGGGACTCTATTCAAGAGCTGCAAGTTGCTATTCATCGCTACTTTGCCTATCTAGAGAGCACCCGACGTGAAAATCTTAAGCAGCTTGCCCGCGATGCCTGCTTACTGGGTCTGCTGGGAACAGGGGCTTTAGGGTTGTCTGTTGTGCTCGAAGGCAGCCCTGTGAATCCGCAAGCCAGTTTTGCCCTACCGCTTTTAAACCAAGGCGTCACCGTCTTTGGCTGGCTCACGTTTTGGGAAGCATTGGCCAATGCGCTGTGGAATTGGCGACCACTGTATCGCCAGTTGCGCATGTGTCAGCGCTTGCAGCAAGCACCGTTAGAGCTAGATGCTCTGTGAGTGGGCGATCGCTCAAAAGAATCTTCCTGAACACTGACTTAGCGTGCTACAACCAATAAATCCTACTTGCTGTTGATCCACTGCCATGATTTCTCCTGCTGATATTACGGCTCAAACTGATATTACGGCTCAAAATTCCGAATCTCAAACGCCGATTACCCTTGATTGGGCCAGTAAAGCGACCATTCCTGTGCGGGCACGCATTATTGGTGAGCGTATCTGGCTGAAAGATTTAGAACGGAGCGGTGCGCTGCTGGCGACCAATCCCCCGGTTGTGCAAGCCGGTGTCAGTGGCTGCGCCGTGATTTTACGCTACGGCGTCATTGTGATCTTTAATCTGGACGACGCAGAGGAGAGCGAATTTTTAAAAACGCTGCAGCCTCACGTCCGCGAACCCATCGACGCTGTTATGGTCGAAGAGTTGTTGATGGCGTTTCGTGCGTCGGCCAAAGAACGGCTAGAAGGTAATGTGCTTTGGCTCCAAGACTGTACTGCCGAGCGTCTACAGATTGTCGCAGAAGCTCTCGGCAAAAGTTTGGTGCTCGACTACTACGAAAAGGAAGTGTCGAGTTTATTTTCTCGTATTAAGCCTTTTGCCACGGCTATTCAAGGCAAAAATTCGCGATCGCCGAGGAAAAAGAACTGCTCAGCTACATTGGCGGTACCCTGTTGATTCAACAAAAAATGCTCGGTATTGTCGAAGTCAGTGACAAGCCCGATCCAGTTTGGGACTACCCTGAGTTAGATCGCCTATACCTACGCTTAGAAGATGAATATGAACTGCGAGAGCGCTTCATTGCCCTAGAGCAAAAATTAGCCCTAATTGGCAAATCCGTAGAGACTTCTCTGGCCATATTGCAGCGTGACAGTAGTCATCGGGTAGAGTGGTATATCGTCATTTTGATTGTGGTAGAGATTGTTTTATCGATTTATGACCTGTGGGGCCGAGCCTAGCTGCCAAACACTAGCTGCCAAACGCCCCACCCACTGAGGTCGTCTGGCCTGTTGTTCTGTAAAGGCTTCACCGAAATATCCATAGTCTAGCCCAGTGAGAAACGCTATATAGCTTCTGTCGAGTAAGTGAGGACAACAGCCATTTTCCTCTGAGAGGCTATGCCAACGCTAGAAGCCTTGACGAGCAGCGGGCTAACTCGACAGATGCAATAGATTGATTCTGCCAGGTCTTATGGGCATTCTGAAGTCGATCCAGACAGCCCATACGTGACCTCTACATGTCAACTGGCACTCCGACAAATTTTTGGCTAGCCCAGACGGCTCCCGCCCCTTTATCGCCACCGCCCCCCACTAATTTGTGGATGCTGAGCTCTGGGGGGCTGCTGGCACTGCTGGTGGGGCTAGGCGCTGTTTCCTACGTGCAAACTCGCAAACTTCAAAAGCAGCTCAAGTTTGAAAGCTATAAAAACAAAGAGCTGCAAAAGCGAGTCAAGCTAGCGCTGAGTACCATCACGAAGATGGAGCGTAACCCTGATCTGGTTCATTCTCGCGACTTTAACCTCGACTATCTGCGGATGCGGATGGAAGAAGACCAGTTTAACTTTGCCATTATCAACCAGCTCAAAGTTAAGGTAAAGCAGCGTCTGAGCGAAGTTCTACGCCCTTCTCAAGCCAACACTGGGATGGTGGGTATTGCCAGCACCAAACCTCGCCCTGTCGATCAAATTTTTGATGTCGAGTACGTTGCGCCTAACGATCCTAAAAAGCGCAAACGCGTGCTCTTTCGCATCCAAATTCGGCTCACTAAGATACCGGCCCAGTCCACTTCGACCACTGTAGAAGAAATTGTCCAGTGCATTGAACGCTTTCTTAATCCACCAGAGGGTGAAGATTTTTGGCAGCCTACCCTCCAGGGCCGCATCGCCACTATGAAGTGGGATCAAAAAGCAAAGCCCACGCCACTGCTCATCTTGGCACAAACCAACGAAGGGGTAAATGTCACCTTTCGCACCAAGACCAATAATCGCTCAGTCCATTAGCCATAGGCCGCAAGTGGTATCAAGCCCCTTGGCTGAGAAAATAGCTGTTTCTCGCAGGGGTAATCAGGGTGCTGTATAGCTGCTCTAGGGCAGTAATATTTTGACTGAGGGTGTAGCGCTCTAAAACCCGCGATCGCGCTTTTTTGCCCAGCAGTGAAATGATTTCAGGATGCTCGCGAAACAGGGGGAAAAGGGTTTGCAGTTGGGTCGAAACCTTTTGCGTACTCAGGATCACCCCAGCCCCTTGATCTAGCACCTCCCCATCAGCGCCGGCATCAGTGGCCACGCAGGCCGTGCCACAGGCCATTGCTTCTAATAGAGATAGGGAGAGCCCTTCTACCAAAGACGGCAAAATAAAGCAGTCAGCCCCGCGTAAAATTTCGATGCGGCGCTCTTCATTGGCAACAAAACCCAGCCAAATAATATTATTCCCCGTATAAAAAGCTTTGAGAGAGGCTTCTAGCGGCCCGCTGCCCACAATGACCAGTTTATGGCGAGGCCCCATTTTGGCCAGCTTCCACCCTTTCAGTAGCGATTCTACGTTTTTTTCGGGGGAGATGCGGCCTTGGTATACATAGAGCTGATCGGCTTCTAGCTGTTGCTTAATAGCCGAGGTCATTCCCCTCGTGGGTAGGCTAGCAGGCACTGGAGAATACCTTGAAATATCAACCCCGTTGGGGATAACCGCGACTTTAGCTGAGGGCACGCCTAGCTTCACTAACAGGTCGCGCTGGATTTGGGAAAACACAATGACCTTATCGTAGTTGGCCAAACGTGGGGCATACACCTGGTAGGCCAAATGCTGAGTGCTAGATGAAAAGTTGCGGCGTTTGTCGTCAAACGCGGGATGAAAGGTGGCCACGAGAGGAATGCTTAGGCTTTGGCAGATTTCCGGTAGCTTCCAATCCAGCGGCGAGAGAATCAGCGAGGCGTGAACAATATCGGGTTGCAGCTTTTGTAGCATTTCACTGAGTAATCTCGCCGAGCCCAAAGCTGGAATCGTCAGCATTTGCGACTTAAAAATGAAGGGCAAAGAGACTTCTTCATAAGCAGAATGATCGTCTGCAGTGTCGTCAGATTGTGCAAAGTGCAGAAAGGTAACTCGATAGCCCCGATCTAACAGTGCATTTGTAATCTCTCTGCCGTAGGTGACGTTGCCACAAAATGGGGATTTTTTCCCAAGCCACACGATATGCATTTATTCAGTCAAAACACTTTTTGTAAGGTAGTGAGAAGTTGGCTGCAATTAGCAGACGCTCAAGACTGCCATCGCGACCTGTGATGAGCAGCGGTATTACGGTGTTACGCTTGTTATTTTGGTCACATCAGCCGCTGCTGGTTAATAGCAGTATATAGCGGAGTGTGGATGCATCAGCCAGATATGGCTAGCGAACTGACTCTGTTAAGTTCTGGTTGAGCGCGTTTTTGACCAGGAGCCAGGTGAGCAAACCGCCTGTGGCCACTAGTATGGCCAACAGGCCAAAGACAACGCGTAGCCCGAGAAAAGTTTCGGCAATCCCGGCGAGGGCTAGTGGCAAACTCAACGCAATATTGACGACGTTGTTCTGTAGGCCAAATACCTTGCCGCGCATATCTTCTGGGGTTTTTTCTTGGATGGTGGTTTGCATGGGAATGCCAACCATTGCACCAAACAGCCCCAGGCCGCCAATTAGGGCCAAACTAGGCAATAGCTGCATGGGGGCCAGTGAAAGGCCCGTCAGCATGGTGGCCATGCCGAGTGACCCGACTAGCCCAATCTGGGAGCGGGAAAACCGCTGGCCAAATTGACCAATCACAACGGCACCAATCGCTAGGCCGACACCACCGGCTGCTAACAAAAAGCCAAACTGAGATGAGCGCAGGGTAGGAATGACCTCGGCTAATCTAACCGCTAAGACTGCGAGGGCCGCAAAGACGGAAAATAGAACGATCAACTGAATCAGGGCGCTGCGAACTTGTACCTGTTTTGCAGGTAGGCGATGCCGTCTTTGATATCTTCCCAAGGGTGAGGAGTTTCAGGGTTTTCAGTTTTGACTTCGTAGGGGGTCATGAGCAGCAGTAAGATACCTGCGATCGCATAGCTGACCCCCACCAGTACCGATTTACCCAGTCCAGAGCCACCATCTATGGGGGCTAACAACCTATCGGCCAAGGCCAACACTGGCTCACCTACGGCAAAGCCGACAATCACCGAGGCCATCATAGTGGTGGTATAAAGCGAGTTCGCCGGTAACAGATTGCGCTTTTTGACAATCAGGGGAATCACAGCCTGCTCAGCCGGGGCAAAAAACTGTGTCAACGTGGAGACTAAAAATGTGACAGCCAGCAGAATATAAAAGCCCACAGGCAGTCCGATAAACGTCCAGCCCTGGGTAAGCCAAAGTACAGCCGGAAGGATTGCAACCAGCAGACCACGAAATAAATTAGTGAGTACCAGTACCGGCTTTTTACGCCATCGATCCACATAGACTCCGGCCAGGGAACCGAAGAGGACAGCCGGAATGGTAAAAGCAATCATAATGGCTGATACCCAGCCACTAATCGTTTGCTCAGGTGATTTGAAATGGGTACTAATGATTGCAATCATCAGCACCAAATAGATCTTATCCGCAATTTGGGAGAAAACTTGCCCGCTCCACAGCGTGAGAAAGTTACGATTGCGAAAAACGGGCCACAGCCCTTCTGGATGAGCCTCTGATGGGGGAACTGATAGAGGATCTAGAGGGTCTGCGTGAGCGGGTGCGGCAGCTTGCGAAGCTGTGTTGGGCTCATCTACATGCTTGGGCTCATCTACATGCTTGGGCTCATCTACATGCTTGGGCACATCTACATGCTTGGGCACATCCTTGAGCCCGTCTTCTACCTTAGGCGCATCTACCTTGAGCATACTGGCAGCTTGAGCAGTAGAAGCGCCTGCAGCTTCTCCACCATGGGGAGAGGAATTGTTTGTTTCAGACTCGAGCAGCATAGGTTGGCAAGGTAAAGCAGGTGTCGATCAGAGCAGCCGAGCGGATGGGCCGCTCAAACTGATGTTGGGCATACTGCCTGAGAATTTTCTCAAGGTGCCGCCACAGAATATGGGGGCCAGATTCTTCTAGGGATAATGTATTTTGTCTTATTGTGCCTGATTGTGAACCCATCTGCCGGTTCAGTTGACCATTTAGGCGCTCGGCCTTTGAGCGCTCTGGTAATACGGGTGCTGTTGAACGGTTCGCTAGACTCGCTGAGGCGATCACGAGCTGAGGTTTGTTTAACTGCTGCATGAGCGCCAGTTCAGCAGCACTGAGATAGCCTACGATGCCCAAATCTCGAACTATGGCCTGGCTGACGGTGGCTTTCAAATCACCCCGCCAAGGTTGACCTAGGGGGATATTATCTTGGCCCTCTGACGATGGCTGCCCGACTTGCTGCTCTCCTCTTTTCCTAGGTGTTGCCCTACCTTTGGGGCGATCTGCTGGAGTTGGGCCTGCTCTAATCGCTTGAGTTCAGCCATGGCGATGATGCCGCCAGCCGTAACGCTAAAGGCCACTTGCCAATTTGGGTCGCTGATATCAGGGCTCAGTTGCGCCCTTGATAGACAGCAGCGAAACACTTCAGGGGCTACTCCCGCCAGTGCCAACAAATGAAATGTCGCCTGGGTCAGACAGGGCAAAATATTGGCTTTAGTGGCAGTTTCTAAGCGCACAAGATGCTCAACCAGCAAGGCGTATAGCTCTGTTTGGGGCTGATCGCTGAGCGCTTGTGCCAAGGCGATTTCAGCCAGGTACTGGCTAGCGGTGAGCTTGGCGAGATTACCGCTCAGCCCCGGAAAAGAGCGCTGGGTTTCAGCTTGGATCAATTTATCGAGAGATTTGCCTTTGATAAAGAGCAAATCGTTGATCACAAACAGGCCAGAGCGACCAGCCAGTTTGGATTTGTGCTTGCGTGCTCCGGGGGCGATGGCGCGCACCAATCCTTTTTCTGGTGTGAGCACTGTCACCAGTCGATCAGATTCGCCCATGGGAATGGATTTGAGGTTGATGCCAGTTGCTTTATAGCTGCGTTGGGTCATTCAGCCGCCTCACCTGCTGCCTGCAGCCGCAAAATTTCGGGGCCATAGGAGGTACCCAAACGGTTAGCCCCTGCTTCTATGAGTGCGATCGCCTGGGCGGGGGTACGAATGCCGCCAGAGGCTTTAATGCCGATAGCATCACCGCCAATTTGCCGCAGGAGTTTGACATCTTCTACGGTTGCGCCGCCTTGCCAGCCCGTACTGGTCTTTAAAAATCGCACGCCTGCATCTAAACACACCTCAGCGGCCAGACGTTTTTCTCCAGTGGTCAGTAGCGCAGTCTCTAATATGGCTTTGACCGGCTGGCCTGTGAGTTCTACAATGGCGGCTATTTCGGCGTGGAGGCGTTTGGTGTCTCCCATTTTGAGCCAGCCCAAATTAATCACCACGTCCAGCTCGTTCGCACCATTTTCTACGGCCTCTTGGGCTTCGTATAGCTTGGTATTGGCGGTGGTGGCACCACTGGGAAAGCCAATGACGGTGCAAACGTGGGGCTTTTTCCCATGCAGCCGCTCTACGGCTAAAGGCACATGCACCGGATAGAGGCACACTGCCGCAAACCCGTAGCGGTCTGCCTGTTCACAAAGCTGAGCAATGTGCTCTGCTGTAGCAGCCGGTGCTAGCAAGGTATGGTCAATAAAAGGGGCCAAGTCAATCTCTTGAGCGGTGTTTCCATGGTTTCTGGTGGGGCCAGCGTTCATAAGCGTAGGGTAAAGTGCAGGCACTAAAGTTTATGAAGTCTTGATCTATCAGCGCTTAGTTTATAGGGTCATCGTCTGCGAAGTTTGGGATGATACTGACATCCGGATCAGTAGTCCTTACACTTTAACTACTAATATTAGTATTCCTTGATTTTCTTTGATGGTAAGGGAAACTCTTGGTTGTAGAGGGCAATCTTGGTCTATTCCCTGATGTTGATGTGATCGCGAACGATCTGCTTTATTTCACCCACCCAATTCCTATGGTTGCACCGCTGATTTCAGCCATTATCTGTACTCATAACCGTGAGCAATATTTGGGTGCGGCCATTGATAGCCTGCTGGCGCAAACCTTTGAGCCCTACGAAGTCATTGTGGTGGACAATGCCTCTACCGATGGCACAGCCGAGGTGGCCAAGGCCCGATTGAGTTCTGGCAAGGTACGCTACCTTTATGAGCCTACTCTGGGGCTTTCAGTTGCCCGTAATACCGGCGCTGAAGCTGCCCAAAGCCCCATTGTGGCCTATTTAGATGATGATGCTGAAGCCAGCGAAGGCTGGCTCGCTGAGTTAGTGAAGGTTTTTGATGCGAATGCTAAAGTGGCGATCGCTGGTGGTAAAGTCACCCTGCTGTGGCCGCCCAACACCCAGCCTCCTCACTGGCTCTCAGCCGATTTAGCCAGTGGCTTAGGGGCCTATGACCTAGGCGATCAGCTAGTGTATATTCAGCAGCCCTCTCTCACGCCTCGCGGCCTGAACTACGCTATCCGCAAGCAGTTTTTGCAAGACGTCGGGGGGTTTGATGCCCACTTGGGCCGCGTCGGCAAAAACCTGCTCTCCAACGAAGAGCAGCAAATGACCCGGCTGGCACTTGACCATGGTTGGCAGGTGGCCTACATTCCTACCGCGCTAGCCGCCCACAATGTGTCATTAGCGCGAATGCAGCCAAGCTGGTTTTTGAGTCGTAGCTGGTGGCAGGGCATCAGCGAAAGCTACCGCGAGCAGGCCAGCAATACCACCGGGCTCTGGCAATTGCGCAGTGGCGGCGAAAGGCTAGTGCGCGGCCTATATAAAACTGTGAAATACATTCCATCGGCCTGACCAGCGATTTGAAAACTTTGGTCCTATGCCTATGGCCAAATCGCCTATCTCGGTAGTGTTATCCGATACTTAGTCCGGCAGCAACTGCGGTCACAGAAGCCGACTTAAGATGCCCATTCCCTCTCTTGTCAACTCTCCACCTTCTTCAAACCCATGAACTCTGCCTCTATTCCGGTATCTGTTCTCATTCCTGCCAAAAATGAGCAAGAAAATCTACCCGCCTGTTTGGCTAGCGTGGCCCCAGCAGACGAAGTTTTCGTCGTAGATTCTCACAGTGAGGATAACTCGGTTGAGATTGCAGAGCGCCTAGGCGCGAAGGTCGTGCAGTTTGATTTCAACGGTCGCTGGCCGAAGAAGAAAAACTGGTCGCTCGACAACCTACCGTTTCGCAACGAATGGGTCCTGATTGTGGACTGTGACGAGCGTATTACCCCAGAATCTTGGGCTGAAATTGCCGAAAAGATCAAAAATCCAGATCTAGACGGTTACTACATCAACCGCCGGGTCTTTTTCCTTGGTAAATGGATCCGCCACGGTGGCAAGTATCCCGACTGGAATCTGCGCTTGTTTCGCCATGCCAAGGGCCGCTACGAAAACCTGAATACCGAAGATATTCGCAATACTGGCGATAACGAAGTCCATGAGCATGTGGTGATACCCCACGAAAAAGTAGGAAAGCTGCAAGAGGATATGCTGCACGAAGATTTTCGTGATTTGTATCACTGGTTGGCACGGCATAACCGATATTCCAATTGGGAGGCGCGGGTATATTACAACCTGCTCACGGGGATGGGCGACGATGGCACTATTGGGGCCAATTTATTTGGTGATGCGGTACAGCGTAAGCGCTATCTGAAGAAAATTTGGGTGCGTCTACCGTTCAAGCCCTTTTTGCGCTTTGTACTGTTTTACTTTATTCAACTGGGCTTTTTAGATGGTTATGCGGGCTATGTCTATGGCCGTTTGCTTAGCCAGTATGAGTATCAAATTGGGGTGAAGCTATACGAGCTGAAATTTGGTGGTAGCTTAAACATTCAAAAGCCAAATCCTGAGCGACCACAGGCCCCAAGCTAGTCCGGTGGATGCTTAATGGGTGGATGCTTAATGGGTGGATGCTTAATG
>JAAUPS010000287.1 GCA_012033015.1 Phormidesmis sp. RL_2_1
GAGGCCGCTGAGCGCTATGTTTTGACGGCCTTGACCCCTGGCCGAGATACGGCCAATTTCGCTCACATCGGCCTGAAACCCCTATTCTGTCGTAGGGGCTTTTGCATAACCCCCCGAAACGTCGCAATCCAGATTGAGACGAGTAAGACTTACTGAATGGGTCTGTGCATGAGCTGCTGTAGAATCGCTTCCATATCAATGACTTCAGGCGCTTTGTAGAACTCATAGCGGCCATGAAAGATGAGGTGCTGCCAAGCGATGGGCGAGACCAGCTTGAGCAGTTCCATCCTGTCGCTATCCTGCTGACGCTCACTGTGAGTAAAGAGCTTGGATAGGATCAGCATGTTGTAGTAGACGATGCAATTGGTGAGCAGCCGAGCGCACTCTCCCCATATCTGCTGCTCGTATTCAGTCTTAAAGCGCAGCTTGCCAAAATTAGCATAGGAGATCACCCGACGCAGCTGATGATAGCTTTCCCCTCGGTTGAGCACCCGCTGGACGTTTTGCCTGAGCGATAGGCGATCAACAAAATCGAGCAGATAAAGGCTCTTGATAATGTTGTCATATTCCCACAGTGCCTGCCGCGTTTTGTTTCTGCGGGCATAGGCGCTGAGCTTACTGACAATGATGCTCTGAGTCGTCGTCTTTAAGGCCAGCGACACCATGATTCTTTGAATGTTATCCCACTCCGCTCGGATGAGTTTTGTATTGATTTTTCGGATCGGATTAAGAATCGAGTCACCATACTTACTGGGATGCTGAAAGCCATAGAGCGAGCGACTCATCGTCCCATAGATGTCCTTGTATCGCGGGGCAAACTCATAACCAAATAGATGCAAGAGCGCAAAGTTCACCTGATTAGCACCATGCGTGTCAGTCGAGTGAACCGTGGGCTGGATATCAGTGGTGTTATTAAACAACAGATCAAAAACATAGTGACTTTCGTGCTCATTGGCCCCGATAATCCTGGCATTGATGGGAATGTGGTTGGCGACCAGGGTGTAGGAAACAATCCCTTTTTTGAGGCCGAAGTACTTGGGTGAATGTCGTGAGTTAACCGTCTCAATCTGACTCTCAAACTTTTGCCCATCGCTGCTGGAATGGAGCGCATCACGACGTCGTATTGGCTAAAAATGGGCAGCTCATAGGTGGCATTGCAGACCAAGTCATTGGCCACTTCTAGGGTTTCTGGTCGCAGAAAGTTGTCGGCAGCATCCGCTAGAGTGTGGTAGTCAATGTCCGAGGTATCGGCCATCTGTCCGATGCCCATATTGGTGCCCCAGGCCATCAGAGCAGCGATCAATATCCGCTCGTCTGCGGTATGTTTGGTGTAGCGTCCGAGAATATGCACCAAGGCATCGGTAAAGTGACAGCGCTGATTGACGAAATGTAGAACACTGCTGAGATTGACTTTCTTCAGATCGCTGAACATCGGATGATTCTCTGAGTCTCGAATACCGGGCGAAGAGAGCGACCACTGGCCGCGTGGCTTCAGCTCAAAGTGTTCATTCTCCCCTGCGCTCAGTCGCTGATTAACCCGAGCGAGTCGGTCTTCTAGTTGCTGTTCAAGATCGGCTAAATGGTCTTGAATCGGCTGTTTCAGCGTCGCTAAGCCGGTGGCAGAAATCAGCTCAGCTTTTGCTTTCCACTGTTTCTCGCTAAGCAAGTCATCCTCGAAGCTGCGAAAGCGCACACTATCTCGACAAAAGATATCACCAGAGTCTAAACCGTTGCGCAGTAAGCGGTAGATCAAAAACTCATAGCGATCCGGTAGCAGCTGCCCGCTGTCGTCACCAGCCGCATAGAGATAGCGCTTAGTCGCATCTGGAATGCACTGCATAGGAAAGGTGTCTGAGCGATACTGGCTCAATGGCCTGCCCTTTTGAATGGCCGCTTTCAGGAACTGGAGTGCTTCGAGAACAGGTGCATGTCCAGGTGCGCTGGCAAACTCAACCGCCTGCAAAATGGGCCGTAGGTTGCACTTGAACCCTTGCGCCAAGGTGTCGATGTGCTCCCATTGAAAGGCCGTTTCATCGAACGTCGCTTCAGTGACAATATGCTCTGCGACAAACGCCAACTTCTGACGGTCTAGAATGCTAAATGCTGTGGCCTGAACAGATTGGAAGGAGGCATCTTCAGGAATACTGTCATCGGTGAAGAGCTTGAGCACCTGCCCTGCCTTTTCCAAGTTCTGATTGGTCTCTATGCGATACTCATAGACCCGCTCTTTGGCCGCAACCTTACTGTCTTCAACATACAGTTTTACTTTATGAATCAGGCTGTTGAGCAGGTTGTCGTGGGCGCGTTGATAACGGTGATGAATAAAACAAAGCAGATAGACATACGCCACACCTTGAGACAACTGCTTGAGCCGAAAGACAGAATAGTAGTTCACCAGCGAGGCATAGTACTTGATGCTTCTGTGGAAATTTCCAGCGCAGGCAGCAGCGTTTGCGTTAGTTTGTAGAGTCCCTGAATCTGCTCACATCGGCTGATCTCCCGCTTGATTTCACTCAGATTAAAGCTTCTCGGTTCCCGTTTGAGTTGAGTAATTTCGTACAGTCCTGGTGCGTTTTCAATCAGCTGATTGAGCGCCGCCGTATCTGTTTGAGATAGTTGTTGTTTCACCCTAAGCACTAGGCGATCTTGTTCAGCCTCAATTGCTTGACCAACGACATCTTGTAGAGAGCTGTATCCGGGGGGCACCAGCCGTTCGGCTTCTAGATAACGAAGCAGCTCTCGAAAGATGTAAATCGGCTTGCTGTAGACTTTGGCTGCTTGCTGCGCTTTGACTAACAAAGTTTGGCGCGCCGTATCATCGCAGTACTGGTAGTTACAAAGCGCTAGGATGATTTGCTGATGCTTAACCCGAGTGTTTTTAGCTGGCTCATAGTCGGTGAGTTCAAAGCTCGGGAAGTATTGGGCTTGAATGTATTGAACATCGGCGCTGACCGTAGAAAAAGAAAAGATAAAAAAGCGATGACGCGCTCTGAAATAGCCCAGCTGTAAGATGGCGTAGATCTGCGACTTGAGGCCGTGCAGCGGCTTGATGGCAGCGATGTCTTGAGGCGATAGTGCAAAGTACTCGGCCTGCTCTTCAGGAGTGAAATGGGGCAGGCCATAGAGGTTTTCAATTTCATCATCACCTAAGATCTGAAGTCGTTTTGAGGTGGCACTCACGCTTTGCTCTGACATCGGTACTAGCTCTCTGCTCTCTCGGGTGCTTTGTATGCGGTGCCGCAGTAGGGGCAAAAGCGATGCTTCAAAGAGGTAATCGGGGCGTCGCACTGAACGCAGGTGTGACGTAACTTGCTACCGCAGCGAAAGCAGTAGTGGGCGTGAACATGCAGCCACATCGGATCTGGCGCGTTGCCCGGTTGCCAGCACTGCGGACAAAACTTGAGTGCGCCGGCCTCCTCGACGGCGATCCCTTTTGCCGCTGCCTCTAAGTGGGCTTCAGGAACGTCCAAGGCATAGGCTAGTCCGCGTTTGGTCTTGGCTTTGAGCACCGTGGTATGGCCACACTCAATCTTGCCGATGCTTTGGGCATGGATGCCTGACTTGTCAGCGACTGCCTGCTGACTCATGCCGAGGGCTGAGCGGAGCCGGTGGACGTAATCAGCCAGTGATTCTCCGGGCTTTGGGACGGTTGAGGATTTCAAAGCTTTAATTAACTATTGAACGAACAGTCTGTCTAAACGATAGAGTGAAGGCTAGCGTTTTCTGCTGGTGTTCACGTTTATTTCAGGGTCATGCCGATTTCTCTAGCGATGGTGGCCACGCAGTTTTTAGACCGCCCTGGTCTGGCCCAGAAGACAGTGAAATCCTATGAGCTTACGCTGATGCCCTTGCTGGCTCAGTACGGCAGCTGGCCGATTGAAATTTGCGATCGTACCGTGCTCACTGAATATCTCGATAGTCTCTCGCATTTGGCCTACACGACTCATCATCGGCATCAGGCAACGATTCAAGCTTTGTTTAACTATGCGGTAGAACAACAACACATAAAGGCCAATCCGATTGCCAAACTGAAGCGCCGTAAGCCTGATGCGGGAAAGGACGAGCACGGTTCTGATGAAGCCATTCGCTATCTCACACAAGACCAGCTTCAGAAGATGTACAAAGCGGTTGAAACAGATTGTCGCACTCATACGATTGTAAGATTGTTGCATCGCAGTGGAGCGCGAATTTCTGAGCTATTGGCGCTTGATTTTGAGCAAGTCGATCTTAAACAACAAAAGTTCCAAGTCATCGGCAAAGGCAACAAGCAGCGCTGGTGCTTTTACAGCGATGATGCAGCCCAGCTGATCGACACCTACCTCAAGCACTATCGGCATCATCGTTGCCCCGCTTTATTCACCGCACAGCAGCCGATAGCGGGCAACGTTAGCCGACTGAGCTACCGTACGGTGCATCAGAACTGGCGGCGGTTAATTGCAGATGTCCCTGAGCTAGAAGGGGCAAGATTGCACGACTTACGCCACACTTTTGCCACTGAGCGGGTTGGATTGATGGGGATTGAGGAGCTGAGAGCCCTGATGGGGCATGAGTCGATTATGACCACGCTGAGGTACCAAAAAGTCACCTCTGCTAGAGCTGAAACAGTAGCCCAGAGTGCTCTAAAGAAACTGGCCACTGAAGCGATGCAAACTTAGAGCCTAAACATCGGGTGGCACCAAATGAACAGAGAATACTGTATTCTCTGCGTCAGCAAACTATGGTTTAAGAACGGGAGTCCTGATAAACCAAGCTTTGAAAATGAGTCTTAACTGTCTCGATCTGGATTGCGACGTTTCGGGGGGTTATGCAAAAAGCCCCAGATTCAATTCCTTTCGAGCAAGTAACTGAGGTTTTGGGTGCGATCGCTCAAGGAATAGAGAAAACCTTGAATAAAGCGAAGCCGAGCAAAGCCTCCGTCGAGCTAGGCGTTGAGTTTGGCTTGAAAAATGGAAAGTTAGTCGCTCTAATCGCTAGAGGATCTGGGAAAGCCAACTTGAAGATTGCACTAGAGTGGGAACGCAATATTCCCAAAGCTGAATGATGCGAGAGCCTCTAATCAATTATCTACGTTCTTGCTGTGTTCAGGTTCTAGGTCAAAAGCCCGGTTGTGGATTCTTTATCGCGCCGCATTTAGTAGTGACTTGCTCTCATGTGGTCGGGCGCGATGTGGCAAAAAACAGCGAAATAGAGCTAGAGAAATGGCTAGAGTCATTTGTTAAATCCATATCTGGAGCAACCGTAATAGCTAATTACCCACAGGACGACATTGCCTTCATTCAGACGCTAAAACCTAATTCGAGCTTTGCGCCGTTGAGTGGAGATGGACGTATAGGCCAGCGACTAACCGCATTAGGTTTTCCTTGCACGGATGATCGAAAGGTCTTCGACCAGTTCACTGCTTCGTACGAGGGAGAAACGCTATTTATTGATTCTCGCGGTAGAGCTGGCGTGGAAACCAAGTTTAAGTCTGGACAAGTAGAATCAGGTTTTAGTGGTGGGCCTCTGCTGAACTTGGATACCTCGCGAATTATGGGTGTAGTTGTGGCCTCAAGAGACAAGCGAAGTGATCTAGGAGGCTGGGCAATTGAAATGTCTGTGATAGAACGCTTATTACAGGAGTGTCACTACAACAAACTGCCAGACATCGATCCCGGATGGACGAAGGCAGTCGCGAATTCTGTATCTTGTGAAGAAAGACTTAAAGAGCGCCGCTTTGTTCTTGAAAGCTCAGCTTTAGCATCAAGCTCCAGACAGTTACCAGAACATTTTCAGAAGTACAAAAACTGGCTTGCAAAAACGACTTCCTCCTTTGAAGTACCGATGATAGATACAGATTTCTCTATTTCTGAAGATTGGATTGTGAGAAATTTAGCAAGCAGGAAAAATGGTAGAGGCAGTATAGATGCAGAAGTTGCAGCCGAGGTATATCCTCAAATTCTCTTAAGAGGAAGCTCAGGCAGCGGTAAAAGTACTCTAATGAAACGACTCGCCAACTCATTCGCTTCTATTGGCAAGGTTGTGCTTTATGTAAACTTGCCGGATATCCTCCGAATACACAAGGCCGGTAATACTTTTGAGAATGCTATCACTCTCACGGCTATTGATGGCTCTGGCATCAACTTTGATGACATAGTTTCTCATATCGGTTCTCCTGACTACTTAATTGCAGACGGACTCGATGAGTGTCAAAGGCACAGCGTAGAGGTTGCAAAGAAGCTAAGTAACTGGGCTGAAGGTCATTCTGAGGCTAGAGTCATTGTGGCTTGCAGGGATGGAGTCGCAACTAAAGCTTTTCATGAATGGCAACATTTAGACATTTTGAAGTGGACCCCAAAGACCAGCCCTTTCAAGGTCATTAATAGACAGTTTAACAATCAGCTAAGACGACTGGCATAGAGCCATTCCAAGCAATCGGCTACTGCCCGTGAAAGCATTACGAT
>JAAUPS010000069.1 GCA_012033015.1 Phormidesmis sp. RL_2_1
AAGGCAAATAAACCCAAAAGGCTTTTGGGCAATGAGCAGTCCCATCAGTGCCCCGCCAATGCATAAAGGCAGCGCCACCATGACTGCCAAGGGTAGAGAAAATCGTTGTAGAGCAGTACGAGCACAGCGTAGATCATCATAATTGCTGTGCCGACTGCTAAGCCAAAGCGAGAGAAAATTTCCTTTTGGATTTCGGCATCGCCGGTAGACTGCTGCCTTACACCAGCGGGCATGTTGGTCATGGCCGGTAGTTGGTCAACAGCTTCTATGGCCTGCCCTAGGGTAATGCCTTGCAAGTTGCCGCCCACAGTGACCTGCCGTGATCGGTTAAAGCGATCAATCTGGGCGGGGCCACTGCCGAATTCGATATCTGCAACTGCGATGAGCGGCACCAGCGAACCGTCTCGAGAGGGCACTTTGAGGTTTTGTAGGGTACTGATATCGTCAGTGGTTTCTGGGCTGAGGCGCACGCGAATGGGAATTTGGCGATCGCCTGCATCAAAGTCAGCTAAGTTAGCTTCTGCATCGCCTAGGGTTGCCAAAGATGCTGTCCGCGCAATATTGCTGACCGATACTCCCAAATCAGCCGCGCGCAATGGGTCGGGCTTGATCAGTATCTCTGGCTGTACCAAAGCAGCGGTAGAGCTAACTTCTACCAATCCAGGGACATCGCGCATCTGCTGTGTGAGCGCTTGGGCAACCTGGGTAAGCTGCTGAGGATTTTCTCCTGTTAGGACAATTTCTATGCCTTTACCGCCGCCGCCCGCACCTTGGTTGACGAAGTTGATACGGGTGCCAGGAATGAGCTGGAACTTCTGGCGCATCTGTTGTTCGAAGGTGGCACGTTCAACCCGCTCGTTTTTGGGTTTGAGCTGTACGTAAGCAGTGGCACTGCCGGGTGTTTGGGTGACAAATACGCGGTCGGTAGCGGGATTTTCTCTGAGCACATCTGTGACTTGGGCCGTTATCTGCTCCGTTTTGGCCAGTGTAGAACCGGGTGGTAAAGCGATATCGACCGTAGTCAGATCGGTATTGCCTGAGTCAAAAAGAGCAGTGGGAATGAATTGGACTAAAGAGAGGCTGGCAAAAAGAATGCGATCGCCAAGCCAACTGTCAGGAGACGATGCTTCAAGGCACTATTCAATAACCGATGATAGGGCAGCAGCACGCGCGGCACTTGCGAACCATCGGCAGCGACTACTGTATTGCTGCCATTCTCAGCAGATTTTGGTTGGAGTAAGTAGGCTGCCATCATGGGGGTAATCAAGCGCGCCACCAATGTGGAAAACATTGTCGCGACGGCAACCGTAACGCCAAAAGGCTTAAAGAATTGGCCAGGGACGCCGCCCATAAAGGCAACGGGAATAAAGACAGCGACGATAGTGGCGGTCGTGGTGATGACAGCAAGGCCAACTTCGGCGGTAGAATCTAGGGCGGCTTGAAAGGGTGTCTTACCCATGCGAATATGACGCTCGGCGTTTTCGATTTCGACAATGGCGTCATCGACAAGGTTGCCGACAGCTAGGGTCAATGCCAGCAACGACATGCTGTTGAGGGTGTAGCCTAGCGTTTTAATCACCCAAAACGTCGGAATAATTGAAAGCGGCAGTGCCATGGCCGTAATCAGGGTAGAGCGCCAATCGCGCAGAAAGATGCCGACGACAATAACCGCTAAAATACAGCCGAGGATGAGTGCATCAATAGAGGCTTGATAGGATTCACGAATTTCGGTGGCGCGGGTGAACACAGACTGAAAAGTGATGTCTTCAGGCAGGGTTTCTTTTAGATCGGCGATCGCATTTTTGATGCCATCTTCTACGCTGACGACTACAGCACCTTTACTGCGATATATCTGAAATCCGACGACAGGGACTTGGTTGGTATAAGCGGAAGATCGAATTTCAGCAAATCATCTTTTACGCTGCCGAGACTTGTCAATGGCACCGTATTGCCGTTAGGCAGCACCACATTAAAGTTTTGTAGTGCGGCTAGTGATTCAGCACTACCGAGGGTGCGAATGCCTTGTTCTACGCCTGAAATATCGCTGCGACCACCGGGTAAGTTGACGTTGAACTGGCGAATTTGCTCATTGACTTGGGTGGCTGTTATGCCTAGGGCGTTGAGCTGTTGCGGATCGAGATCGACGCGAATTTCTCGATCGACACCGCCTACGCGATCGACGCGGGCAACGCCGCTGACTGTAAGCAGTTTGCGACTAATGGTGCGATCTACCAGATCACTGAGTTCTTCGACTGAACGCTGCTGTGAGCCTACGGTGTACGTCACAACCGGCCCACCGGCAAATTCTAAGCGCTGGACGGTGGGGTCTTGGGCGTCTTGGGGCAGGTCTTGACGAATGCGGGTAACAGCATCGCGTACATCGTTTGTTGCGGTTTCTGTCTCAACACCTAGCTCGAACTGGATTACTGTTTGCGAGAAACCGTCCTCTACGGTGGAAACGAGCTGATCGATATTGCCTAGGCCCGCGACAGCATCTTCCACCTTTTTGGTGATTTGCGTTTCCATTTCTTCGGGGCCTGCACCGCTTTGCCGCACTTCTACCAGCACCGCAGGAACGTCAATACTGGGGTTAGCATCAATACCGAGTTGGCCAAAGGCGACTAGGCCGGTGACCGTTAGTACCAAAAATAGAACAATCGTAGGGACTGGGCGCTTAATGGACCATGCGGAGATATTTAACATTAGCTGTCTGCTCCTGTGGCCATGTCACTGACTACATCTACTTTGTCACCATCTTGTAAGTAGGCAGCGCCTTCGACAACAACAGGTACGTTGGCTGCTAAACCTGAGGTGATTTCTAGTTTGGCGGGGGTGCTACCGTTGGCGGCGATGCGATCGCCTACCGTGACCAGCTTTGCGGTTACAGTTTGGTTTTCATTGAGAACATATACCAAAAAACGCCCATCAGCCTGAGGTTGCACAGCTTCTGCTGGTAGCACCACACCAGGGCGAGAGTCGATCACAATATCGGCTTTTAAGAACATGCCAGCGCGCAAACGACTTCCTGATTCTCCTTTGTTCAGGCTGACTTTTACAGTTGCCTCACGGGTGGCATTTAAGGTGGGATCGATGCTGCGGACGCTGCCTTGAAGCTTAAGGCTGGCATCGGCACTGGAGGTGATGAGTACAGGTGTGCCGATGTTCACTTGGGCAAGTTGGGTTTGGGGCACTTGCACGGACAACTCTAGCTGCTCGCCGCTGATAATTTGAAAGAGTGGGGTTCCTGCAGAAGCGACTGAACCGACTGTGGCTGTCTTTTCGGCGATGATGCCACTTTCTGGTGCAAGCACCTGGGTTTGTTGCAGCTCCGTTACGGCTCGATCAACCTCGGCCTGACGACGGGTGACACTCGATTGCGCACTATCGACTGCCGCCGCCGCAGCGCCAACGGTCTGCTCTGCGGTGACGAGTTGGGTGCGGCGGCTGGTTAGGGCTTCTTCACTAATGGCACCCTGCTTGAATAGGGTTGAATAGCGATTAAAGCTGTCTTGCGCTTCTGCTAAGGCCGCTTGGGCCTGGGCAGCTTGCGCTTGCGTCTGGGCAACTTGGGCCTGAGCTTCGCTGATCTGGGCCATGGCTTGATCTACTTGGGCCTGTAGCACAGCGCTATCTAGGACAGCTAGGACATCGCCCGCATTGACATAGTCACCGGTGCGCACGTTCACGGCTAAAACCTGTAGGCCATTGGCCCGAGGTGAGACTGAAAGGAGATCGAAGGCTTCTACAGTGCCACTGGTGCTGAGGGTTTGGCGAATGGGGGTGGTTTGCGATCGCGCGACCGTAACACTGGCACTCGCAAGCTGTTCAGTTGGCGCGACAGCGGCTTCTGGCGCAGAAGATTGAGGCATAACCCGTGAAGCTAAAAATGCTAGACCCAAGCCTAAACCCAAGCCAATCAACAAACCTTTGGGGCCACTCAGCCAGCTCAACTGCTTTTTACGTCCTGGCGTTAGCGGTGTAGCGATGGGGTTAGAAATCTGGCTGGAATTGTCGCTGAATGGCAACGGCGATTCGTCGTTATCTTCAAGGCTTTGATAAGTCACAGGTTATGTTGAGTCAGTGAGCTGGACGGACAGCGGGATTAAAAAGGCTACTTACAAATTGATTACAAAAGAATTATTAAAAAAATAATTACAAAAAATTAATATTTATTATTATTGCGCATGAACCGCCGATTGTGGAGTCGAGTTGGCCACCCTTAAAACAGCCACAGTTGATCTGTAGCTTTAGCCATTTAAGCTTTGGCCATTTAAGCTTTGGCCATTTATAGCGTTTGTCACTTGGCTTGAATACAGGCTGACTGGCGGAATCCCGACAGGGCAACGGGCCAAGTGGCTTGCGGTATGCGTAGGCGCTGCCTGCTCGCAGAGTATGCATCCGCAAACCGCTATAGCTTGCGACATGAGTACTCGATAAAATCGCTATATGTTGAGGGTTAAGTGGCTAGGTTGAGGGCTAAGCGGCTAGCCGTCTTACGTAACGCCAAAGGGGTAGCAAAACGCTAGGACGAAGCCTTGCTGCAGGCATTATGCGTTCGATGCCTGCTATACGTCATGGCCTGCTATACGTCATGGTCATAATTTTGCCCAAAAGCCTGATGAAACGTTTCAAAAAAATCTGGTTGATTAGACTCACTTTGGGCGTTCAGTCGGTTAAATTGCTGCTACTCTAAACTCCAAATAGCATTGTTGAGTGGGGGGTGCTTGAGCCCGCTACGAACGTTTTGCTTGTTTAACTTTTCTTTAGCGGCATTCATGGAAACTCGGTCTTGGTGGCAGAAGCTCAAAAGCAATCCTCTGGCCCGATTTGCAGCTACCGTACTGCTGATCTTCTACATTGCAGCAATTTTTGCAGATTTTGTAGCGCCCTATAACCCGCTGGCACAACAGCCTAGTGGCTCTTTGTTGCCACCGACTCAAATTTATTTTCGCAGCCCAGAAACGAATCAGTTTCTGGGGCCCCATGTGTATCCCACGATTCAAGGGCCGATTGATTTGGATACAGGTCGCCAAGCGTTAGAGGTGGACTATAGTCGGCCAGCCCCGATTCGATTCTGGGTCTTGGGAGATGAGTATCGCCTGTTTGAGTTCACTTTACCTGTGATTACTCAATTCACTTTCGATGGTGAAATGACACTCAAGGAATTCGAAATTTTTCAGGGCATTCCTAGCAATCTTCATTTGTTTGGCGTGGTTGCACCAGAGGCGATCGCATCCTCGGCTGAGGATGAAATTTCGGAAGCAGTTGCGATCGCTTCCCCCTATATCAATCTTTTTGGCACAGACAATGCAGCTCGCGACGTCTTTAGTCGGCTGGTTCATGGGGCCCGCATTAGCCTCAGCATTGGCCTTATCGGTATTGCCATCGCCTTCCCGATAGGACTACTTGTCGGCGGCATTTCTGGCTACTTCGGCGGCTGGGTGGACTCTGTGTTGATGCGGCTGGTCGAAGTGATTATGACCATTCCCTCGATTTATTTGCTGGTGGCATTAGGGGTCATTTTGCCCCCCGAACTCAAGAGTGCTGAGCGATTTTTGCTGATTATTTTGATTATTTCTTTTATTGGCTGGGCGGGGCTAGCCAGAGTCATTCGGGGCGAAGTGCTTTCGCTCAAAGAACGTACTTTTGTACAAGCTTCTCGCTCTATGGGGGGCGGGTCGTGGCACATTATCACTCGCCATATCCTGCCGCAAACGGCTACCTACGTGATTATTTCAGCGACATTGGCCATCCCTAGCTACATTGTTTCCGAAGCGGTTCTTAGCCTGATTGGCTTAGGTATTCAAGAGCCTGATCCATCTTGGGGCAACATGCTATCAGCCGGAACCAATGCCTCTATTTTGATCCTTCACCCTTGGCTGGTATGGCCGCCTGCTGCGCTGATTGTCATCACTGTACTTTCTTTTAATTTGCTCGGTGATGGCCTGCGTGATGCTTTAGATCCTCGCAGCTTGCAGGAGCGCTAACCCTGCAACTTCAATCGATTCAAGCCTGATAGCGTTGGTCGCTTGGCGGCGCTAAGGAATGCTCACCAAGATGAAGGAATGCTCACCAAGACAAAGTCAGAATGCATCCTTACTTTGCCATATATGAAGAATGCCTGTTTAGGCAATGCGTTTACTTAATTTACTGGCAGCGGCAGCAGCGGCAAACAGACCGAGGGCGGCAAGAGAACTGGGCTCCGGAATGTCTGTGGTGGTCTGAAAGGCGGTGTCGTAGTAGCTCTGCTTAGCAAAGCTATAGCCCTTGAGCCTACCGCTTGAGTTGTGGTAGGTCATGTCAGAATAACTGGTGGCGTGAAACCAAATACCAATTTTTTCACTGAAGGAGGTGCCTTTCCAATCAGCGCTAAGTCCCAAATTGTTGATATCGGTCATGTCAACGTTGAAGGAGAACGTCCGTTCATCAGCAACGGAGTTATTTACGTTCAGCGCAATAGAGCCTAGTAGTTGGGGATTGGTTCTTTTCCAGCTATTGTTGCCGTTGACACCGTTGTAGTTATAAATGGAAACTTTGTTGTTGATGCCATCTAAGTAAAAAATGGCCAGTTCGTTATCAATACCTTTGGGGTTAGGCCCGTCGCTAACTACTAGCCAAGCACCATCAGCTAGATGGCCGTTTCTGGTGTTACGGCTAATTGTAGAAGACCAAGTGAATTCATCGGTGATGTCGTTAAAAGTGGTTGTAATCGATTTGTGTATGCCTGCCGCTTGGGAGGCGTTAGTCGAAAAGTCAGTGTTGGTGTAGCCGAATGTAGCGGCTGAGGCAGGCGCACTGATAGCAATAACAGATATTGCGGTGAGTGCAAGGCTGGTTTTAGTGAGCATATCAAAAAGTCTTAAAATGTGACGACTAATACCAAAATTATGACTGGTTGATCTCCGCAAATATGTAAGGAATGCGTGAGAATACTTAAATCTTGGGTCAAGTCTGCGTATTGTTTTTAAGCCGTTTATGTAAACTACGCAGGCGCACTTAGAGGATTTCAATGAAGAGAGGATTTCAATGAAGCTTGATACTCATAGGGAGTAGGCAGCTTACTGGCGATTTCTGCCGAAGGTGAGGTTATCTAAACTTTGGCCGGGGGGGAGGTCAATAAATATCCGCTCGCCTGCTTGTAAACCATCGAGTACCTGAATGTGATCGCCGTCTGGAGAGCCTAACGTCACTGGTTTAAACTCTGGTTGTCCTGATTCTGTCGGCACCAGCACACCTGTTTCGCCGCTTTGAGTAATGATTGAAACAGCCGGAATGACGAGGGCCTCATTGAGCTGCTCGCCGACAAAAACTACGTTGGTATTCATATTAGAGCGTAGCTGATCGAGGCCGGTCAGGAGCTGAATGCGTACCTGAAAGACGGTGACATTAGCCTGTTCAATTGCTTCGGGGGCAACTAGTCTGACGCGTCCTTTAAAGGTTTGCTCAGGGAAGGCATCGGCTTGAATTTCCACCGATTGACCTACTGCGATGCGGCTAATGTCAGCTTCGGTCACTTCGGCAACGACTTCTAGGCCGCTGGCGATCGCCACAATCGCAGTCGAGGTTGCAGAAGTGACATCAGAGGCTGTTGCGGTGGGTGTGACAAAGGCTCCTTCATCGGCAAAGCGCTGGGTAACAATGCCATCGAAAGGGGCCCGTATTTGGGTGTCATTGAGCTGAGCTTGTACGGCCTGAAGCTGGCCCTGGGCGCGGATCAGGCGGGCTTGGGCCTGGGCAATCGTTTCGGCATCGTTGCCATCTTGCTGATCGAGCAAACGCTGGTTGGCTTCATCTAAACGGGCGAGGGCTTGGGTGACGCCAGCTTGAGCGCTGCGGCTATCGTTCAGGGCACGGTCTAGATCGCGACGAGAAATGGCCCCTTGATCGTAAAGGCTTTGGTTACGGCTGAGTTCGTCTGCGGTGAGGGTGAGCCGAGCGCGGGCGTCGGTAAGCTGGGCGCGGGCAGCTTCTACGGCAGCTTCGGCTTGGCCAATGTCGGTATCGGAGGCCCCGTTGCGAGCATCGTCTAGCTGGGCGACAGCTTCGGCAACGCTGGCTTGATTTTGAATGATTTGGGCGTCGAGCTGCTCACTGTCCATGAGGGCAATCAGTTGGCCTTGGGTGACGCGATCGCCTTGTTCCACGTACAGGGTTTTTACCGTTCCGGCTGACTTGGGGCTGAGATTGACCGTACGAATGGGTTCTACCGTGCCGCTGACGGGAATACGCACGGTGAGTTGGGTGAGTTCTACGGGAACGGTGAGTTCATCTAGGTCGTAGTTGGCACTGCGACGAGAAAGGGCAAAGGCGATCGCACCTGAGGCCAGTAGGCCAGCGAGTCCAAGGGCAGTTATCCACAACCAAGGACGTTTGATCCGACCGAAAAGGGGCAAATGCATGAAGGCAGACGTGGAAAGATCTATTCCTAGAATAGTGATTTTTGACAGCGATATGTTTTTGATAGGGATATGTCCTCAACAAGCTGACAGGACAGCGCCCATTCCACGTTAGGCAAAATGGCCCCTAAGCCATACACCGCTTAGGGGCCATTTTGCTAGAGGCCTGCTGTAACGCATGGCCCTAACCCAAAACAATCTGGGCTCAAAACACCCTAGTGATGATGATGCTCCACAGGGGTATGGGCCTCGGCTGCATGGTGCTCATTTTCCTTATGATCGTGGTTGTGCTCGCTATGCCCGCTGTGCGAATGATTGATGGGAGCATGATCGCCGTGATGTTCATGGTGATCATGATTGTGATGGCTAGGGTTGTGATGGCTATGATGGCCGTGAGCGTGATCATGGCCGTGAGCGTGACTGTGGCCATGATCTTCTAGCACTCTCAGCTCGGGATTAACCGTAATTGGTTCTGCTTCTAACAACGCCTGGATATGTACATCGGCCCAGTCAGCAGCCATTTGCATAAATTCAGGATGGTCGTTTACGCAGTCCATTTGTACGTAAGTAACCTGAGGATTTTTCCGACGCAGTTGATGAATGATGTGATCGACATCTAACAGCGTCTCGTGATTTTCAGTGGCAAAACCGATAGGCATCATCACCAAAGCAGTTGCCCCAAGGTCAATAATGTTTTGACCAGCGAGGGCCATGTTGGGCTGTGTCCAGTCAATCAAAGGAGTGTCGTGGTTCATCCAGCCGATGGAGATCAGCGGATACTTGTAGATCAGCTTTTCGCGTACGGCTTCGTAGAGCTTTTGACTTTCGTCAATGCCGGAGGTAAATCCTTTGGCTTTATGCGGGCAGCCGTGGTTCAACAAAATGATCCCGGTTTGAGAAGGGAGGTGGGCTACGGCAAGCTGTTTTTCAATTTTTTCTTCAACCAGGTTGGCTAGCAGGGTAATGTAGCGATCGCGATTGTAAAAAGAAGGAATATAGCGCGTTCCTTTTAGCCAATGCTCCCCACTACCGGCTAGCTTTGTCAGCGCATCGTTGACCTGCTCAACTGCAATTCCGCTGGTAAAGATAGAATCGACCACCAATAATGGGTAGATCAACAGCTTGCTAAAACCTTCTGCTTTGATGGTCGCTAGCACCTGCTCGGGTAGATGCGGCGCACAGAAGTTGAACGCTTTGAATACTTTGACCCGATCGCCCCAGCGCTGCTGCAAACAAGTTTCGATGCCGCTGCGCTGATCTTCAAAAATGGCATTGTGAGGTGATACAAACTGATCATGCTGGTGGCTCCACTCATGGAGATCAAATATAGCTAGCAGTTTGGCTAATGGGGGATATACCCAAGTGGGAACGGGCGCAAATTTGGCAGTGAGGAGGTTGAGTGCTTGCTCGTTATAGTTGGCAAAATCTTCGTAGCTTTCAACTTCGCCGTAGCCCATGAGTAGGACAGCAACGCGGTCATCAGCAGCAATGGAATCAGTCGAAGGCTGTAATTGAATAGCGGTCATACAGTTGTCTCAATCCTTGGATGTAGCTAATTGGGAAGGCCTAGCCTATACATTTTGTGATTTGTTTTTGCGATTTGTTTTTGTGATTTGTGTTTAATGTGTTTTAACTTGGCTCGAACGTTATACGACTCACCAACTATTTGCACTGACTAGCACGGCCTCATCTAGCACGGCCTCATCTAGCACGGCCTCATCTAGCACGGCCTCATTGAGGCAAGTATTTAGGCTAGGCAAGTATTTAGGCAAATAGCAGGTTTAGATAAATAACCGTCTGACCGATGAGTCGAAGGCTGACAGCTTTGAAAGGCGGATGATTAGTTTTTTGAGCTAATGTTTTTTGAGCTAGTCATTGAAATCGATTGGAAGCAATACTTCAAAAGTTGTCATAAGAAAGTCAGCAGAAAGGTTTGAGACACTTTTGGAATGGGTTTTGAATGGGTTTTGAATGGGTTTTGAATGGGTTGAGCTTAATTTTCGCTAACCACAGGATTTAAGCTAGCACCGATAAATGAAAAGGAACAGTGCCATCAGTAAAGGTTAACGATACTTTTCATCCAGAAAAGAAAATCCATCTGTAGCGTTTTAAAGATACGTATTAGGTATCTGCGATATCCCTCTTAAGACTCTTCCCAAAGTCGTTTTCGTTTTTTGCCGTTGAGCCGTTGGTGCGTATCTCGCAAGAGGGATGGAATATCTAACTTTTCGGGGCAGCGGGGCAGACAATCACCGCAGTCGGTGCAGCGGTTACCCTTTTGCCCTGGGAACCAGTGTCCGGCATTTTCAAACATGCCGTAGCGGTATTGCCCAAACGCTTTCATGTCGTAAGCAATAGAAAGGTTACGCAGTCGCAATACTTCTGGGATATTAATGGCTTCCGGGCAAGGTAGGCAGGCGTAGCACTGGGCGCAGCGATCCCGTCCTAAGGCGGTTTGTTGGGCGCGATCTAATCGGGCGATCGCGGCCTGTTCATGCGGATTTAAGGGCTCTATATTTGATGGCGTTATGGGTGATGGCGTTATGGGTGATGGCATTATGGGTGATGGCATTATGGGATCATGCTCAGCCTTACTATCCATCAGTTGCAAAGGCCAATTCAATTCTGCTGGGATCGCTGGCCCTAGGCTGAGGGTAGTAATCCGCGAATCGCTCAGCAGCCAACGATAATTGAGCAAGAGCGGTTCGTAGGGCGCACAGAGATCTTTGAGGCGGGCGGGCGGGGTGTAGAGCATCCCAGCTTTGTCAGCAGGAGAAATAATAAAAATGCCCATGTCTTGCTGGTGGGCTTGGGCAATAGCTGGCGCATGGCGCTGGAAAAAGTAGTTGTAGTGCAGATTAATAAACGCGAAAGCTTGGGTGGCGATCGCACTCAAAATCAAGGCTAATGAGCCATGGGTCGAAAAGCCCACATGGCGAATACGGCCATCTGCTTGGGCCTGTGCCAGCACGCCCAGCATCTGTGACTTTACCCAGTTCAAATGCGCTGGCGTATTGATGCCATGGAGTGCTAGGCAATCTAGATAGCTAACGCCTAAGCGCTTTAAAGATACCGCTATGGCCTGATTGACCTGCTCGGCAGTGAGCGTCGGCGTGAGCTTACTGGTCAAAATCAGATCGGCTCTTGCCGTTCCTTGGTTGAGCCCTAACCGCTGGAGTGATTGACCAATGTACTGTTCGCTAGGGCCATAGGCAGGGGCAGTTTCAATATGGTTAATGCCGCGAGCAATGGCGGCTGCAATCGTTTCATCAGCATCTGATGCTGAAGCAAAGCGCATCGTGCCCAGCGAAAATACAGACATTTGTAGATTGGTCTGACCAAACCGTCGGTAGCGCACCTATATGGAACGGCCCCGCTCAGCAAAATCAGCAGGACTAATATCTGAGAGAAAATCGTGAAAAGCTTCTTTTTCAGCGGCGTCGGCTTCTTTATCGACCGGCATGGCCGCATCTAGCACGACTTCTTCTAGCACCCAAATCGGTGCATTCATTCTCAGTGCAACAGAAATGGCATCACTAGGGCGAGCATCCAGCTCCTTTTTTTTAGTGCCCTTGCCCACCGTCATGACCGCATAAAACGTATTGTCGCGTAGTGCCTGAATGACTACCCGCTGCAACGTCATATCCCAGGCGGTCAAAAAGTTGACGATCAAATCGTGGGTCATTGGCCGTGAAGAGCGTTCTCCTTCCAATGCGGACTGAATGGCACGTGCTTGTTCTGGCGAAATAAATATCGGTAGCTGCCGCCGTTGCGAACTATCGCGCAGCAAAACGATGGGGTTTCGGGTGCCGCATCAACTGCAATCCCTGCAACGCTCATTTCAATCATCGCTTAACCTTTTAACCCCTCGCCAAAGTAAAACGTCACTCAACATGCACGTTAGAGAAAAGCCTTAGCAGGCCAGTTTTGCTGATTCTTTCAATCATCCTACTATTAGTTTTTAATAACTGATGGTTGTTGAGTCACTTTCTTAAGCTATTACTTTGGCCCCTTAGCGCCGTACATTAGCGCCGTACATTAGCGCCGTACATTAGCGCTGTGTATTTGTGGCCGGTAAAGCTGTGGCCGGTAAAGCCAATTTTGTATATAGACTAGGCTAAAGCTCTTTTTGCCGAAACTCAGGGTAAGATCAAAAATCTTTATCGAAAATCTTGCTCCAAAATACGGCCTAGCTCATACAGCTTATACATTTAGCTGGCTTATACATCAGTTAGGCTTGATTGGTCTTTAGTCTTTTTTAGAGACATTCTCATAGAGACATTTCTCTTTTAGAGGCATTCTCAGGCAGATAAACCCGTGTTTACAGGATTAATTCAAAGTGTTGGCCAGCTCCAACACCTAGGTCAATACCAGCTCAAAATTATCTGTGCTACCCCTAGTGATCCGATTCTTAAGGGCATAGAACTGGGTGATAGCATTGCGGTTGATGGCGTGTGCCTCACCGTTGAAAGCATTCTTTCCCAAGGCTTTATTGTTTCTGCTTCTCCTGAAACTTTGAGTAAATCTACCTTGGGTAAAGTGGTTGATAATGGTCGGGTTAATCTGGAGCCTTCGCTTCGAGTTGGCAGTAAGATTGGTGGCCATTTTGTGACCGGACATGTGGATGGTATCGGTCAGCTAGAGCGTTCGGAACGGAGCGCCAACGCCTGGGAAATTAGCTTTAAGGCGGTTAGTCCTAAAGTTGCTCGATATATTGTTAATAAAGGCAGTATTGCTGTTAATGGTATTAGCCTCACGATTGCCGATTGCAGCCTATCTGGCGACTGGTTTTCGACGGCTGTGATTCCGGTAACCTACGCCGATACGAATTTGCAATACTTGCGCCCAGGGGATTGGGTGAATTTGGAAGGGGATGTGCTGGGCAAATATGTAGAGAAATTTGCTGTAGAGAAATTTACGCGACGTGGTGAAGGAGACCATACTGACTTATCGATGGCGTTTTTGACTGAGCATGGATACCTTTGAATTGCATGGGTTGGATCGCGTGAGTTGACCTGCGTGAGTCGCGCGAGCTGCGTCAGTGATGGTATTTGGCCCAGTATTTGGCCTGGAATGAATCACACTGGAATTAATCGCAAAAAAGCGTTTCTCTTGTTTCTCGCCCTGTCACCGGATTGGTGCCGCTTGCAGTTTCGCACAGGAGTTTGTTCACGCGAGGGTCAAAGAGAACATCGGTGAAATCAGCGCCTTCTATATTGGCACCTCGAAAATCGGCGCTGATGACATAGGCCCCTTCTAAGACGGCATCTTTTAGGTTTGCTCGAATCAGGGTCGCACCATCTAAGGTGGCACCGGTTAGGTTAGCACCTTCTAAATTGGCTTTATCTAAGTGGGTCGTAAATAAACGTACGCCCATTAGGTTGGTATGGCTCAAGTCGGCTTCTGTAAGATCGGCGCGGGTGTAGTCGTTATCGGTTAGATCTTGCCCGGAAAAGTTTTGCTGGCGTAAATTTTTACGGTCAAAGTTGGTTGCATAGGCGGGGGAAGCCCAGCCTATGGACAGACTGAACGTAAGCCCCAACCATAGGGCTAATGTGGCGATCGCAGCCCTGCGATCGCGCCCTTTGAGCCATCTGCTGAGCCGCCGCCATTGCCCTATTGACTGTTTTATGAGCTGTTGTCTTATGAGCTGCTGAATCTGTGCCATGGTGTATGTGCCATCTCCTGCCTGAATAAGAACAAAGCATCGTTAGTAACGAGGCATCGTTTGGGTGATCCCCGTTAAAATATTACACCGGTTCAATCGTTAAACCTGCCCGATGGCTATCGGCTATAGCATCGCTAGCCGCTGACGAATCAGTTCTGCCTGCTTTTCAGCTTCTGCTAAGGCATCTTTAGCGCCTTGCACCACATCAGCCGGGGCCTGAGCGACAAAACCTTGATTGCTTAAGCGACCGCTGAGGGATTTGATTTCTCCTTCGGCTTTACTGAGATCTTTTTCGAGCTTGGCTTGCAGGGCCTCTACATCTACCACCCCTGTCAACGGAATCAGCACCTGCACAGTGCCAGTGACGCCTGCAAACATTTTGCGCTGATCAGCCGTGAGCGGATAGGCCGGTTGATCAGCAGCGTCAGGCTTAAAGGCAGTTGGGGCGATGCTGGTGGGCGCAGCGCTGATATCAGGCATTGCAGCGGCTGGCTGAGCTTGGTTGGCAGATTCTGGGCTGTGTGATGGGCTGTGTGATGGGCCAGCAATTTCTGCCCAAAGCTGCTGCATTTCGGTGACAACATGGGCGCGCTTTTCAGCCGTGTACACTTTATTGAGGCCAAAGCGAACGGTGTAAATGAGCCCGATGAGTTGAAACAGTCCTCTGAGCCCTGGCACTTCGTCGATGGCATCGAGCATCGAATCTAAAACTTTGTAGGTGACGCCGATGCCTAACAGTACAGACAGTGAGAGGGCAGGCTTTTTGTAGTCGGCAAAAAAGTTGTCGAAGTAGCGGGCGGGTTGATCTAAAAACTGCAAAATAGCTGTGGAGACTTGCTGCCAAATCGTTTCTTGTGCTGTGTTTTGCAAAGAGATCGGTGGGCTGGAGGGAGGCTGCTGGCGCTCAGATGTTTGGACGGTTTGGACGGTTTGGACGGTTTGGACGGTTTGGACGGTAGCTGCTGCGGTAGCTGCTGCAGTCGCGGCCCGAGGCGATTGGGCGGTAGCTGGCGGAGCGATGTCTGTGTGGGTGATGGTGAGTGTCTCTATCCGAGCCAACTGTTGAATGTAGGGTTTGGTACTGTTGAGGGTTTCTCGTTCACTGGCGCTGTCTGTTTTGAGCAGGGTCTCAATTTTGGCGGAGGGCTTAATGCCTGCTTCGGCCCGCAGATTACGAACGGTGCGAATGGTGTCAAACAACAGCTCAAACTGCTGTTCTAAATCGGTATTAATGCGCTGGGAATTTGCTTTGGGGTAACGCTGCAAGGCTAGGCAGTCGTCATCGCCAACACCGGTGAGCGTGTGCCATAGCTCTTCTGTAATGTGAGGCATGAAAGGATGCAGCAGCTTGAGGATGCCTTCTAGCACATGGGCTAGGGTTTGCTGGGCGGTGCGTTTGGTATTGTCGTCGCCATATAGCCGTGGCTTGACAAGCTCAATGTACCAGTCGCAAAAGTCGCCACGGGTAAATTCATACAGCGCTTTGGCGGCTTCACCCATGCCATAGCTATCAAGCTGCGATCGCACCTGTTCTATCGTTTGATGATAGCGAGAAAGAATCCACTGATCGGCGAGTTCTAGGGTTTCATCTGCGCCGCCAGGGCGACCTAGGTCGGCGGGGGTGAGCCCGTCTAGGTTCATCATCACGAAGCGCGAGGCATTCCACAGCTTGTTGGTGAAGTTGCGCGAGGCTTCTACGGCTGAAGATTCATCGCTATTGCGGTCGTAGTCGAGGCGGATATCTTGGCCTGCACCTGCGACTTCACGCACTAAGGTATAGCGCAGGGCATCGGTACCGTACTTATCAATCAAAATCAGCGGATCGATACCGTTGTTTTTGGATTTGGACATTTTCTGGTTGTTTTCATCCCGCACTAGGCCGTGAATGTACACGGTGTCGAAGGGCATTTTGCCGGTAAAGTGACCGGCCATCAGGGTCATGCGGGCCACCCAGAAAAAGATAATGTCGAAGCCGGTAACGAGGGTTTGGGTGGGGTAGTAAAACTGATAGTCGGGTGCTGCGGTATTGGGCCAGCCCAGGGTGGACATCGGCCATAGTCCGGAAGAAAACCAGGTATCGAGAACGTCAGGATCTTGACGAAGCTCCACTTCACGGCCCATTTCGGTGGCGGCTTTGTTCAGCGCTTCGGTTTCGCTCATGGCGACGACAAAGGGCGTATTGTCACGAATTTCACCGTCGGTTTCGCTGACAATGTACCAGGCGGGAATTTGGTGGCCCCACCAAAGCTGACGGGAAATGCACCAGTCTTTGAGGTTGACGAGCCAGTCGCGGTATACCTTTGTCCAGCGCTCGGGGACAAATTGAGGATCTTGCTGGGCATCTAGCGCGCTCAGGGCTTTGTTGGCCATGGGCCGGATTTTGACAAACCACTGGGTGGAGATCAGCGGCTCTACTGGGACTTTGCCGCGATCGCTATAGGGCACCGAATGCCGGTAGTCTTCAATTTCACCCAATCGCCCTTCGGAGCGAAGCTTTTCGATTACCCGCTCACGCGCTTCAAAACGATCAATGCCATTGAATTCTGCGCCTGCATTTTCATTTAGGGTGCCGTCCTTATTGAGGATATTAATCACCGGCAAATTGTGGCGCTTACCCATTTCAAAATCGTTTGGATCATGGGCAGGGGTCACCTTCACGCAGCCGGTGCCAATTCCATATCGACAAATTCATCACCGATGATCGGAATTTCTCGGCCCACCAAAGGCAAGGTCAGCGTTTGGCCAATCAAATGCCGGTAGCGATCGTCATGGGGATTGACCGCAACGGCCGTATCGCCCAGCATCGTTTCAGGGCGAGTGGTGGCAACTTCTAGCTCCCCTTCGCCATGGGTCAGCGGATAGCGAAAGTGCCACAGGTGGCCGTCTACTTCTATATTTTCGACTTCTAAATCAGATACCGCTGACTGACTGGCCGGACACCAGTTCACCATGTAGCTACCCCGGTAAATCAGCCCTTCTTCATAGAGCTGATTGAAGGCCGTCAGCACCGCTGTTGAGAGGCCGTCATCCATAGTAAAGCGCTCACGGCTCCAGTCTACCGAGACGCCTAGCTTACGCAACTGGTTGACAATAGTGCCGCCGGACTCGGTTTTCCATTCCCAGGCGCGCGCTAAGTATTGCTGGCGGCCAATATCACTGCGGGTTTTGTTTTGCGATCGCAGCTCATTATCAATAATCGCACTGACCGCAATACTGGCATGGTCAGTCCCCGGCAACCACAGCGTATTGCGCCCCTTCATCCGCTGATAGCGCACCACCGTATCGATTAAAGTCTCTTCAAAGGCGTGGCCCATATGTAGGCTGCCAGTGACATTGGGTGGCGGAATCATCACACAAAAAGGCTCCCCCCCCTGACTTGGGTCAGCCTTAAAGACTTCATTGCGCTCCCAGTATTCCTGCCACTTGCTTTCGGTCATGGTCGGGTCGTACTGGCTCGCGAGCGTAGGCGTCGTTGCTGTCATTGGAGGTGTGTTTCGTGTTTCGGATACAAAGGTCAGCTCTAATCAGGTTAAATGGTAGCAGTGATTTGAGTCTTCACACGGTATTGCAGAACATTACAGTATCGCAGAACATTCTCCGCCTGCAGAATGCACTACAGGCACCCAACGGATAACCATTAGGTGCCTGTAGTGGTGCCTGTAGAGGTACCTGTAGTGATGCCTGTAGTACAAGCTGAGTCAGCAAGTATTGATTGCTTAACGGCTTACTCAGCCGTTTCAGCATCAGTTGTTGGAGCTGCTTCTAAAGACTGCGCTTCCAAAATAGCTCGCTGCCGTTCACGCAAAGACTCAGCCTCACGACTGATTTGGCGACTTTGGCCACGGAAAAATCCATCATCGATAACACCTGCGCCACTCAGCGCACCCGACTGATGAAAGAGATCGAAAATGCTTCGATCACTGCCGAAAATGCCATCAGAACTCTCGGCTGATTTGAAGTCCTCAGCGGTATTAGCGCGACCAGAATCCTGCGCTAACGATGGCGTTGCAGCGATGCTTAATACAAAGCCAGCACCCATTAATCGAATTGCCCATTTCATTGATAACTGACTCATCTGCTTACTCCTCCCAAAAAAATCTTGAAAACTCACATCTACAGTCTATCGCGCTAAATTCAGTCTACACCTGCTAACCCTGCTAACCGGAGATTGCGCGCGATCGCACAGGGATTGCGCAGGTCTCGAGTAAGTCTAACAACCGCCCACCCATCCATTGAGGCATCTATGCCGATCTTTCAGGCGGCTGTTGCAACGACTCGGTAACAGCCCTGCTCTTACCGTAATCCGCCTTGGGCTATACCCGAGCTTTAAGCAATTCGGCGGCTAATTAACGGGCGAATGGCAACCAAGGCTAAGCCGCTAAAGGTCACTAAAATGCCCAGGGCTAAACCCAAGCTAATATCGGCAAAAGGAGCTTGCATGACAATGCTGCCAAAGTGCCAGTCGGGATGCAAATAGAGATAGCGGATAGGCTCAATGGCATAGCTTAACGGATTTAGACTCGCAATAACCTGCAGCCACGGCGGCATAAAAGACAGTGGCACGAGCGCTGTGCTGGCAAATAGCAGCGGCAAATTGGTGATAAAAATGACGGCCAGTAGCTCGATGTGTCCGGGTAGTGCAAACGCGAGGCCCAAACTCAGCGCCGTGACTCCAAACACTAACGTCAGGACAATTAAAGTCACTAGCAGCAACCCGCCAAGCCCAGGCAGCCCTGCCCCTAGCACCGCACTCAGCACCACAATCGCGGTGGTTTGAATCAAGCTCATGGTGCCGATAAATAGCGCTGAGGCAATGACAATCGAGAAGCGAGAGGCCAAGGGCGCGACTAATAGGCGATTGAGAAAGCCAAACTCGCGGTCGAACATCACAGGCAAACCAGCGTTGAGGGCTCCGGCAAAAGCCGTGAAGACAATGATGCCCGCGCCGAGAAACTGGCCATAGTTTTGGCTTTCGCCGAAAAGGCCCTGGGGCACGTTTTGGAAGAGTGCGCCAAAGAGGATGAGCCACATCAAAGGCTGAATCACGCCTGCAACAAGGGTCGTAGGGCGGCGCTGGAGCTGAATGAAAAGGCGGCGGGTGAGGGCGGTGGTTTCTTGGATGAATTCGGCAGGGCCGGGGGTGGGGAGTGTGGGGGATTGGGGAGATTGGGGGGATTGGGGGCGATGGATTGGCTCATAGGACTGGTGAATGCTGGGTCTGGGCTAAGAATTTGTCTGTATTCAGAAGCTAGCTAAAAAAATGGCTAATCAAATGCACTCATAAAATCACTCATAAAATCACTAAAAAAATTTTTTGAGAGCGTATTAGCGGATTTGGCTGAGGTTGAGTAGGACGACTGGCAAGATGGGGTCGCCAGATAGGCTACTGAAGAGCGGTTGGGTTTTGGATTTTCTTAAATTTAGCTAGCGCAAGCCTTTGGGCCAAAGGCAACCTTACTTTATACAGAACTATATCTATACAGAACTGTAGCGTTTTTCACTGGGCTAGACTACAGATATTTCGGTGAAACCTTTACAGAACAACAGGCCAAGTTAGTCGCGGTACCCGTTGGCGTAGCCTCGCCGTCGGCGTTATGCATCCGGGCACCGCTATCTCTATGTTTGATTGCTTTTATTGCTTTTGTTGCTTCTATTGCTCTCTATTTATGTTGCTTTCTATTTCTATGGCTCTCTGAAGCTATCTATCTCAAGCTATCTCTCTCAAGCTATCTATCTACAGAGCCCATGATGATGTCTACACTGCCCAAAATAGGCATGATGTCGGCAAGCTTCACGCCTTTGAGCAAGTTTGGCAAGATTTGCAGATTGTTAAAGTCGGCGGCGCGAATTTTCCAGCGCCAAGGGAAAACACTGTCTTCACCAATGATGTAAACGCCGACTTCACCTTTGCCGGTTTCGACGCGCACATAGTGCTCACCTGCCGGAATTTTGAATGTCGGTGCGATTTTTTTACCGGCAAACTGATAGTCAAAGCCATTCCATTCTGATTTTGGCCCTTCCATCATCCGTTTGGCTTCTAGGTTTTCGAAGGGGCCGCCAGGGAGCTGCTGCATGGCCTGACGGATAATTTTGACCGACTCGCGCATTTCATTGATTCGTACTATGTAGCGGGCAAAGCAATCGCCTTCGGTGGCCCACTGCACATCCCAATCGAGTTCGTCGTAGCACTCGTAATGGTCTACCTTGCGTAGATCCCACTTTACGCCGGAAGCGCGCAGCATTGGGCCGGAGCAGCCCCAGTTAATTGCATCTTCGCGGGACATGGTGCCCACACCTTCGACACGGCGACGGAAAATGGGGTTGTCGGTAATGAGTTTTTCGTACTCATCGACTTTGGGCATAAAGTAGTCGCAAAAATCTTCGCATTTGTCGATCCAGCCGTAGGGCAAGTCGGCGGCGACGCCACCAATGCGGAAGTAGTTGTTGTTGATTAGGCGAGCGCCGGAAGCAGCTTCCCAGAGGTCGTAGATGAGTTCGCGCTCACGGAAGATGTAAAAGAAGGGGGTGGTGGCACCACAATCGGCCATGAAGGGGCCAAGCCAAAGAAGATGGTTGGCAATGCGGTTAAGCTCCAGCATGATCATGCGGATGTAGCTTGCCCGCTTGGGCACTGGAATATCAGCGAGCTGTTCAGGGGCGTTGACGGTGATGGCTTCGTTAAACATGCCTGCGGCGTAGTCCCAGCGGCTGACATAGGGCACAAACATCACATTGGTGCGGCTTTCGGCAATTTTTTCCATGCCGCGATGCAGGTAGCCAATCACCGGCTCGCAGTCAATGACGTCTTCTCCGTCTAAGGTGACGATGAGTCGGAGTACGCCGTGCATGGACGGATGGTGAGGGCCCATGTTGATGACCATGGGTTCGGTTTTGGTTTGCAGCGTGGCCATTGTTTTCGTCGGCTTCCTTTTGAGGGTTCCTCTACGGCTCTTATTGTCGTACGTTTGCTCTCAAGATTCAATGTCTTTCGATATTTTGATGGGGCTGATTTGAGATTGGCTTGACTTTGTAGATTGGCTTGATTTTTAGATTGGGCTGATTGCAGGGTGGGTGGAATGATTGAGGCTACGTTCCGCAACGCAATATGATTCTATCTGTAGGGCTAGGTTATCTATAGGGCTAGGTTATCTGTAGGGTTAGGTTATCTGTAGGGTTAGGTTATCTGTAGGGTTAGGTTATCTGTAGGGTTAGGTTATCTGTAGGGCTACGTATGGGTCGAATGGATTGAACTATGGTCGAAGAAACCATTAAAGACGGCG
>JAAUPS010000070.1 GCA_012033015.1 Phormidesmis sp. RL_2_1
AAATAACAGTAAATAAAAAGAAGCAGCCCTCCACTCACTCTACGTCAAGCCATGTGCGCATATAGCCTAGCGCATGTAGTTTGGCGCATATAGCTTGGCATATGTAGCACAGTGCACGAATGCAACCCAGTACGAATGCAACCAATTCCTTCCACGCTGGCCTCACGCTGGCCTCACGCTGGCTATTAGGTTACAACATGCGAGCCAATATCTGCTGTGCCAAAATATTTGCAGTGAAACTTGCAACCGCAAAATAAACACCCTGCAAAATAAACACCCTGCAGAATAAATCGTATTATCCGCTTCTCTTGCCCCAACGACTTGATGAATCGCACCCTAGTTTGGTTCCGCCGCGACCTTCGTATTTATGATCACGAGCCCCTGTATCGCGCCGCACGGCGTGGCGCAGTGATTCCTATCTTTGTGTTTGACCGAGCCTTGTTGCTACATCCAGAGACGGGCGCAGGGCGAGTGCGCTTTATGCTGGATTGTTTGGCAGCGTTAGACCAAGATTTGCAGTTGCGCGGCGGCAAACTGATTCTTCGCGCGGGCGACCCTGTCAAAGTGCTGCCAGCGCTCATCAAATCAACCCAAGCCGATGGCATTTACAGCTACATTGACTACGAACGCATCTACGGTCGAGTTCGTGATGCGAGGTTAAACCGGGCCTTAGCAAAGGAAAATCTCAAAATTCGCTGGTTTGAGCCGCCAGCGAGTACCGGCGATTTGATGGCTTATCCGCAATACCGGCAGCGGTGGCATGAGGACATGCACGCACCGTTATTTCCCCCGCCACAGCAGGTGAATGTCCCGCCAGATATTGCTTCAGATCCCTTGCCCGACATCGCGCATCTGGGCCACACCGCCGACGAAAAGTTCATTCCCCAAGGAGGCACCGCCGAAGCTCGCAGACGCCTCAACGCATTTTTTGACCAACGCAAAGCCGACCGCTACTATTGGCAGCTTTCCTATCCGGGTACCCAAGTGACCACCGGTCTGAGTCCTTACATCAAGTATGGCGCTATTTCTATACGTGAATGCGCGCAAACGATTTGGCAACGACAGGATGATCCGCGCTGGTGTGACGACAAACGGGTGCAGCGTAGCAGCCATCAGTTGATGTCTCGACTGCGGTGGGGCAGTGGGTTTACCCAACGGTTTCGCTATCTGCCCCCAGCTAGAGGTGCGATCGCTCTATACTCCTTTTGAAAACAACAGTTTTGAAAACAACGGCTGGGACTTTAACCTAGAACATTACGAAGCCTGGAAAAACGGTCAGACCGGATTCCCCATCATTGATGCTGCCGCCCGCTGTCTACAGGCAACCGGGGGCTGGCTGGCTTTGAACTTTCGGGTGCGGGCGATTTACGCTAGTTTTCTCACTAACTTGATTGGCATGGACTGGCGCTACGGCGCACTGCACTTTATGCGCCATTTGATCGACGGTGACTGCCCTATCGATCACTACCAATGGGCTCAGCAAGCAGGCGTTACCCACTGCCTCAACAAAGCTTGGATTCGCATTTACAACCCCGAACAAGAAGCCATTGACCGCTGTGATCCGCAGGGGCAATTTGTTCATCGTTGGGTACCAGAACTCGCTCACCTCAAACCCGAACAGCTCGGTTGTCCACCTGCAGTCAAAGGCTACCCGGCTCCTATTTTGGACTATCCTGTAGCTAGAGCCCGCCGCGCTGCGCTTATAGACGATCAGCGCTTTGAGATTATTCATGCTCCCAATATTGTGCCGCTGATTTCGCGGCTCCCTGATGATGTCACCCCATTTGGCTCGGATCTTTTTCCCAGTGACATCACCTGGGCACAACAGCCTATTCAAGATTTGTTTCCTGCTGCGTTGGA
Source organism: Phormidesmis sp. RL_2_1 (assembly GCA_012033015.1). Taxonomy (GTDB): domain Bacteria; phylum Cyanobacteriota; class Cyanobacteriia; order Phormidesmidales; family Phormidesmidaceae; genus Phormidesmis. The sequence goes on from JAAUPS010000070.1 coordinate 1,861, forward strand.
TCTCGATAGTTTGGATAAACAGCAGGCCATGCAACTGCGCACTTGGTTTGTTGCCCACGGAAGCTGGTTAGAAAATTCTCAGCGCCAACAGTTTGCCAAAAAGCAAAATCGCAAACAGCGTAAAACTGTGCATACCCCTAAAATAGACAACGGCCAGCTCAGTTTGTTGGACTGTTTGTTGGATTAGTCTGATCGTCACGCTCTGGCGTTACAGGCTTTACCCCCTTGCGGTTACCCAGCATCGTATGGTGGATAAAACTGGTAAATAAAACTGGTGGATAAAACTGGTGGATACAACCAACGAACGGAGCAAAATGCATGGAACGATTTGTTGCACTTTTGGGCTTAGGTGTCTTTATTGGATTCGCCTACTTGATCTCTATCAATCGCCGTGAAATCCGCTGGCAGCCTGTTCTTTGGGGCCTTGCCCTGCAGTTTGTTTTAGCGGTTTTTATTCTCCGCACGGCGATAGGTCTGACTATATTTCAATGGTTGGGCGATGTTGTGAGCGGCTTCCTTGACTATTCAGATGCAGGCGCTTCCTTCGTTTTTGGTGAAAATTTTCAAGACTTCTTTTTTGCCTTCAAAGTTTTGCCTACGATCATCTTTTTCTCAGCCTTCATCAGTGTGCTGTATCACTATGGCATTTTGCAGCTCGTCGTCAAAGCGATCGCTTGGGGGATGATGCGCACGATGAAAACTTCGGGCTCAGAAACCCTATCGGCAGCGGGCAATATTTTTGTTGGGCAAACGGAAGCGCCGCTATTGATTAAGCCCTATGTCTCTACGATGACTATGTCTGAACTTCATGCGGTAATGACGGGCGGCTTTGCGACGATTGCAGGAGGTGTGCTGGCCGCCTATATTTCTTTTGGCATTCCGGCCAATCATCTGATTGCCGCATCGGTGATGTCTGCCCCGGCGGCCCTGGCCATTTCTAAAATTATGTTTCCTGAAACAGAGACATCACCGACTCAGGGAAACGTCAGTATCAAGGTGGAGCGAACCACAGAAAATGGGATTGATGCGATCGCATCAGGTGCCCTAGACGGTCTTCAACTGGCGCTCAACATTGCCGCTATGATCATCGCCTTCCTGGCTATTTTGGCTGCTGTCAATGCCTTGTTAGGCTTTATCGGTGGTCTGTTTGGCTATCCCCAATTCTCCCTTGAAACCATCCTCTCTATTTTGCTTGCCCCAATTGCTTGGTTGATGGGTATCCCCTGGGCTGACTGCGATGCGGTAGGGACGCTGCTGGGCAAAAAGACGATCCTCAACGAATTTATCGCCTACCTTGATTTACAAAGCTTGATCGAAGCCAACGCTATCTCCGAGCGAGCGAGCATTATCGCCACTTATGCGCTTTGCGGTTTTGCTAACGTCGGCTCCATCGGCATTCAAATTGGCGGCATTGGCGGCATCGCCCCCAACCGTCGGAGTGACCTTGCTCGCATTGGGCTGCGCGCCATGATTGCAGGTACCCTCGCCTGCTTTATGACCGCTTGCATCGCCGGAATACTGCTTTGATTCCCTTGCAGGGCTTGCGACTTAAAAGCTTGCGACTTAAGCGCTTGTGACTTAAGCGCTAGCGACTCGCTTGAGACGCCCCTTAAGAAGACGCCATCGCCGAACGGTTAGGCCGAGCGAAAATCATGCGGCCAGCGGAGGTTTGTAGTGCGCCCGTTACCACCACCACTAGGTCATCACCAATAAAGTTATTGCCTTCTTCGACCACCACCATCGTGCCATCGTTCAAGTAACCTACGCCTTGGGAAGGTTCTTTACCTTCTTTCAAGACTTTAATTTCGATGTCATCACCCGGTAAATAATTTGGTCGAATCGCTTTGGCCAAGTCATTAATATTCAGGACACTCACTCGCTGCACACTGGCGACCTTGTTCAGGTTGTAATCATTTGTGAGCAGTTGGGCGTTCATTTCCTGCGCTAGTTTTACGAGCTTGGCATCGACAGCATTAGTGTCTTCGTAGTCCGCCGGATCGATAACGACTCGATCGGGATACTGCTCGCGGATGCGGTTGATAATGTCTAGCCCTCTGCGTCCGCGTGCGCGCTTTTGATCGATAGAGGAATCTGCCACGCCCTGCAGCTCCTGTAAAACAAATTGTGGTAGGACAAGCTGCCCTTCAATAAAACCTGTTTTTAAAAGATCCTCAATGCGCCCGTCAATGATGCAGCTTGTGTCTAACACTTTGCTCTTGGCTGGTTTGAGCGTCCCTTCTGTAATCAGCATACTTTCATAGCTGTTGGGATTAATCAGTCTTAGCAAAGCCCGTCCGTTTGTTTCTGCTAGGGTCATCCCTGATACTGCAAACAACAAACTGCCCATGACGGCTGTGACAGGCTTAATAAAACCAAATTTTTCTGGAATGGGCAGCAGAAACAAAGGCGCTAGCATCAGGTTAGCAATCAGCAGCCCAATCACTAATCCGGCAGCTCTAGATAGGAGTCGATCAGGGGCCATGTCTTTGATTTGCCGCTCTAGCCGTCGATAGCTGGTTTGTACCACTAGGCCCATACCCACGCCGATGAGGGCCCCAAAGCCACCGGCAACAGATTCTAAGCCTTCGATATTGGTGACTTGCTCAAGGGCCGCGTCAGGTAAAAAATCGACGCTAAAAAAGCCGATGCCTGCCCCGGTTAAAACGAATGAAAATACGATGAGTGCGTCGAGCATAAGTTAGAAATGAAGCCTGTGCAGGCTGGATTAGACGTGGGTCACCGAGTGGGTCACAGGCTAATCTTTAAGGCCTGCTAAAGCATTGATGTAGTTATGATTACGGCTATTATAGGGGGTGGGTTCGCGATCGCCCCTCTTATCGCTTTTTTTGTAATCTTGTTAGCGTCTGACTGCTATCGCATTGCAGGTCGCAACAGCCCGAAACAGCCCAAAACACCCCAAAACAATAGCGCGACCAAACATAACAACAAGATCTTTACCCCGGTTTATCGCTTGGCTACTTCTGCTTATGTGCATATCCCCTTTTGTCGGCGGCGCTGCTTTTACTGCGACTTTGCTGTTTCAGTGGTCGGCCAGCACAAGCGAGGCGATACCTCCGGCACCATAGGCCAATATGTAGAGACGCTGATGACAGAAATTAAGGCCACGCCACGCCCTGAAACGGCTGAGCCGCTGAAAACCGTTTTTTTGGCGGGGGCACACCTTCTTTACTTGCAGTTTCTCAGCTAGAGGCGATTTTAGCAGCTCTTCGCGATCACTTCGGCATTGCCCCCACGGCTGAAATATCTATGGAAATGGATCCAGCCACCTTTGGTTTAGAGCACTTAAAAGGTTATTGCGCGGCAGGCATTAACCGGGTGAGCTTAGGTGTGCAAGATTTTCACGATCAGGTGTTAGCTGCTAGCGGTCGCTGGCATCGACGTGACGATATTTTTCAGGCGATCGAGCTTTTACATAGGGCCAATGTCAACAACTTTAGCCTCGATCTGATTTCTGGCTTACCCCATCAGACACTGGCGACCTGGCACGATTCTCTGGCAGAGGCTTTAGCGCTCCAGCCTCCTCATATTTCTCAATACGATCTGATCGTTGAGCCACAAACGGTTTTCGGTCGCTATTTGACACTTGGGGTAGCGCCTTTGCCCAGCGATCGCCACACCGCCCAAATGTATCGCATCGCCCAGGAAATCCTCACCAGCTACGGCTACGAGCATTATGAAATTTGCAACTATGCCAAACCGGGCTATCAGGCAAGGCATAACCTGACCTACTGGCAAAGTCAGCCTTGCTACGGTTTTGGCATGGGGGCGGCAAGCTACGTTGATCATCAAAGGATTGAGCGGCCTAGAACCCAGCGCCGTTATCGGCAGTGGGTGAGTGCTTTTATTGACTGTGGCGGCCACACGGATGATCTGATTTTGCCGCCTGCTGAGCGGGTGCTAGAGCAGATATGATGGGCCTACGGCTCAACCAAGGCATTTCTCTAGAGCAGATTTTTCAGGTGTATGGTGACCAGGGCCTAGGCAACCTTTGGACTGCGATCGCACCTCACATCGCCCAAAAATGGGTCATGGTAGAACGGGCCGCAGTGCCTAACAGCCACAATACTGAAACTCAAAATATAAAGAAGCTTGAAGCCACAGACCGTATTCGACTGAGTGATCCCGAAGGTTTTCTAATGTCCAACGTGGTGATTGTGGATGCTTTTAACGCTCTAGAAACCCTGGGAAAGAGCGAAGAAGCGATGCAGTATGAGGCATGAACGATGGCATAAGGCGGCTATTTACGTCGTTCATCATTCATTATTTATGGTTCATTCTTAAATTGCGCCTTACCGCTTTGCAGTAAGATAACGCTCTAATGTACAGTTAAAATCTTTTGTCAATCCATGCCCAAGGTACTCGTCTCAGACCCCATTGACCAAGCTGGAATCGATATTCTCTCCCAGGTTGCTACTGTAGAAGTCAAAACCAAGCTACCCCTAGAAGACCTGATTGCCATCATCCCGGAATACGATGCGCTGATGATTCGCTCGGGCACAAAAGTGACTAAAGAAGTGCTAGAAGCGGGAAAAAATCTGAAAATCATTGGCCGTGCGGGGGTCGGGGTAGACAATGTAGATGTCCCTTGGGCCACCCGTCGTGGCATTGTGGTGGTGAACTCGCCTGAAGGGAACACCATCGCAGCGGCTGAACATGCGCTCGCCATGATGCTCTCCATGTCCCGCTATATTCCAGCAGCCAATCAAGCGGTCAAAGCAGGAGGCTGGGATCGCAAGTCGTTTACAGGGGTAGAGGTTTATAAAAAGACGCTCGGGGTCGTGGGGCTTGGCAAAATTGGCTCCCATGTCGCCACAGTAGCGCGGGCCATGGGCATGAACCTGCTGGCCTTTGATCCGTTTATTTCGAGCGATCGCGCTGAAGAACTCAACTGCCGCCTTGTCGAACTGGACTTTTTGCTGCGCGAGTCCGACTACATCACCCTTCACATTCCCAAAACGCCCGAAACCAAGCATTTAATCAACGCCGAATCCCTGGCCAAAATGAAGCCCACCGCCCGCATTATTAACTGCGCCCGCGGCGGCATTATCAATGAAAGCGATCTGGCTCAAGCCCTCAAAGATGGCGTCATCGCTGGCGCTGCCCTAGACGTCTATGAAGAAGAACCCCTCGGTGAGTCGGCGCTGCGCTCAGTCGATAAAGCCCTTGTGCTGACACCTCATTTGGGCGCTTCTACGGCTGAAGCCCAAGTCAATGTCGCCATTGATGTGGCCGAGCAAATTCGTGATGTCCTGCTTGGGTTGCCCGCCCGTTCAGCCGTGAACATTCCCGGCTTGCGCCCCGATATGCTCGAAAAGCTACGGCCCTATCTCAATCTCGCCGAGACACTCGGCAACTTTGTCGGCCAGCTAGCCGGTGGGCGCATTGAGGAACTCAACATCCGCCTGCAAGGTGAATTGGCTGAAAATGACACCAAGCCGATCGTGATTGCGGCCCTTAAAGGCTTGCTCTCCAATGCCCTGCAAGAGCGGGTAAATTACGTTAACGCTTCGATTGAGGCCAAAGAGCGCGGTATTCGTGTGGTCGAAACCCGCGATACTACCGCTAAAGACTACACCGGCTCACTCTATCTGGCGGCCAAGGGCTCTTTGGGCGAGCATTCCGTTACTGGCGTGCTGCTCGGCGGCAGTGAAGTTCGTATCATTGATATGGATAACTTCCCGATTAACGTGCCGCCCACCCAATACATGCTCTTTACCCTGCACCGCGACATGCCCGGTATTATCGGTAAAATTGGCTCTCTGCTCGGTAGCTTTAATGTCAATATTGCCAGTATGCAAGTCGGTCGCAAAATCGTCCGCGGTGACGCTGTTATGGTGCTCAGCATTGACGATCCGCTGCCCGAAGGCATTTTGAACGAGATCAAAAAGAGCCAGGAATTCGTGATGCCTATACCGTAGCGTTGTAGGTGATCTGCTTACCGTGTCCAGCATCCACTCAGATACCGAGCCCCACTCCAATCCTCAATGGTGGGAAGTCACCGTCGAATGCCCAATAAACTTGGAAGACAGCGTCTACTGGGCATTCGATGAGTTAGACAGTAAAGGTACAGCCAGTCAAACGAAAGATGATTGCCGAATCGTCACGGCTTATTTTCCGCAGGCGCAGTTTCAGCCTGCCGACTTCGAGCAGTGGCAGGCAAATCTGCAAGCAGCGATCGCCCCCCAGATCTCTCAACTTCAGCTCCTCCAGGTAAGCTGGCGGCTGATTGCTGAAGAAGACTGGGCCAGCAGTTGGAAAGACCACTGGCAAGCTGAGGAAATCGGCGATCGCTTAGTGATCAATCCAGCTTGGATGGATCAGCCCACAACCGAGCGCACCATCCTCACCCTTGATCCCGGCAGCGCCTTTGGCACAGGTGCCCATGCTACGACACAACTCTGCCTCAAAGCCCTAGAAAAGCAGCCCTTAAATGGTGCAACTATTGCTGATATTGGCTGTGGCTCTGGCATTCTAGCGATTGCCTCCTGCCTGTATGGGGCTCATCAGGCCTTCGCCACCGACGTAGACCCACTTGCTGTTCAAGCGACGCGCGCCAATGCCAATTTGAATGCCATTCATCCTAAAACATTACAGGTGCAGTTAGGGAGCGTTGGCGAAGCGATCGCGCTGGCCCAGCAGGCTAACCAATGCCCTGTCGATGGCATTGTCTGCAATATCTTGGCCGAAATCATTGTGGCTTTAATCATTCCCCGCCTCAACGAACTGGCGAATGCTCAAACTTGGGGAATCCTCAGCGGCATCCTCACCAGCAAAGCCCCTTGGGTAGAAGAAAATCTCAATGCTTACGGCTGGCAAATCGCTGAGATGACCTATCAAGACGAATGGTGCGCCATGATCATTCGCTATGTGCCATGACCGTTCGCTATGTGCCATGACCGTTCGCTATGTGCCATGACCGTTCGCTATGCAACGATGCACCCTCTGATTTGAGCCCTCTTTCGTCTGAATGACCGTATGAATGACCGTACGAATAACGCTGCCAGCTTTGTGATTAAAGTGATCATGCTGTCACTTTTTTTGAGCATTTTGCTGAAGTATGGTGGGCCATTGCTGCCACTGCAAACGCCTTACACAACTGCACTCAACGGTTTGGCGATCGCTATTGTTGTTTTACCCAGCACTGCTTTAGGGCTAGGGTTAATTCTGCTGGCTAAAGCCAGCCATCGCTAAAGCTAGCCGTCATGGCCATTACCCTAGCGACATGACCATGACCCATTTCAGGAGATTAAGGCTCTATCCGACCTATCCGGCTCGGTATTGGCGGCATGGAACTAGGAGAGACCACCACTGGCGTATTACCTTGGCGTCGAGCTAGCACCTCTGGTTCAATGGCTATCACCGCCCGCACAAATTGAGGGTCGGCGTTGGTGCCCCGCAAAGCCGGATTTGCTTCTAGCTCACGGCGCTGCTGAGGGGTTAGGGTGACGCTGACATCAGGGGTAATGCCACGGCTGCTAATGTCGGTGCCATCAGGGGTGTAGTAGTGGGCTACGGTAACCGCCAAGCCAGAGCCATCCGAAAGGCCATGCAAACTTTGCACTAAGGCTTTACCAAATGTCGGGTCACCAACGACTACAGCGCGATCATTATCACCTAAAGCACCCGTAACAATTTCACTCGAACTAGCAGATTGCCCGTTCACCAAAACAGCCATGGGTAAATCTGTAATCGCTGTGCGGTTGGCCGTAATTTCGTCACTGTGGCCGTTTCTATCAACAGTGCGAACAATGCTGCCACGGGGTAACCACATGCGGCTAATATCAATACTCGCTTGCAGTAGGCCACCAGGATTACCGCGTAAGTCTAAAACAAAGGCTTCAGCGCCTTGTCCTGTGAGGGTATCGATGGCCTCGCGCATTTGCTCGGCGGCGTGGGCGCTGAATTCATCCAAACGAATGTAGCCGACCTGCAAACCAGTCTGTTGCCTAAGTTCAAAGGTGACTGTCGGGACTGAGACAATTTCTCGGGTGAGAATCAAGGTTTCTTCGCTGCCATCTTGACGACGGATAATCATCGTGACTTGGCTGCCCCCTTCTCCACGAATGAGTTGGGATGCACTTTCGACACTGAGATTTCGGCTAGAGCGACCGTCAATAATTAAAATAACGTCGCCCGCTTCAATGCCTGCACGCTGCGCCGGGGAATTGTCTAAAACGCTCGAAACGACGAGATCTTGAGCGTCTCGCTGGAGATGAATACCGACGCCGGACACTTCTCCAGCGGTTTGCTCTGTCAGCGCTGCATATTGAGCAGGATTTAAAAATCGAGTATACGGATCTTCTAGCCGCCCTAGCATCCGTCTGAGTTCGCTGTAGGCCGCGTCGCGAGTGGTATATTCGTTGCCGAGCAAGGCTTGCCTTACCCCTAGCCAGTCTACTCGGTTAAAGTCAGCGTCTACATATTCCTGGTAAACCAATTGCCAAGCTTCGTCCAAAACCATTTTGGGACTGTTTTGGAACGTTGTCTGAAATTCTGAGGCTGCAACAGGTCGGGTTGTTGGTGCGATCGCACCGGTTGCAATGGCAGGTAAAAGGAGCGCGGTGATGCCTAGTGAGGCATGTCTGAGGAAGCTGGTTTTGAGGAAGCCGGTTTTGAGGAAGCTGGTTTTGAGGAAGCCTTGGATACAGGCAGTGTTTTTCATTTAAGGCAGAGGCTGCAAAGGACGTAGAAAGCGCAGATGCGAACGATAACCGCTATCAAAAGATAACTGCTATTAAAAAACCTTATAACAGGTCGCTGTAAATGACCGCTGATGATCCGTAAATCTTAGATCTGGATGATGCTGTTCAATCAAAACTTTACAAACTATTTTGATAAGTCTTTTGATAAGTCTTTGATTAAGCCGTATATTGCCAGCGCTAACCTTACAAACCCTGGATATTAGAAATATAAAACTCCCTTAGTTTAAGGTAGTCAATAAACTGAGACCGGTAAATAGGTATTTTCTGTGAGGTTAACCATTGGTAAGGTAACCTACAGGATGCCAATATAATACCGATTATGCCCTAATTCTTATGGATGCACCGAACTGATGCACCGATGCGTATCCATCTTAGGATATGCACAGTCAGGGGCACATATGCCTGAGTTAAGGACAGATGATTAACTGTACTCGTTTCCCACTTTGCGGCTTTTTGCTTGAAGTTTTTTGTTTAGCTATATTTTTCAGGTTATGCATAGCTATATTCCGCCAGAGCGGTTTTTCCCTTACCTGACGTGGCAGCAGGTGGCTGCCTTGCCAGATAAGGCGAATACTCTAATCATTCAACCGATTGGCGCAGTGGAGCAACACGGGCCTCACCTGCCTTTAATCGTGGACACAGCGATCGCAACGGCTGTTGTGGGTCAGGCACTTGACAAGTTAGATCCATCCATTCCTGCCTATGCTTTACCGCCGCTTTGTTACGGTAAGTCGAACGAGCACAGTGGATTTGCCGGAACGATTACACTTTCAGCGCAGACCTTGACTGCGGTGCTGATGGAAATGGCAGAGAGTATCTATCGTGCTGGGTTGCGTAAGCTCGTCCTGGTCAATGGTCATGGCGGGCAGCCTCAAATCTTAGAAGTCTTGGCCCGTGACTTGCGGGTAAAATGGCCTGATTTTCAGGTGTTTCCCCTGTTTGTGTGGCGAGCGCCTCACTGCGCAGCCCAAGTGGTGGGTTCACAAGAGTATGAGCAGGGCATTCATGCCGGGGATGTGGAAACCAGTGTGATGCGATCGCTCCTGCCCAACCAAGTCAATATGGCCAAAGCGGTGCGCGAGTTTCCGGTGGGGTTTCCCCCAGATAGCTTACTGAGCTTAGAAGGTTCATTGCCCATGGCTTGGACGATGAAAGATCTGAGCCGTAGTGGCGTAGTTGGCGATGCTACGGTCGCCACCGCAGCTAAAGGAGAGGCCATTTTGGCTTCGGTATCGGATGGTTGGGCGCAGGTTTTTCAGGAAATCTATGCGTTTGAGGCGCTACGTCCCTCCTGATAGAGCCTAGACCTAAGGCAGCCTAGATTACTAATGCAGCCTAGATTAAAGGATGAATAGAACCATTTTGAGATAAACATTTTTTAGATAGATATTTGTGAAGGCAAAACCGGATGCTTCATTTGATTGAGACGATAGGCTGGGTACGCCACAGTGCCAATCTTTCCAATCTATTGAACTGTGGCAGTTATTAAATGGGTGAGGACAGCGGTGATCAAGACGTTGACGATAGATATTGGTGGCAGTGGGATCAAAGCATTAGTGCTAGACGAGCAGGGTGAGCCTTTAGGAGAACGCGATCGCATTAAAACGCCCCAGCCCGCAACGCCCGACGCCGTCATGGCAGTCATTACACAGCTAGCCAGTCAGCAAGGCGATTTTGATCGGGTTTCCGTTGGTTTCCCAGGGGTTGTGCGCCAAGGCATTATTTACACCGCCGTAAACTTGCATCCTGATTGGCACGCGTACGATTTGGCCCAGCAGTTGACAGCGCGTTTAGGTAAGCCAGTACGGGTCGCGAATGACGCAGATCTGCAGGGAATGGGGGCCATCTCAGGGAAAGGGGTGGAGATGGTGATCACCTTGGGCACCGGATTTGGCACGGCGCTATTTACCGATGGGCATTTGGTGGCAAATTTAGAATTTGGCCATCAGCGCTTTCGCAAGGGACAAACCTACGAGGAGCAGTTGGGTCGTGCGGCGCTCAAGAGTGTGGGCCCAACGGTTTGGAACAATCGATTACTCAAAGCGATCGCAGCCCTATCCCACGGATTTAACTACGACCGGCTATATCTAGGGGGCGGTGAAGTCAAGCAAATTGAGGTAGAGCTGCCTGAAAACGTCACCATCGTTTCAAATGTCTTGGGATTGATAGGCGGAATCAAGCTGTGGGCGTGAGCTTTTCACTAAGCCCAAACCGAATCAAGTCCCTGTTCGCAAAAACAGCCCGCTCTCAGTACAGACCCCATCTAAGGGAATATCCCAAGCTTCAGCAGGAACTTGGGGGAGTCTGGCGTACTCAAACACAACACCGATAGTGGTTTTATCTGCCCAATCAGACTGTCCCAGCATCCGATCATAAAACCCGCCACCATAGCCCAGCCGATAGCCATTGACATCGCAAGCTAAACAAGGAACCAAAATCAAATCGACTTTGTAAGGCTCTACCACAGGAGAAGCCGGATCAGGTTCAATAATGCCATAGGTGCCAGGACGCAAAGGCCAGCTACAAGTGGGATACCAGCGATGCCAGATCAGGGCCTTCCCTTCACAGCGAGGCAGGCCCCAACTCCGCTGCTGCTGAAGCAAAGGAGACAAATCAGGCTCACCTCGGAAGCTGCAATAGGCGAGGGTAAGTCGTGACTGGGCAAATATGGGCCACGCTTGCAAATGCTGACAAATACGGGCAGATTTTTCTTGAGAGATACGGACGGGCATACCCTGGCGAGCTTTTAACAGGGCGCGGCGCTGAGTTGCTTTTTGCGCTTGGATGGTAGGGGCGGCCATGCAAAAGAGTAGGGGCGAAGTTCGGCAGATCCTAGGCTATCAACTGACGATAGAGTCCGGTGATTTTTTCCACGACCTGCTCGGCACTGAGGTCATCGGTCATGATTTCGATCGCATCAGGCGCTTTACGCAAGGGAGAAACCATGCGGGTGCTGTCTTTATGGTCACGCTCGGCAATCGACTGGGCCAGATCATCTAAAGCAGGCAAGGGCTGCTGGGCCGCTTTTAAGTCATGATAGCGACGTTCGGCTCGCTCTTTGACGGAGGCAGTCAGATAAATTTTGAGTTCGGCGTTGGGAAAAACCTGGGTGCCTATATCGCGGCCATCGGCCACCACTCCCCCTGCTACACCATATTGCTGCTGCTGCTCAACGAGTTTACTGCGTACGGCGGCCTGCGCGGCAATGGTAGACACTTGGCTCGTCACGGTGGCGCTACGGATCACTTGGGTCACATCCTGTCCGTTGACCTGCACCTGAGGTGGCTGCGGTTGGTCGTTTTCAATGCTGTTGGTGAGTTGGATTTGGCACTTAGAGAGGATCTCGGCGATCGCGCCCTCATCCGTTGGATCAATCTCTTGCTGCAATACAAACCAAGTTAGCGCCCGGTACATCGCCCCCGTATCCAAATAGAGCAATCCCAACTGATGGGCGATTTGGCGAGCAACGGTGGACTTACCCGCGCCAGCAGGGCCATCGATAGCGATGATGGGTTGGCGGCCTTGGCGTTTGCGAGTGTCTAGCCCTTCACGGGTGTCTAGCCCTTCGCGGGTGTCTAAAACAATATTATCGAGTAGTCGGGCTTTGCCGAGGTTTGCTGCGATCGCCATCATGCCTACGGTATCTATTACTTGCAAAGGCTCCAGTGTATCAGGATGCACCAGCTCTATATAGTCTAAATAAGCTGCCGGTTCAGTCGCCAAAATCTCCTGAGCAGCCTGCAATAGAGCCATTCGAGATCGCTCCCCTGCACGGAAACTGACCGCTGCCGCTTTTAAGCTTTTTTGCAGAATGGTCGCTTGCTGTCGCTCTGTGGCAGTCAGGTAGCGATTTCGAGAGCTCAGCGCCAAACCATCGGGTTCCCGCACAATCGGGCATACAACAATTTCACTAGGCAAGTTCAAATCCTGCACCAAGCGCTTGAGAATCGCGACCTGCTGAGCATCTTTTTGACCAAAAAAAGCATGGGTTGGCCGCACAATATTGAGTAACTTGGTCACAACGGTAGCCACCCCCTGAAAATGGCCCGGACGAGAACGACCACACAAAATATTCGTCATATTCGCTGGCGGCACCACCTGGGTGACAGTTGCTAGATCTGGCTGCGATGTTCCATAGAGACTCGCCGTAGATGGCATAAATATGACATCAACACCCATTGATTCACACAGCGCTTGATCCTTCCGATGGGGCCGGGGGTAGCGCTCAAGATCTTCATTGGGGCCAAATTGAAGCGGATTGACAAAAATGCTCACCACAACCACATCAGTGGTTTGGCAAGCGCGCGCCATCAAACTCAAGTGGCCCGCGTGCAGGGCTCCCATCGTCGGCACCAACCCAATCGTTTGCCCGATGAGCTGTCCTTGACCTCGCTGCTCTAAATAATCACGCAACTCACTTACAGTGTTGAACAGTTGCACAACAGTCTCCGACTTACAGGTCTCTATCGTTTCGCTCACATCGTTTCGGCGATGCCAATGCGGCTAACGCTGATACGCTCACCAGATTAGCCCACCAGATCAGGCCCACCAGATCAGGCCCACCAGATCAGGCCCACCAGATTAGCCCACACTAATTTAACGCAGTCCGCCCACACTCGAACTGTAAAGGGTGAGTTATGACCATGCCCAAAAGCCATACACAGCTTTTCCAAAAAAAGAATTCTTCGCAACGAAGAATTCTTTGCATCATAGTCAGTACTGACTGAATCTATGTCAGTACTGACTGAATTTATCTGGCCCAGCCTCCAAGATTAGCTATACAGAGAGCTAATCCCTTCATGGCTAGACTGATACAGCGTTAGCCATAGAATTTAATTGGCCAGAACGTCCAAGCGAACGGTACCAACACCTGAATTAATTAAACCAATTTGAGCAGCGGCTCCTGCGGAAAGGTCAATAATTCTATTGCCTGAGTAAGGGCCACGGTCATTAATTCTAACGGTAACCTGACGGCCGTTATTCAAGTTCGTAACCAGAACTCGGGTGCCAAAAGGCAGCGTTTTGTGAGCGGCTGTAAGCGCGTTTTGATTAAACACTTCACCACTAGCGCTACGCCTACCGTGAAATCCGGGGCCGTACCAAGAAGCACCACCGACAGTGCTAGAAGAAATCGCGACCGTCTGAGCAGGTGCTGGTGGAGCTGGCTCTGGAGCGGGAAGTCCTTCAATCTCTGATACGGGCTCTTCGCCACCGATCAATCGACGTAGACGATTGGTAACTTGCAAAGCGTCCTCTGCCTCGTTGTCAGTGGTATCTGCCAAAATTGTGCGACTGTCAAGGGCAATTAGCTCCTGATCTGCCAAGGTCACCGTATACCCTTCGCGCTCTTCATCCCAGCGTACTGAAATCTCAGATGCATCGATACCCTCTGAATCGAGCTGTTTGCCCAAGCGGGTGGCTCTTGAAACCGGATCATTTTCTGCATCTAAAAGACTGCTAGATGCACTGGCGCTACTAGATGTAGAGGTTTGCAAAGTGAGTGAATCGCTGCTAGCAGCTAGCGAAATAACATCACTGTTGTTTGAAAGACTGCTGACTTCAGTACCAATGAACGTTAGCACCGGAATGTTTTTGACATAAAGTGTGGCAGCTTGTCGCCCATCAATGGTGTGAGCATGGATGAGAATGTCATTGAGAGAAGATGGCTCAAGCTCGGTGCGAGCGGGCAAGCTTATGGTGCTGTTGCCCGGATTACTTGTCCCAATAGAAGCGAGAGTATGGGTTGTTGGGATCGATGTTGTTGCAGTTGATTGTGATGCAGCAGAGCTTGATTCAGCAGAATCAAAGGCTAAATTAGCTAAATTAACTGTGTCTGACTCAGCACCTAGGGAGGAATCAGCGGAATCGCTTAGGGGTTGAGCACCTGTAAAGGTAGCTCCGACACCAGACAGCAGAAGGGCTGCTGCTAGACTACTGGCGAATTGTTGTTTTCTCGAACCATTAAAAAGCAACATAATCGGCTACATCGCAACAGCTCAGCTCAATGCTTTTGGCAATTGAACCTGGGGGCGAACTGTTGGGTCATAGCAGCGCTCTAAACCTCAATGTGTAATTTCAATGAACATGGCTAATCTACACGAACGGATTTAGGCAAAGATCGGCGGATTTGCGAGGCAAGCCTTTCTAAAAAACTTTACGATAGCTTCATAAAAAGTTCGAAATGACGAAATGTAAAGGCTTTGAAGCTTTGTTAAGTATGTTGTCAACATTTTGTGATGCTTATGGCTACCGGAGATTGTGTTCTAGATAACTAATCAATCAAGCTCGTTTTTTTCTGCGTCTAAAGGAATAGTTTTTTAGGGATTATGCAACTATATGCACTGTTTTGGGTCATTTTTAATATGAAATGACGCTTGATCTTGAACCGCTTCGTTGGGATCTGCAGTAAGTTGGACGCTAAATGTGGATTGAATTCCTGATTTATATGCCACATTTAGTGGGCAGGGACACTAAATGCTGGGCCTTATCATCATTGCCCATGGTTTTGGAACTGTCTATATATATGGAACTGTCTATATATATGGAACTGTCCCTGGGTATGGAAAAGGGCTAAAAACCGTAGATTTTTATCAGTTTTCACAAAATCAATTTTCACAAAGGAATGGGTCAGCTATGGATTACCGGCAGGCGGGGGTAGATGTAGAGGCAGGGCGAGCGTTTGTCGATCGAATTCGCGCCATGGTGAATAGTACGCGCAGGCCAGAGGTGTTAGGTGGTTTAGGCGGTTTTGGCGGGTGCTTTGAAATACCGTCTGGCTATCGCCAGCCAGTATTGGTGTCTGGAACCGATGGTGTGGGCACGAAGCTAAAGCTGGCTCAAGCACTCAATTGCCATGACACGGTGGGGATAGATTTGGTCGCGATGTGTGTCAACGATGTGCTCACAGTTGGGGCAGAGCCGCTGTTTTTTTTAGATTATTTGGCAACGGGCAAGCTGGCCCTGAGCAGCTCGCCCAGGTGGTGTCCGGAGTCGCTCAGGGGTGTCTGGCTTCGGGCTGCTCGCTGTTGGGCGGTGAAACGGCTGAAATGCCAGGGTTTTACGCACCGGGTGAGTATGACATGGCAGGTTTTTGTGTGGCGATTGTAGAAAAAGATGACATGCTGGATGGCTCGCGGGTAGCGGTGGGCGATCGCATCATTGGCTTAGCCAGCAGCGGCGTTCACAGCAATGGTTTTAGCCTAGTGCGCAAAATTGTCGCCGAAGGCCCAAGAGATGCCCGCAAAGCAGGCCGAGATGAAGGCTACGACTGGGCGGAAAAACCGATAGAGCTAGGGGGTAAAACATTAGGCGAAGTGTTGCTGCAACCGACCCAACTCTATGTTGAACCAGTGCTGGCAGCGCTAAAATCTGATCTGGCCATTCACGGGATGGCCCACATTACCGGCGGCGGCTTGCCAGAGAACTTACCTCGTTGCTTAGGCCAAGGACAATCTATTCAGCTTATTTCCGATAGCTGGCCAATTTTGCCAGTATTTGAGTGGCTGCGCGCAGCCGGTAACGTCAGCCTGCTGGATATGTTCCATACCTTTAATATGGGTATCGGCTTTGCGGTCATTGTGCCGCCTGAGCAGGCTGATGCAGCGTGTCAACAGTTTGCGGCACAAGGCGTTGAGGCTTATGCCATTGGCACCGTCATTACGGGCAATGGTGAATTGCTGGGGTTATAAGCGCTGTAGCTGTTTAGAGCCTAAAGCTTAGGGTCTAAAGTTTAGAGCCTAAAGCTTAGGCTCTGAAGCTTAGGGTCTGAAGCTGAGGCTCTACATCAGCCTGAAATGATTTGAAGGCGACCTATCACAAAACAATCAGAAACTAGATTTGAAACAGATAAGCAGACTTGAATTAGCATTAGAGCCGGACTTAACAATAGATAAAGGTTTGTAGTTGTTTTCAGCAAAGCGCTGACGGCGTCAGCAAGCTAGGCTGTATGAGGTGAAATTTTAAGGGCTGACAAGGTGTTGGCCATTTTTATAGACACCTAACCTACCTATCCTACATATAGATAAAATAAGGAGCGTTCCATTGAGTGTGCGACAAGGAAATAGTCAACCGGTGGTGATCGCGACAATCGCAACCATTGTGGCCATTGTGTTGGCGAGTAGTTTTGTAATTATCAATCCCGGACAGGCGGGGGTGCTGAGCGTTTTGGGTTCGGCGCAAGATGGCGTACTGCTAGAAGGTATTCACCTCAAACCGCCGTTTGTATCCTATGTGGATGTGTACGATATTACCGTGCAAAAGTTTGAAGTGCCTGCCGAGAGTTCAACCAAAGATTTGCAAGATTTGAGAGCGCGGTTTGCGATTAACTTTCGCTTAGAGCCAGAGCAGATGGTGGATATTCGCCGCAAGCAGGGGTCACTCTCTAACATTGTCAACAAGATCATTGCCCCCCAAACCCAGGAATCTTTTAAAGTTGCCGCCGCCCGACGAACGGTAGAAGAAGCGATTACTCAACGGGCCGTCCTCAAAGAAGATTTTGATAATGCGCTGGCGCTGCGGTTGGAAAAATACGGTATTGATGTTTTGGATACAAGTGTTGTTGATCTGACCTTTTCGCCCGAATTTTCACGGGCAGTAGAAGAAAAACAAATTGCTGAACAGCGCGCTCAGCGAGCTGTGTATGTTGCTCAAGAGGCGGAACAGGAGGCCCAAGCTGAAATCAATCGGGCCAAGGGGCGAGCTGAATCTCAGCGGTTAATTGCCGATACGCTCAAAGCACAAGGCGGTAAGCTTGTGCTTCAAAAGAGGCGATTGAGGCGTGGAAAGCAGGCGGAGCCCAAATGCCTCGGGTGTTGGTGATGGGGGATAGCCCTAACGGCGGTGTCCCATTTTTGTTTAACCTAGAGCAAGAACAGCAATCGCCGTAAGAACCTTGTTAAACTGAAAAAGTTTAAGAAATGTAAAGGTCGATGGTGAGTATTGGTGCTGCTAGGCAAAACGTCGTAGTGATTGGCGCAGGTATTGGTGGCTTAACCGCAGCGGCACTGCTGGCACGGCGGGGCTACAGGGTGAAGGTGTTTGATCAAGCCATCGTGCCAGGGGGCTGCGCTTCGACCTTTCAGCGGCGAGGGTTTACCTTTGATGTGGGCGCAACTCAAGTCGCCGGACTAGAACCTGGGGGGATTCATCATCAAATATTTGATGAATTAGCAATTGATCTGCCAGCCGCAAGTGAGTGTGATCCGGCCTGTGCGGTATTTTTGCCAGGAGAATCAGAGCCCATCAATGTATGGCGCGACCCGGATCGGTGGCGGGCAGAGCGGGAGCGACAGTTTCCTGGCAGTGGGCCTTTTTGGGCTTTGATGAAATCGCTATTTGACTACAGTTGGCGGTTTCAGCAGCGCCAGCCTGTTTTGCCGCCGCGCAATAGCTGGGATATGTGGCAGCTCATTCAAGCGCTGCGGCCGGATACGTTGCTCACACTGCCGTTTACCTTTGCTACGGTAGGCGACATTTTGCGCAGGTATGGGCTGTATGACAATCGACGGCTGCGGACGTTTTTAGATATGCAGCTCAAGCTATATTCCCAGACTACAGCAGATAAAACCGCGCTGCTGTATGCGGCAACGGCGTTGGGGGTATCGCAGGCTCCCCATGGGCTGTTTCATTTAAAAGGGAGTATGCAGGTGTTGTGCGATCGCCTCACTCAAGCCTTAGAAAGAGAGGGCGGTAAACTCTACATGGGCCATACCGCTACATCGATTGCCACGGAGAAGGGGAAAGCAACCAGCGTCAACATCACCCATCAAAAAGGCGTGTCTTGGTGGGAGGCGGCTGACCATGTGGTTGCCAATGTGACCGTTCAAAATCTTGTGCGACTCGTCAAAGCCACAGAAACGAAAGCCACAGAAACGAAAACCACAGAAATGGAAGGCTACGAAAAGAGAGTACAAAAGCTGCCCCCTGCCTCAGGGGCCTTTGTCATTTATCTCGGTGTAGAACAAGCTGCTGTTCCCGCAGATTGTCCCCCCCATCTGCAGTTTTTGTATGATTACGACGGGCCGATCGCTGAGAATAATTCTCTTTTTGTTTCGGTGAGTCGAGCAGGAGATGGCCGTGCACCGGCAGGTAAAGCCACGATTACGGCATCTTCTTTTACAGATGTACAACAGTGGTATGACGGCGACGAAGACAGCTATAAAGCGATGAAAGAGCGCTATATGCAAACGGCGATATCTCGACTAAAAGATTACTTTGACCTGCGGTCTGAGCATATTGTGCACATAGAGGGGGCAACCCCTAGGAGTTTTGAGACATTTACCGGACGTGAAAGGGGAATTGTCGGTGGCATTGGTCAGCAGGTTTCGACCTTTGGCCCCTTTGGGTTTGCCACCCGTACGCCGATTAAACACCTATGGCTCGTGGGCGATAGCACCCATCCGGGTGAAGGCACAGCGGGGGTCAGCTACTCAGCCATGACGGCTGTACGGCAAATTGAAGCTGACAAACGCTCGAAAAAAGAGCCCAACCAATAAAACGGCAAAAAGACACTGTTCAAAATGCACTGTTCAAAATGCACTGTTCAAAATGCACTGTTCAGAATACATCGTCCAAAATACATTCTCCCAAATACATCGTCCAAAATACATTCTCCCAAATACATTGCTGAATCGCAGAATTTGAGCGTTT
>JAAUPS010000071.1 GCA_012033015.1 Phormidesmis sp. RL_2_1
CATCCCGTCAGCAGCGACGAGAGGAGAAACGCACCCAGCGGCTAGAAAACTACACTCAAGTTCATGCGCTCAGGCAACAAGGCTACCCAATAGAAGATATTGCGCATCATCTCGGCATGGGCAAGCGCACCGTCTATACCTACCTCTCTCATGAGAGCTTTCCAGAATGGCAATCTCCTAGCCGTAAATATAGTAGTGGCCTTGACCCGTACAAGTCTTATCTAATTGAGCAGTGGCAGCAAGGAAAGCGCCATACCAAACGGCTGTTTGAAGAGATTCGCTCGGCTGGCTTTACGGGTAGCTATGCGATGGTGGCTCGCTATCTTCAGCCACTACGTCAATCCCATCCGCCATTGAGACCAGCGCCTGAATCGCTCAACCAATTGCTGGGACGTGGCCCTGCCCCTAGAGTCAAGCGGGCCAGTCAGAAAGCACTAAGTGCTCGGCGAGTCGCATGGCTTGTATTACAACGTCCTGAAACGTTGGATGGTGAACAAGAACAACTTCTAGAAAAGCTATCCGCACAGCCTGAATTATCGGAGGCCATTTCCTTGGCTCAGGGGTTTCTTGATCTAGTGCGGCAACGATTGCCTGAGCAGCTCGATGATTGGCTGAAGAATGCGATGAACAGCTCTATCAGAGCATTTCAGACATTCGCCAAAGGCTTGATGGAGGATTATGATGCGGTCAAAGCTGGCGTCACTTTAGAGAGCAGCAACGGGCAAGTAGAAGGGCAAAACAATCGACTAAAGATGCTCAAACGACAGATGTTTGGACGCGCAGGACTCGACCTGTTAGCCAAGCGCTTCATCCTGACCTGAACGTATTTTCATCCTCTTTGCTGCGGATCACCAAAAGCTAGGAAGAGCCCGAAGTCATAGAAATATGCACATTGCATTGTCCCTTTACGTCTCACCTACATTGCAGTATAGGGTACCCCTGTTAAGGTGACCAATTGTACTATCAGCTTATAAGATGAAGGCGAGTACAGCCAAGCGGTGTGGGTCTGAATGCTTGGCAATCAGGAGCCGTAGCGCGATGATTAACGCCATCTTTGAGCAATTTGTCGAAGCTAGTCCTATTAGTGTGATGGTACGCGCCATCATGGAAAGGATTTTTTCAGCCGACAAGCTAGATGAGTTGTTCGAAGACACCGCCGAGAAACAATACACGCGCGAGCTGTTGTTTTCAAGTGTGGTGGGTCTGATGAGCTTGGTGGTGAGCGGGATACACCCATCCGTGAATGCGGCCTATAAAGCTTTAGAGAAGCAGATAGGGGTGTCAAAACCAGCGTTATACGGCAAGCTTAATGGTCTAGAGCCGAAGATTAGTCAAGCGCTCGTGCGCTACAGCCACCGAGAACTTGCGCCCGTCATCAGTGCCTTAGCCCCCGCTCAGACGGCTCAATTACCGGGTTATCCCATCCGGATAGCAGACGGCAATCATTTGGGAGCCACAGAACACCGGCTCAAGCCACTCCAAGCTACGCGCTCAGGGCCACTGCCAGGTCAATCGATTGCGGTGCTCGATCCAGCACAACTGCTAGTGAGCGATGTGTTTCTCTGTGAAGATGCCCATGCTCAGGAGCGTTCATTATTACCAGAGATGCTCGAAACGGTTCAGGCGGGCCAAGTCTGGATAGCAGACCGCAATTTCTGTACCCGTTCAAGCCTGACGGGGATTGCCCAACGTCGGGCGTATTTCATTATTCGGGCGCATCAGAATTTGCCTTGGGAAGCGCTAGCACCCCTGGAATCTATGGGCCGCTCAGCGACAGGAGAAGTTTTCGAGCAGCCAGTGAGCATGACCCATGAGGGCAGCGAGCTGCCGTTTCGTCGCATTGTTGTCAAGCTTTTGAAGCCTACCCGTCATGGCGATACAGAAGTTGCTGTTTTCACAAACTTACCGATGAGCGTGAGTGCCCTTAAAATAGCCGAGCTTTACCGGAAGCGCTGGAGTGTCGAAGGCTTGTTTCAAGTCGTCACCGATGTCTTCTCCTGTGAACTCAGTACCTTGGGATATCCCAGAGCCGCTTTGTTTGTGTTTTGCGTGGCTCTCGTTGCCTTCAATATCCTATCGACCGTCAAAGCCGCACTGAAAGCCGTTCATGGCACAGGCAAGATTGAAGCAGGCTTATCCGACTTCTATCTTGTCGAAGAAGTGC
This sequence comes from Phormidesmis sp. RL_2_1, assembly GCA_012033015.1. Lineage (GTDB taxonomy): Bacteria > Cyanobacteriota > Cyanobacteriia > Phormidesmidales > Phormidesmidaceae > Phormidesmis. The sequence goes on from JAAUPS010000071.1 coordinate 2,165, forward strand.
AGGGTACTTTTCGCGGCATGATGATTGCGCTGCCAGCCTCTATCTGGCAACTGTTTGAACAGATGAGCGTTGAGGGTTTTGCGGACACCTTAAAAGAGTGGGCCGCAATCGTTAACCTCAAACGCTTCCAGTCTTCGCCGAGAGGGTCGAAAAAGCCTGCTCCAAAGGACAAGTTTGACCCCAAGCATCCCCATGTCTCTACGGCAAGGCTTCTAAAGCAAAAGAAGAACAAACGTTCACCTTAACAGGGGTAGCCCATGTATATACACAATGCTCAAGTTGTAGAATCGAGTTTTGGGAAAGATTTCGGGGACAAGAGCAAGCTACTGATAAGTAAACTGCCAAACTAGAAAGGGCTACTTTACTTGCCGAAAGGGGGCTTTGTGTTTGCCGAGCAGGCGATCGCGCAAATGCTTAATTCGATCTCTGTAAGTGCTGGCTTCTTCAAACTCTAGCTTTTTGGCTGCTTCTTTCATCTTGGTCTCTAGCTGCCCGATAAGCATGGGAATATCTTCTAAGGGCAAATCATCACTGTGATCGTAAGCTTGTTCTAATTCTTCGGCGTTGAGCCTGCGAGAGACATCTAAGAAAGAGAGAATTGAGTTGGACTGACGGCGGATTAGGGCGGTGGGGATAATGCCGTGCTCTTGGTTGTAGGCTATTTGAATGTCGCGGCGGCGTTCGGTTTCATCAATGGCTTTTTCCATGCTCTCGGTCATGTTGTCTCCGTAGAGAATGGCTTTGCCTTCAATGTGCCGGGCGGCCCGACCGATGGTTTGAATGAGCGATCGCTGGGCGCGCAAAAAGCCTTCTTTATCCGCATCTAAAATAGCTACTAGAGAGACTTCTGGAAGATCTAGCCCTTCTCTGAGCAGGTTGACGCCAATCAACACATCAAATTCACCATTGCGCAAATCTTGAATGATTTCAATCCGCTCAATGGAGTGAATCTCGGAGTGCAAATAGCGCACGCGCACGCCATGCTCATGGAAATAGTCGCTCAGATCTTCAGCCATCCGCTTGGTTAGGGTGGTTACCAACACTCGCTCCTCTTTGGCCGCCCGCTGACGAATTTCAGCCAACAGATCATCTACTTGGCCGTCGGTTGGGCGCACTTCAATGATCGGATCGAGTACGCCTGTAGGGCGAATGACTTGCTGCACGATATGCTCCTCAGAGAGAGCCGTTTCCCACTCACCGGGCGTGGCGGAAACAAAAATGCATTGATTGACCTTTTCCCAAAACTCTTCTGCTTTTAAAGGCCGGTTGTCAGCCGCACTAGGCAGCCGAAAGCCGTGGTCAATCAACACTTTTTTACGGGCCTGATCGCCGTTATACATCGCTCGTAATTGGGGCACGGTGACGTGGGATTCATCGACCGCTAGCAGCCAGTTGTCGTGGGGAAAGTAATCTAATAGGCACTCTGGTGGCGCACCGGGTACCCGACCTGCTAAGTGACGCGTATAGTTTTCGACGCCGTTGCAGTAGCCTACTTCTTCGAGCATTTCTAGGTCATAGCGGGTGCGTTGTTCTAATCGCTGAGCTTCTAGCAATTTGCCTTGGGCTTCTAGTATGGCAAGCTGTTCTTTGAGTTCGGCGCGAATGCCCTGGCAGGCGGCTTCTAATTTATCGTCGGGGGTAACAAAGTGGCGGGCTGGGTAAATGTTGAGCGCGTCCATGCTTTGTAGGGTTGCACCTGTGACCGGATCGATGTAACGAATGGCGTCAATTTCATCGCCAAAAAACTCTACGCGAATCACTCGATCTTCGTAGGCAGGGCCAATTTCGAGGACGTCGCCTTTGACTCGGAAGCGACCTCGACCCATTTCGATGTCATTGCGGGTGTATTGCACTGAGGCCAGATCTCGCAGTACTTGGCGCTGGTTGGTTTCAGCACCGACTCGCAAGGGAATGGAGGCATTGAGATATTCAGCAGGGATGCCGAGGCCATAAATGCAGCTAATGGAGGCGACGACGATGACATCTTTGCGTTCGAAGAGCGACCGGGTGGCTGAGTGCCGCAGCATATCAATCTCATCGTTGATGGCAGCGGTTTTGGCAATGTAGGTATCGGTGGTAGGAATGTAGGCTTCGGGCTGGTAGTAGTCGTAATAGCTGATGAAATACTCTACGGAGTTGTCGGGGAAAAATTCGCGCAGTTCATTGCATAGCTGCGCTGCGAGGGTTTTGTTGTGCGCTAGCAGTAGGGTTGGTTTGCCGATTTGATCGATGGTGCGGGCAATGGTGTGGGTTTTGCCGGTACCTGTCGCCCCTAGAAGGGTTTGATATTTTTGACCTTTTTGCAGGTTTTTGACGAGCTGTGCGATCGCCTGGGGCTGATCACCGGCTGGCTCAAATGGGGCTTGAATGTCAAACTTTTTAGGCATGGGTGGAGGTTGGGCCATTAGGGCAAAGTTTACACCGCGTAATATTCAATTTTAGATGATTTGCCAAAAGACTGTCTGAATCGATGGCGTTTGTTTCCTGGCTTGAGCGGCAGCGCACCGATAGCGTGACCCACCCGAGGAAAAGAACCCTAAAAGAACCCTAAAAAAAGCCCTATCTAAGCTGTTTTATCGTGGTTTTCCCGAGGTGTTGGCGCAGTGGACAAAGCGTAGGATAATCCGGGGTGTCCTAAAAAAATGTACACCCTTTACTGATGAGCCAGACCCAAAGCCCAGCGCCTCATGTTGCCCTTCCTCAAATTCCGGCGTGCGCTTGGCAATGGCCAATAGGCAAAAAGTGGAAAACGCCATATGTCGTTCGCTATGCCAGCAACCTAGACGATGGGCCAGAGCATGGGGCTCCGTTGGGCGGCTTTGGCGCAGGTTGCATCGGCAGATCTCCGAATGGCTCATTTAACCTGTGGCATTTAGACGGTGGCGAGCATATTTTTGAGTCGTTTCCAGGCTGTCAGTTTAGTGTCTTTGAACAAAGGGCTGATGGCGAGAGTCAAGCTTATGCCATGAGCACCGATCAGCCTCAAGCAGATTGTCTTTCGAGCTGGCAGTGGTATCCTGCCAGCACAGAGGATAAACTATCGGGCACCTACCATGCGCTGTATCCTCGCAGTTGGTACCGCTACGAGAATGTTTTTCAGGCCCAGCTTACCTGTGAGCAACTCTCTCCGATTTGGGCTGATAACTATCAGGAGAGTAGCTATCCGGTGGCAGTGTTTATCTGGACGGCCCATAACCCTACCGAGCAGCCGCTGACGCTGAGTATTATGCTGAGTTGGCAAAATATGGTGGGCTGGTTCACCAACAGCACAAACTCGCCGGAGATAAAACAACGTGAGGATGGCAGTCCCTTTTATGACTATACCCCTAGATTGAAGGAGAGTTTGGGTAATTACAACAAGCTGGTCTGCGAGGCGGCTCAAGCAAAATTCAAACCAACAGAATCGGATCAAACAGAATTTGATCCGACATATTACGGCGTTGCTGGATTTGTCATGGATGGGGAGTGGGTCGGGGAACCTGCAGAAGGTGACGGGCAATTTGCAGTGGCAGCCTATCACCCTACCGCAACGGTTAGCTATAACACCTGCTGGGATCCTGATGGCGATGGCCGTGACTTGTGGAATAGCTTTGCTACATCGGGGCAGCTCACTAACTTTGAAGATGCCGGTATCAGTACAGAACGACAGATCGGGGGGGCGATCGCACTCAAAATCACCCTGACCCCTGGCGAAACCCAACAGTTGCCGTTTGTCTTAAGTTGGGATTTGCCCGTGACCGAATTTGCCCAAGGAAAAAGCGCCTACCGCCGCTATACCGACTTTTTTGACCGGCAGGGGCGCAACGCCTGGGCGATCGCCCAAACCGCCCTGACACACTACCCCGCTTGGCAGCAGCATATCCAAGCATGGCAACAGCCCATTCTCGATCAAGACCTGCCCAACTGGTTCAAAATGGCTTTGTTTAATGAGCTATATGATTTGGCCAGCGGCGGCACCTTGTGGTCAGCCGCGAGCGCAGCCGATCCTGTCGGGCAATTTGGCGTTTTAGAATGCATGGACTACCGCTGGTATGAGAGCCTAGACGTACGGCTATACGGAGGATTTGCAACCTTATTGCTATGGCCCGAACTCGAAAAATCCGTGATTCGTGCCTTTGCTCGCGCCATTCCCACCGCTGATCCGAAGCTGCGTATCATTGGCTACTACTACACCATCGGTGAAAAAGATCACAGCGCCGCGCGTAAGCTAAAAGGCGCGACCCCCCATGATTTGGGCGCACCCAATGAAGCGCCTTGGGTAGCAACCAACTATACCAGCTACCAGGACTGTAACCAGTGGAAAGATCTGTCAAGCGATTTTGTCTTGCAGGTATATCGAGCTTTTCAGGCAACGGGCAGCACCGATATTGACTTGCTTGCAGCCTGCTGGCCTGCGGTGGTCGAGACCTTGGCCTACAGTAAACAATTTGATACTGACGGCGACGGCCTGATTGAAAATAGCGGTGCGCCGGATCAAACCTTTGATGACTGGCGACTAGAAGGCATTAGTGCCTATTGCGGTGGGCTGTGGATTGCGGCGTTGAGCGCGGCTGTTGCCATCGGTGAAATTCTTCAGCAGCACCAACGGGGCGCTGGCAATTTGACCATACTGCTGGCCCAGTATCGGCGCTGGTGGCAGCATGGCCGCACTGCCTACCAAAAGCAGCTCTGGAACGGCAGCTACTATCGCCTAGATACCCAAAGCGGCTCTGATGTGGTGATGGCCGATCAGCTCTGCGGTCAGTTTTGCACCGCCACACTGGGCCTACCCGATGTGGTTGATCAAGACTATGTCGAGCCCACCTTGAATGCCATTTACGACGCCTGTTTTGTCAAATTCAATGCCTACGCCGCTCAGCTTGGCCCCCAAAATCAAAAATTTGAAGGGGCCCAGACCGGCTACTTTAGCGCGGCTGAACTGGGTATGAAAATTGGCTGCGCCAATGGTGTACGGCCCGACGGCTCACCGCAGAATCCTGACGATACCCATCAGCTAGAAGTGTGGACAGGGATTAACTTTGGTCTAGCAGCCTTTTTTGCCCAGGTGGGTAAACCGGCTGAAGCGATGGAAATTGCTGAAACCGTTGTCCGACAAATTTACGATCATGGATTGCAGTTTCGCACACCCGAAGCGATTACTGCTGTAGGCACCTTTCGCGCTTGTCATTACTTAAGACCTATGGCAATTTGGGCGCTCTATCACGCTCTTAGCAGTCGGGTAGAGCCGATCTGAAAAGCGGCGTTGTCCCTTTAAAATCTACAGAAAGATCGACTACCGTAATGGCAGTCATTTTCGCGATCGACAGCTTAGCTCTGATTTCGCAAAGTCTAATTTCGCAAAGTCTGATTTTGCAAAGTCTAATTTCGCAAAGTCTAATTTCGCAAAGCAATGTAAACCTAGCGATAGCAAACCTGCCGATTCGGGCTCTATCAACATTAAGTATCTATCAAAAAATATTGTTCGCTCAACCCTAGGAGGAGTTTTCACGATGATGCCCTCGAACATATCTCCCGATGTCGATGCCCCACAAAAACCGCAGCAGCCCAGCACATTTAACCAGAGCGACTTGGCAGAGAACGGCTCGGAAAACAGTGGGCCGAAAGAGCGATCGCAAATTACGCTATGGAGCGTAGCCACCATCTTTTTTCTGCTAGGCACTGCTGCTGCTAGCTTGAGCATTTGGCAGTTGCACAAGCTCTATCGGGCCACAATTGCCCCTGTTGTTACAGTCGAAGGGACCCTGCAAGCCAAATACGATTATCAAACCGACGACGAATTGCAGCCTGCACCTAACGGCTACTTCATTGAAAGTGCGGGCATTGGCCGGGTATATCTGAGCGGGAAACCGCTACAGTCCTATGTTGGTCAGCCTATTCAAGCGCGAGGCGGTGTTTCTGGCATTTGCGGGCCAAAGTCTATTCCTTGCTTTCCGCTAGTAGAACTCAGAGAAGTTAGCCGAGCAGACGTCACGCCATAAAACGCTCCATCAACCACCATCAAACCATCAACCACCATAAAAAAAGGCTCGATACGTGAAAGTCATCGAGCCTTTTTGATCTGGAAAGATATCGCAACGTCAGGATGCATTCTGACGTTTGTCTTGGTGAGCATTCCTTAGCGCCGCTTGGCTAGGGTACAGCATATGGGGCTGCAACCATGACGTGACACCGGGCCAAGCGACGTGCCTGTACCCGTTGGCGTAGCCTCGCCGTCGGCGTTATGCATCTGGCACAAGCTATTTCTAAAAGACAGCTTCTAAAAGACAGCTTCTAAAAGACCGCTAAAACTGCCTTAGAGCAGCAACAGGATGCTGACAATACTGGCGAGGCCACCTCCTGGCACGGTCGAAACTTCTCCTTCTGTCGCCTCATAGGCAGCTTGCAGTAGCCGCCACAACACCATCAGGGTTGGAGACTCTACCGCAAGTGCTAGCTGCTCAGATGTCAGGCTAGTGAAGAATGTATTGAAGCTTTCGGTCGCTGAGGCAATATCAGTAGTCGAGGTTCCTAATATGGAGAGATCTACCTCGATTGCACCACCAGTTTCTTCAAAAATTTGTCTCTCTAGCACATCAATATTGACATTGATGTCACCGTTGTCGGCAGTAAATGCGGTCATAATCGCTGCAGCTTTGCTGGGCGAAACAAAGAGCCTTTTACCGGTAACGGAGATTACAGATTGCTGGTTGACAATCTTTTGAAGAGCGCTGAAACATTGCCAGCGGCTTGTTCTGTTAATATGTTGCCTGTTGCTGGCGGAATGGGCGGCGCGAAGGTATCTCCTACGACGTTGCCCGAATCAGGTGGTGCAACAGGTGTACTGCCTGCTAATGCTCGATTGGGCAGTACAGTTTCTGCAGCCAATAGGCAGAGTAAAGCTGTCAGGGGAAATTGGAGCAAAGGCCCTCTCAGAGCCGATCTCAGAGTCGATCTCGGAGTCGATAAAACCGAGGGTGCAGTCGCTGAAAGATGAGTTGGCATGATAAAAACTTCTCTTGAATAGACAGGTGCAGACATAAATAGGCATCAAAGAACAGCTAAAGAACAGCTAAAGAACAGTTTTTAAGCAGCCGCTTAAAAGCTATGGGCGTAGCCGATAGAGCCTGCGAAGCGAGTTCCTTCAGCCGTGTTACTGGTAATGTCGGATAGACCCAAGGTAAAGACGACAGGGGTTTGGAAAGGGGCTGCAGAAGCGGCGATGCCGAGGGCACTGCCTGTCCAGCTAGAGATGACGGATAGTTCAGGTTGTACTCGTAGTCCTAAACTACCAAAAAGTTGAGGTCGTTGGTGTTAGCTGCGATCGCACCGGCAGAGCGATAGGCCCCTGTTCCTGCCCCCAATGAAACGGTGAGCGGCATCGGATTAGCCTGACCGGGCTGCAGGAAAAACTGACGAGAAACCACGCCATAGTAAGATTCTTGCGCAATTTCGGCTGCCCCCCACTTAATCGGATTCTCCCAACCTACGGCGATCGCCAAGTTATTAGCATCAGGGAAAACCTTGTGCAGCTTAAAGCCGACGGTGCCGTCATCGGCAAATCCGTCCAAACTGATGATGCCGATATTGACTTCTAACCCGACAAAATCAGTGGCGCTACCTAGTCCAAACCCTATGCTGCCAGAGCCATCAGAAGGCCGACCATTGCTAGAAACAGCACCTGACAAACCGGCATATATATCACCCCAATCAGCCCCATAGGCAGAGGGTGTTAGAAAACTAGACGCTGGTGCCGGACGCGCTTGGCGAGCTGCAACAGCGCTTGGCCCTATCAGTAGCCGCTGACGAATTTCTGCCTCACTGAGCGGCGCGAAAGCATCGCCTACGACCGAGCTGTTTTGCGCAATGTTGGGAGTCATGTCTGAGGCTCCCTCTAAAGATGGATGGATACCCTCTTGGGCGGCGATCGCACTGACCACATCCACCTCGGCCACACCGGTTGCGATCGCATCGCCGACAGCAGCAGCTCCCGGCACAGTCACAGCAGCCGGATTAGCATTGAGCCGACCGTTAAATAAATCACGAGCTGTCACCTGACTGAAGCGGCCCTCGGCGAAGGCAGAATCTGCAGACACAATGCTAGCCAGTAACAAAGACCCAGCCAGAACGGTTCTTGCCAAAGTTTTTCGGTACATCTTAATAGTCATAATTCTTAGAAGAGGCAGTAATGGATTTGAAAACAGTTAGGGCGAGTGAAAGAAAGTCATGGGGCAGGGCATCCGACCGTTTTCGGGTAGCCATGAATGGATGGCTACCTAAAAGAAAGCTGTATCAATCGCAAACAAGCATTAGGGCTGTAAAAAACGCTTCACAGTATGAATTTTAATCAGCGTTTAGTCAATGTTTAGTCAATGCTTATAGTCAGCGCTTAGTCAATGTCGATAGTTTACTTTAAGCTGCTATCAAAGCTTGACTGAAGAATACGTATTAATACTTCCCATTATCTTTATCACATCAAGCAGTATTGATAAAGATATTACGTAGTCTCCTTACATTATCTCTAACAAAAGTTTAGTTTTCCCTTCCATAAAACTACCTACGCCAGAAAATTTATCGTTCATGACTCCTCTCTCAGCAAAGCTGCATTTATCACCCTAAATGGCTTGAGAACAAAGGCAAGGGCCAGTATAAAAAGTTGTCTATTTTTGAGTGATTGTCCCGATTTTAAGACACTTCAAAAAATGCTGATGCCTCGATCCTAATGTCAGTACGCTTGTGCTGAAAATGAGGGAATGAGATATTAGCAAGTGTTGGTATTAATAGAACTTTTATTCGACTGTTTATGCCGAGAAAATACTGACGAGGCTTCAATAAATCATCTCAGTAGATACAATAAAGCGAGTAATGTTTATAAGCTTTTTATGCTGCGATTTCAGCCTCCTACATTTGAGCAAAGATCAGTATTTACTCGACTCGGAAAAGTCGTTTATTACACGTCAGTTGAGCCCCTTTGGGATAGCGTTAGCGACCAGGGCCAAGACGCGGAAGGCCGAGTCGGTAAAGGCCAAAGCACTGCTTTTGCTGCGACTGACCTTCCCACACCCCTGTCCGCAGTGGCAGTGTCAGAGATCACAGCGTCTGCAAAGCAAAAGCCGGTGGTCGTGTTTTTCCATAATTTCGGGGGCGGTGCTTCAGCTTATGAATGGTCAAAGGTATACGCAGCGCTGAGGTCAAACTATAGGGTTGTTGCCCCTGATCTCATCGGCTGGGGCGGTTCGGCCCATCCGGTGAGGCGCTACTCCACGGCAGATTATTTGCAAAATATTGAAGATGTGATCAGATGCCTCTGCGTAAAACCTGTCATTGCTGTGGCCAGCTCGTTTACGGCCAGCTTGGTGATTCGGCTGGCGGTGGCTCAACCTGAGCTATTTGAGCGCTTATTTGTCACCTGTCCAGCCGGGTTTAGAGATTTCGGTGTGGTCGCTGGCCGTCGCATCCCAGCGCCAATCATCAATGCGCCTTTGGTGGATCAAGCGATTTATGCGTTGGGGGCCATGAATGAACTGGCTGTACGCAACTTTTTAGAAAATTTTTTGTTTGCTAGGCGCGATCGCCTCTCTGCTGAAACGGTTGCCGCCTATTTAGCTTCGGCCCAACAGCCCCATGCTGAATATGCTGCGCTTTCGTTTTTAAGGGGCGATCTGTATTTTGATTTGGCCCCTTACTTAGAGCAGTTGCAGGTACCGACTGCGATCGCCTGGGGCGAAAAAGCCCAGTTCACCCCTGTCTCTTTAGGCGAACGATTTGCCCAGCTCAATCCCAATGCCGTACAGCGATTTCAGGTAATATCAGAGACTGGCCTATTGCCCCACTTGGAGCAGCCGGGGACAGTGACAGCCCTCCTATTGGATTGGCTCGCTGGACTGGCTGGCTAGCTTAGATGAGTGATTTTAGGTAAGGACATTTCGGTATGAACCAGTATTTTGCAACGGTTGCGAAGGGCTTAGAATCTCTGATGGTCGCAGAGCTGGAGCAATTGGGTGCAAAAGATGTTGAGCCTGGTTTTTGTGGGGCATCGTTTAAGGGCGATCGCACGCTGCTATACAAAGTCAATCTTTGGGCCAGATTGCCCTTTAGAATTTTGCAGCGGCTAGATGAATTTGACTGCGAAACCAGTGATGATTTGTTTGTTGGCGTTCAACAAATTGACTGGAGCCAGTACCTACAGCCAGACCATACGCTGGCGGTCACCGCTACTGGCAAAACAGGCGAGCTAAACCACACCCATTTCAACGCGCTGCAGGTCAAAAATGCCATTGTCCATCAGCAGACAAAAGCCTTTGGAGAGCGCTCGGATGTCGATACCCAAACGCCAGATGTGCGCGTTAATGTGCACTTACACGACGAGCGCGCCACCGTGAGTTTAGATAGCTCGGGCGATAGTCTGCATCGGCGCGGCTATCGCCCTGCTGTCGGTGCAGCGCCTTTAAAAGAATCTTTGGCCTCGGCGCTGATTACCCTGTCAGGCTGGCAGCCGCAGCAGGCATTTTTTGATCCGCTGTGTGGATCGGGCACCTTGCCCTTGGAAGCGGGGTTGCGATCGCTCAACATTGCCCCTGGGCTTTTCCGCGAGCGCTTTGGCTTTGAAACTTGGTTGGACTTTGATCCATCACTGTGGGATGCCCTGCTTGACGAAGCAGAAGCACAGCAAAAAGAAGATTTAGCGGCTTTTATTGGCGGGTGCGATCGCGATCCCAACGTCCTCATCCAAGCCCACAGCAACGCCCAAAAGTGCGGCATCGAACATCTCCTCAGCTTTCGCCAACGCGAACTCGCCGACGTAGAAGCCCCCGCCGACAGTGGCATATTACTGTGCAACCCCCCCTACGGCGAAAGACTCGGCGCTGACAGCGACCTCGGCGCATTTTACAAGCTGCTCGGCAATGTCTTGAAGCAACGCTTCAAAGGTTGGACAGCCTACATCATCAGTGGCAACAAGGCGCTATCGAGCACTATTGGCCTCAAGTCGGCCTCACGCACCCCGGTATATAACGGCCAATTGCTGTGCCAGCTCATGAAATATGAGCTGTATTAATTTTGAAAGCCTTTGTCTGATAGGGTTTAAGCTGTATGATTTTTCGGCGGCATTAAACTGCCATTCATTAGGGGCTTTTAGAAGCGGTGCTGATTGGGAACCGGAATTGTCATGAAATTCATATGCGGTGAATGTATGATTTAATCACCGCAAAATATGCAGCAATTATGACGTGGATTCACCAGGCTAATGATTGGCCAGCTTTTACCTGGAATAGTGAAGTGCTGGTGCAAAAACTGGCTGATACCCGCTACCGACAGGGGCGATTGCTAGGACAAATGACGTCAGCAACGGCATTCAACCGATATCACCGGATGGCTAGACTGGTTTCTGGATTGTCTCGGTCGCGCTATTAACGCAGCAGCAGAAACGCTAGCGACTGTGCTTTACAAGGCATCGCTGTGGGAGATTGCCAATCGCCAACAACTCAACCAACGGCAGCGCCTCATTCTGAATCGGATGCTAAATGGTTTTAAAGGCTACATGAACACATCTAAATATGCCAAACTGGCCAAGTGCTCAACAGATACAGCGTTGCGAGACATCCGCAATCTTGTCACGTGCGGCCTTCTAATTCCAAATGCGGCAGGCGGACGCAGCACGAGCTATCGCTTACCAGATATTCAGGAAATCAAAAAATAGCATTTTCAGACTCGCAACCTTTTGTTCAGCAGTGGCAAAGTGCGATCGAAATTGGTTGCGGCGCTGCCCTGACGCTGGTAGAGATCGGTTTTCGATTTGCATCGTCAGCACGTTGCGGCTCCAGCTATACTCAATCGTTTTCTAGATATATCGAAAATCGAGTGAGTCAGCTTTCATGGAAACTGAGTAAAGTGGTCAAGTCAGAAACCTCTAAAACTGTACCTGACTCAGTCAGGAATCGCTATATAGTCTGTACCCGTAGGCGCTGCCTTCTCGTAGAGTATGCATCCGCAAACCGCTATAACCCTGATGCCCGAAGGCTTTTGGGGTTATTTCTCTCCCTTTTTCTGTCCGGACTTTATGGATGAATACAATTCTTTTCGCCTACTTTCAATGGGATTTAACCGCTATTCAGTAGGTCGGATACTGTAGATTTGGATTAAGCCCTGCACCATCGATTGGCCTTACTCATGGCAACCACTCGCCCTGCCTACCTCAACACCCTTGAAGAAGGTCTCAACTTTCACACCGTAGACGATCTCAAAAAGCTGCTTAACCTGCTGCCCATTCAGGAGACGCCCAAACGTAAGGCAGAGCTCATTGAGGCGATCGCACAGCATCTACTCTCCGTCCCCAAACTCAAAAAAATCTGGAAAGACCTCAACGAACTTCAGCAAGCTGTGATCGCCGAAGCCGTGCATGTCAATGAAGGCTACTACTTACCCGAGCAATTTCAGGCCAAATACGATGACCTGCCCGAATGGGAAAGCCGCACAAACCGCTATCGATACAATCAGCCAGCGTCCACGCTTGATTTATTTTTCTACTCATTTAGAAACTACGACAGCGTCGGCCATGTGCTACCCGACGACCTCTCAGAGAAGCTGCAAGCTTTTGTCCCAGAGCCCAAAGCCATCACCCTAGAAAGTACCGACCAGCCGCCGGAGAGCATTCAGGTCGAGTTCCGATCCTACGACTACGAAGCACGCAAACGCATCAACACCATAGAAGCCGTTCCCGTCGTGTGCTGTCCTACAGAACAAGCCGCCCAGCAAGATTTACTCGCTGTGTTGCGCTGGTGCATTTAGGCAAAGTGAGCGTCAGTGATAAAACCCTGATGCCAGGGAAAGCGGCCCTCAAGGCGATCGCCCCCCTGCTCCAAGGCGGTGACTACTACCGCGACACCAGACAACCTGAAGAGACCGATGCCATTGGTGACATCAAACCCTTTGCCTGGGCGATGCTCCTGCAAGGCGGTGGGCTAGCCCAGCTCAAGGGCAAAAAGCTAGAGCTGACCCAAGCAGGCCAAAAAGCCATGGGCGCAGACCCGGCTAAAACCCTTAAAGCCATCTGGAAAAAGTGGCTCAAAACCACCCTGCTCGATGAACTCCGCCGTATTGAGACGATTAAAGGGCAAACGGGGAAAGGGAAACGTGGGCTCACCGCCGTGAGCGGACGGCGTAAACACATCATGGATGTGCTCAGCCAGTGCCCCCTAGAAAGATGGGTTGAATACGAAGAACTGACGCACTATATCATTGCCACCGGTCAGAGCTTTGAAGTTAGCCGGTCTCCCGAAACGCTGTACATCAGTGAGCCAGGCTATGGCTATCTCTACGACACCAGCAGTTGGAGCATTTTGCAAGATGCCTACCTCAGATGCTTTCTGTTTGAATATGCAGCCACGCTGGGCCTGATTGATGTGGCCTACGCCGCTCCCTATGACGTGCCACAGGGCGAGTTCCATCAGCTCTGGGGCGCAGACGACTACAGCTTTCTCAGCCGCTATGATGGCTTGCTGGCCTTTCGCATTAACCCCCTCGGGGCCTTTTGCATGGGCTTTGCTGATAGCTACACCGCTGCGCCCGTAGCGGTAGAAAGCACCCTGCGCATCTTGCCCAATTTGGACATTGTGATGACAGGCCAACCGCTCAGTCCCGCCGAAGCGTTGATGATGGACACCTTTACAGTCCAGACCGCTGATGCGGTGTGGAAACTCGATCGAGAAACTGCGCTCAAGGCAGCAGAAGCCGGTCATGCCTTAAAAGAGTTTCAAGATTTTCTGGCTCAGGCCAGTGCAGAAGCCTTTCCTAAAACGGTAGAACAGTTTTTTGAAGATTGTCTGAGTCGTTCGCAAAGCTTGAAAGATCACGGCATTGCTCGCTTAATTGAATGCACAGATGCCACCTTAGCGGCGCTGATTGCCCATGACTCGCGAACCAAAAAATATTGTCAGCTCGCTGGAGAGAAGCATTTAGTCGTATTGCTCGATCAGGAGACTCGCTTTCGCAATGGGCTGCGCAAGCTCGGCTATAGTCTGCCGCTCAGTGCTAATTAATCGATTGGAGAACAACAACTGATGAGCTATTCTCCTGACAATGCACTGATTATTCAAAGCGATCGCACCGTATTACTCGATGTCCATGCCCCTAAGGCTGAAGCTGCCCAGGAGGCGATCGCCCCCTTCGCTGAACTGATCAAAAGCCCCGAACATATCCATACCTATCGCCTTAGCCCCTTGAGTATTTGGAATGCTCGCGCTGCCGGGATGCCCGTTACCGACATGGTCATAGCGCTGCAAGACCATGCCAAATATCCTATGCCCGAGTCGATTGCACAGGAAATAGAGACTTTAGGCGATCGCTATGGGCTCACGACGCTTAAACCTGGCTCAAAAGATGACTCATCAGCGCACTCATCAACGCTTTCTACACTGGTGTTACAGGTAGAAGACAAGCCCTTAGCCGAACTGTTGCAACGCCATGAGCAGGTGGGGCCGCTATTGGGCAATCGCCTATCGCCAACAACCTTTGCCATTGAGCTGGGCGATCGCGGTCTGCTCAAGCAAGCCTTGCTGGCCGCAGGCTATCCAGCGGAAGATCTCGCGGGCTATCTCACCGGAGACGAGCTAACTTTATCCTTACGGTCGAAGACAGACGCTGGCGAGCCTTTTTACCTCCGCCCGTATCAAAAGACAGCGGCTGAGTTGTTTTACCAATCCGGAAAAGCCAAAGGCGGCAGCGGTGTGATTGTGCTGCCCTGCGGCGCTGGTAAAACCATGGTTGGCATGGCGGCGATGGCAGAGATCCAACAAAAAACACTCATTCTCACCAGTAGCCTGACCTCAGTGCGCCAATGGCAGCAAGAACTGTTGGATAAAACCACGCTAAAAGAAGACCAACTCGCTGAGTATAGCGGCCAGAAAAAGGCAACCGGCCCGGTTACCCTAGCCACCTATCAAATTCTCACCTACCGTGCCAGCCAAGATGACGACTTTCTCCATCTAGGTCTGTTTGACCAACAGGCATGGGGACTGATTATTTACGATGAAGTTCATCTGTTACCTGCCCCCGTCTTTCGTATCACCGCGCAGCTTCAGGCCCGTCGTCGCCTAGGGCTCACCGCCACACTCATTCGCGAAGATGGCCGCGAAGGCGATGTGTTTACCCTGATTGGGCCAAAACGATATGACGTGCCCTGGCGAGAGTTAGAAGGGCAGGGCTTTATTGCGGCTGCTCACTGCACCGAAATTCGGGTAGCACAAACTGAAGCGCGGCAAATGGATTACGCCACGGCAGCACGTCGCTACCAGTTTCGCATTGCAGCAGAAAATCCGCTCAAACTGGACGTTGTTCAAGCCCTACTCAAAAAAGAGCAAGGTCACCGGGTGTTGATTATTGGCGAGTATTTGGATCAGCTAAGTGCGATCGCTCAGCAGGTTGATTTACCTCTCATCACCGGCAAAACCAGCCAGAAAAAGCGCGACCAGCTCTACGCAGACTTCCGCAGCGGCAAAGTTTCAGGCCTGATTCTCTCACGGGTCGGCAACTTTGCCCTCGACTTGCCCGATGCCGATGTACTGATTCAGGTCTCTGGGAAATATGGGTCTCGTCAGGAAGAAGCCCAGCGCTTAGGCCGCATCCTAAGACCTAAGCAAGATGGCCATAGCGCTCAGTTCTATACGCTGGTTTCATTGCGCACTTGCGAAGAAGAGTTTGCACAGCACCGCCAGTTGTTTCTGACAGAGCAAGGCTACCGGTATCACATTCAACAGTGGGATGAATGACCTGAGCAGCCTAACGCTCAAGATCAGCGGCGGGCGGTGATTCATGAGAATTAGACCGAATCATTGCCCCGTCCGCTGCATCTTGTTGTTAGATCTACCCGCAGCAATACCTAAAGTCTGAAAGGCTAATTGTACTTGATGGATTCTCGATGTGATAGTAACGCGTCTTGCCAATATAGCTTGCCCAAAGAGTAAATGTGCTTGGAGGTCCAATCAAGAAGTCGCACTGACTCATCAGAAAATGGTCAATATACCATTCGTTTTTGGATAACTCACAATCAAGCCTCTCTTCTATGGAAGTAGCTTCGTTAGAAAAGACAACAATCTTTGCCCGCCCTCCAGCGGCAGTAATTAAGCCGCTGAGCAAGTTGGCATAACGCTCGTAAACTGCGTCAGGATAGAAATACTTACCATCTTGCCAGGTATTATAGTCTCCGCGTCGAACATGAAGTCCAATGACAATATTGTTGTCAAGCTTCCATTTGGTAATTTGAGCTACCAGTTGGATGTCAAGTAATAAGCCTTTGTCAATTGAATACTTCTCAATGAAGTAGTTCTGGAATTTTTCAGTCAGATCATGAACCCGAAAATTCCATCCACCAACAAGTACAATCGGGAACTTAGTCGCCCTCTTAATATCAGAAACACTATGTGGGTCTTGCCTTACTCCGACTACTCTAGCTGGTCTATTAAATAATCTCGCGACCACACTTATTGCGGCAGAAAGCCATCCTGTTTTTATGTTCGGATACAAATGACCCATATCCAAGAAAGTGGCATTATAAAACTTGTGTCCATGCTCAATGCAATACGCTTCAAAGTGAATTGCCTGAAATAGACGATTGGAGTGTTTTCCAAAGGACTCTGTTAAAATGATCATCTATTTTGTGGTGTTGCTTGGAGTCATCAATTCTAGCAAGTTAAGGCTCACGGTACAGGAAGTTGCTATTCGGGAAATCTAACAATTTAATATACGGAAACTTTCCGTGTATCCACCCTACATAAGGTAATTACCCCAAAAGTTTACATGTAATTGCCCCATAGAGAAAATTACCCCGAAAGTTTCCGTATAGTTTCAGAATCCTATACGGAGATTGACGTGTGATATTAATGGCATTCCTGAAGTCCGTAACTTGATTTGCCATGTCTTCTCAACCTAAATTTCTCGATCAAGTTCGGGACGTGCTGCGGTTGAGGCATTATTCTTACGAAACAGAAAAAAGCTATATCTCATATCTTGCACCATTCTTGATAAGCTGCGTCAGGCAGTGATTTGATGATAATTTCAAAGCCAAAATGAGCAGCAATATCAGCATTATCCCTAACTTGCCTGAGCGTCTGAGCCCAGCGTATAGAGGGCAAGAGTTTCTCTAAGGTTAGGCGAGCGGTCGCCTTCCAATCTAAAACGGGAGGCCAAGCCCAGAGGTCAACCCAATGGGCAAGCAGATAAGCAATCAACGAGAGCACCAGCCAACGATAGACACCGATTTTGGTATTTTGGCCAAAGCAATGCAGGCCAAACTGATGCTTGGCGGTTTTGGAAAAAGCCCTCAATGGCCCAGCGTTTGCGACCTAATCGGACGAGATAAACGCCAGAATAAGGATGGGTCGAAGCGACAAAGCGCAACTCTCTTTTGTTGTCAGCGCGTTTGAGCCAAAACCAGGCAACGGTCAGCGGATAATCAATATCTTTTAGGTAAACCTGCAATCTCCGTTTTGCGTGACCTGGCAGCTCTTTCAACTTCCGTCCAGCCTGTAATAAACGACTGCTTTTGACCCCGACAACCGCTCGCCAATTGCGCTGACGCACCGCTCCTAGAAAGTCGATGGTGCCAAATTCGGTGTCTGCCTGAACAATCACTGTTCGGCCTTTGACCAAAGCTTTGGGGACGCTGGCCAACAACTTACAGGCCAACTGATTGGGGCTCGGTTGCCCTTTCCCGCGCCAAACGCGGAAGCTCCACGGTATTCGCCTGTGACCCATCACGATATACAGCACGACCAAATGCAGCCCACGCTTGCCATTGAGCATTCGTACCCAGGGCTCAGGCGCGTCAGCATCCTTGGTTGGCGTGCTCAACTGCCAAAACTTACCGGTTTTCTTCAGCGTGCTCAAATCTATCCGCAACCGCACTGGCACACCCTTATGGACGGGATGGGTAGCGAGTTGCTCGAGGATGGCGGCGCGGGCGGTGCGGATCACCTGCCGAGTTGGCCAACGATAGCGATTGAAAAACCGACTCAGCGAACTCGCTGACTTGATTTGCGTAGGTTCCGGTAGAGCATGGCCTTGCGCGTCTAAAAACAGCCCTAGAACGGCTTTCAGGCTGGCTTTTTGGTAGACACTAGGCATCAGAGAAATTAGGCTATACACTAGCCCTTGGGCGTGTTGAAGCATGGTTGTATGACCGTCTTCTAAACTTTTTTCTACGCCCTTTTTTTCAGATTTTGGCCCTCTACGCAACCCTTACTGACAATGGTGCAAGATCTCAGATATCCATTGGATCAAGCGCTTCATTCGCTTTCACCAAATGAAACCGCCTCGGGATATGGGTGCTGCTGAACGTTCCGCTTCACCCGCCGCTAGTAACCTCTCGAACTCAACGAAAAGACTCTGTACAGTCGGTGTGCAACGGGATTGTTAGCCTAGAGCAGCAACAAGTTCGGCATCTTTCTGATTCACCCATGTTACTGAAGGGCGCGCATTTATCCGATCAATATAGGTCTGAATCACAGGCAAGGCAGGTACAAGATCAAACATGGTGATCCAAGTAAGTGCCCTACCCCACAGTACGTCTAGAGCAGTAAATCGATTGTCGAGAAAATACTCCCCCTTAGAAAGTTGGTCAGTCAATACATTCAACATTGTGTCGTAGTCACCATCAGGAGATATGGCGGGTGGGGCTGGTTCACGCTTTTGCGCTCGATCTACGATGGCTGGCTCGAAACATGAGCCATAAAGACCATCCATCTCAAATATGAACCCCGAAGTGGATCACCGATATCAGGGGCTAACTTGGCTTCAGGATAAAGATCGGTAAGGTATAAAAAAAACCGCGACCTGTTCGGTAATCACAATATCGCCATGCTTCACCGCAGGCACCTTTCCCATTGGATTAATGGCCAGATATTCTGAACCTCGCTGTTCATTCGCCTTCATGTTTAGCACATGCAAATCGTACTCAGCGTTGAGTTCTTTCAAAAGAACAAGGACACCAGAAGATCGTGCATTGGGCGTATGAAAGAGAG
>JAAUPS010000288.1 GCA_012033015.1 Phormidesmis sp. RL_2_1
TCATCGGATTGGCCGTAAGCTGCATGGGATGCAGCAGTGATAGAACGCTGTAGAACAGTATCGAGAGGGCCATGGGCCATCGGCTGCTAGCAACCATATTGCGCAGGTTGCTGTAGAGGGAGGTTTGGGTAATGCTAGCAACCAAGTGAGCGCTAGAAGACATCGGTGAGCAGCGATCGCCCACAAAAGCACCAGCAATAATCGCTCCTGCGACCGGATTGACATCCACCTGTCCACTGCGAGCCATCACCATCAGGGCAATGCCCAAGGTGCCCACAGCGCCAAATGATGTGCCCAATAGAACAGAAACGGCACTGGTGAGTCCAAAAGCCCAGAGAATAAAAAAGCGAGGAGAAATCAGCCCAGTACCGTAATAAACCAAGGCCGGTACGGTACCGGCAGCCATCCACACAGCGGTCATGATGCCGACTAGCAAAAGCACGTTAACCACAGGTAGGGCCTGCTTTGCACCGGTTAAGCCCATGGTGAACAGACTGGTTAAGGCAAAACCACGGCGCATCAGTACTGCGATCAACAAAATCAGGGCGACGATGAGCGGATAGGCTATAAACGTACCGGTCAGGGCACTTGTGACCAATAAGCTAAAAGAGACCAACAGCGCTGAGATGAGATCGATATTGTGGTTGGCAGAAGATCGCTGCTTAGGAGACATTTTGACGAATGGCCTCTGCTGTTAGGCGGCATAGGTGTACTTGGGTTTGGAGTTTGCCGCCTATGCGCTGATAAAAGCGAATGCCAGCGTGGTTTTGGATGTTGACTGTCCAGTCTATGCGCCCACAGCCGTGGTCGTAGGCGATCGCACAAAGCTGACACATCAAACGCGTACCAATGGCTTGGTTGCGATAGGCGCTTTGAATGAACAAATCGTCTAACCATAGGCTCGGCTGAGCGCGAAAGGTGGAATAGGTGAAGTGGTAGCTGGCAAAGCCAATGGGCGATAAGGCGGGTTTCACCTCGGCAAGGAGGACATGGGCCATCGGCTGGGGTGAAAACATCGTGCGGCTCAGTTTTTCTGCGGTGGCCGTAACAGCGTTGGGGCAACCGTCGAATTCAGCTTTTTGATGGATAAGTGAGAGCAGATGGGGGATGTCGCTAGCCTCGGCGGGGCGGATATGGTGCTGCATAGGCGCTACTGTGATGAATGGTGTGAGTGATGAATGGTGTGAGTGATGAACGGTGTGAGTGATGAATGGTGTGAGTGATGAATGGTGTGATGGGTTTCACGAATACTTTAAGCGCGTGGCGATCGCACCACAAAGCATCACAACCATAGATGCTATCGATACTGTCGATGGCAAAGCTGCGCACCATCGACTCTACTGGTAAGCGTGCATCTAGTAAGCGTGCATCTGGTAAGCGTGCATCCGATCGAATGAGATTTTAGATTTTATAGGTTGCGTTTTTGGTCGCACTGAGTAACGTTCAACGGATATAGGCCATGACTAAAGCTGATGGACAACTGAAAATTTCACAGCTTGTCGCCTTGGTGGCGGTAGCAGAGCAGGGGGGCTTTAGTGCGGCTGCTCTGCAGTTAGGGCTAGCGCAGTCTACGGTGAGCCATGCGATCGCAACCCTAGAGTCAGATCTAGGCGTTGTTCTTTTACTGCGCAACCGTGTAGGCGCGACGCTCACCCCCATTGGTAGCGAAATTTATCAGCAGGCACGCGCCGTGCTCGACAGCCTAGCTGAAATTCAACAAACGGCCCAACAGGCCAAAGAAATGCACATCGGTCGAGTCCGTGTGGCGGCAGTGCGGACGGTAGCGACCCATATTTTGCCCGATGCGATCGCCCGGTTTCGGCAACAGTATCCGCAGATGAGCGTGGAAATTGCGGAGTGCGATCGCTACGCTGAAGCTGAACAAGCCTTGCGAGCGGGCAAAGCTGACCTGGGCTTTACGCTGTTACCCACCTCTGTAGACTTTCAAGCTTGGGAACTGTTTCGAGAAGAATTTGTCGCCTTACTACCGCCGCTGGCAACGGCGATACCATCCGAGATCTCACCAATAGAACAACCTCCCTTGACTTGGAGTGAATTGCTCAACTACTCACGGGTTGCCAACACACGCTCCATCCGGCACAACAACTTAGTGGAACAACATTTGGCTCGCTTCGGCTACGAAATGCCGATTGTCTACGAAGTCAGAGAAGATTCTACCCTGATGGGCCTGATTGAAAAAGGCTTAGGTGCAGCGGTATTGACCCGCTTAGAAGCAGAACCCGTACCAGCCGGTGTGAGAGTGCGATCGCTGCCTGAGCCTTTAGAGCGAGTCGTGGGTATCGCCACTTTAGAGCGTGCCATCCTGCCTCGGGCCGTATTTGCCTTTCTCGATGTGTTACTCGCGTTACCATAGAGGGGCTGAGGGGGACTGAGGGGGACTGAGGGGGACTGAATCTGAGCGTGACCGAGGCTCTGGCTCATACCCTAGACTGATCTATCGGGCTGATCCATCTGGCTGATCTATCGGGCTGATCCATCTATATGATGAAGAACAACACGTGAAAAACAATAATATGGAGAACAACACACCGTGATCGATCTGTATTTTTGGGCCACCCCAAACGGCTATAAGCCATTAATTTTTTTAGAAGAAGCGGCGCTAGCCTATGAGCTAAAACCCGTAAACATCATGAAAGGCGAGCAGTTTGATCCCGATTTTTTGGCGATCGCACCCAACAATCGCATTCCCGCCATCACCGATCACGCCCCTAAGGACGATCAAGCCCCCCTCTCCATTTTCGAATCGGGCGCTATTTTGCTTTACCTAGCCGAAAAAACAGATGCTTTTCTACCCACCTCTCTGGCCGGTCGCTACGACGCCGTGCAATGGTTGATGTGGCAAATGGGCGGCCTTGGCCCCATGGCCGGACAAGCCAACCACTTTGTCACCTACGCCCCTGAAGATGTGCCCTATGGCAAAAAACGCTATGTCAATGAAACCAAACGACTGATGGGCGTATTAGACAAACGACTCGCTGACAGGCCCTTCGTGGCGACCACCTATTCGATTGCCGATATGGCGATTTATCCCTGGGCAAAAGGCGTCGATTCGGTTGGGATTGATTGGCAGCACGACTTCCCCCATGTGGCCGAATGGGCCGCGCGCATAGCTGAGCGATCGGCTGTCAAACAGGCTTATGACATTGGCGATCGCATCAAAAACCATCAGCCTTTAGACGATGAGGCGCGCCAGAACCTATTTGGCAGCGACAAAAAGTAAGGAAAAAGTACACTCAAAGCCCGCTCACCCACTAGAATACAATTTCTAGATCATCTCACCCGGCAATAAGGAACGATAGCGGCGTGGAATTGCGATACAGCCCAGCAGATATAGAAGCAAAATGGCAGCAGTATTGGGCTGAACATAAGCTGGATACCACCGCTGAAGCTGGCGCTAAAAAATTCTACGCCCTGTCCATGTTCCCCTACCCCTCAGGTGATTTGCACATGGGCCATGTGCGCAACTACACCATCACCGATGTGATTGCCCGCGTGCGCCGGATGCAGGGATACCGGGTACTGCACCCGATGGGTTGGGATGCCTTTGGCCTACCGGCTGAAAATGCCGCCATTAAGCGGGGCGTGCCTCCGGCAGAATGGACACTCAAAAATATCGCCCAAATGCGCGAGCAGCTCAAGGCACTCGGCCTCTCTTACGATTGGCAGCGCGAGGTGGCTACCTGTTTGCCCAACTACTACCGCTGGACACAGTGGATTTTTCTGCAGTTTTTTGATGCAGGGCTAGCCTATCAAAAAGAAGCTGCGGTCAACTGGGATCCAATCGATCAAACCGTACTGGCCAACGAACAGGTTGATAGCGAAGGTCGTTCTTGGCGCTCTGGGGCCAAAGTTGAGCGCAAATTGCTGCGGCAGTGGTTCTTTAAAATTACCGATTACGCCGAGCAGTTGCTCAACGACTTAGACAAGCTGCCGGGTTGGCCGGAGCGGGTGAAAACCATGCAAGCCAACTGGATTGGCAAATCTAGCGGGGCTCAAGTCACCTTTACATCCGAAGCTGGTGATCAGCTTGTCGTCTATACCACTCGCCCCGACACGCTTTGGGGGGCCACCTTTATGGTGGTTTCTCCCGAGCATCCGCTGATCGAGGCGCTCACCACTGAGCAACAGGCCGATGCGGTGAAAGCCTATCAAGACGCTGCCGCTGATCTCAGTACGATGGATCGGACAGCCGAAGGCCGAGAGAAAACAGGGGTGTGGACAGGCAGCTATGCGATCAATCCGGTCAATGGCGAAAAGGTGCCGGTGTGGACGGCTGACTATGTGATGATGGACTACGGCACGGGCGCGATTATGGCGGTACCGGCCCATGGACCCCAGAGACTTTGACTTTGCCCGTAATTTTCAATTCCGATCAAGGTTGTTGTTCAGCCAGAAGAAGCCGCTACAGCAGACGAGCCCTTGCATGGCACAACCATGGAGATGGCCTATACAGGCACCGGGGTCATGGTTGATTCAGGCCCATTAAATGGTGTGATTGCAGGCAAGGGCAAAGGCGAAAGCGTCGAAAAGGCGATCGCCTACCTCGAAGCAAAAGCCCTAGGCCAAGGGACGACAAACTACCGCTTGCGGGATTGGTTGGTTTCGCGGCAGCGCTATTGGGGTGCGCCCATTCCGATTATTCATTGCGAGCACTGCGGTGCGGTGCCGGTGCCAGAAGCCGATTTGCCCGTAACACTACCTGAGAGTGTGGCGTTTACCGGCAAAGGAGCCTCGCCATTGGCCAAAGTAGCAGACTGGGTAAATGTGCCCTGTCCGAGCTGCGGCAAGGCGGCCCAGCGAGAAACAGACACCATGGACACTTTTTTGGATTCATCTTGGTACTTTTTGCGGTACGCAGATGCCAATAATGAGGCGGCTGTGTTTACCCCTGAGCGGGTGAATGACTGGCTACCGGTAGATCAATATGTAGGCGGCATTGAACACGCGATTTTGCACTTGCTATACTCCAGGTTTTTTACCAAAGTATTGCGCGATCGCCATCTTTTAAACTTCGATGAACCCTTCCAGCGCCTGCTCACCCAAGGCATGGTACAGGCCATCACCTACAAAAATAGCGAAGGCCAGTTTATCGTCCCAGATGACATTGCCGATCTCAACCATCCCACCGACCCGACGACTGGCGAAGCCTTGCAGGTGTCCTATGAAAAAATGTCAAAGTCCAAATTCAACGGCGTTCCTCCGGCCCAGGTATTGGCTAAATACGGCGCTGATACCGCCCGCATGTTCATTCTTTTCAAAGCGCCGCCTGAGAAAGACCTAGAATGGGACGATGCCGATGTCGAAGGGCAATATCGCTTTTTAAATCGGGTATGGCGAATGGTCATAGCGTTTGCGACCTCAGAGGCTGCTAGCGCAGTCAGCGCTATCGACACCGCTATCGACACCATGGTGCCCAGCGAGCTTAGCAAAGCCGATAAAACGCTGCGCCGCGCCACTCACACAGCCATCAAAGCAATCACCGAAGATATTGAAGGAGACTATCAGTTCAATACGGCGGTTTCTGAGCTGATGAAGCTTAGCAACGCCATTTATGACTGTGTAGATAAAACCACCCCTGCTTTTGCCGAAAGCATTTGCACATTAGTGAAACTGATTGCGCCCTTTGCGCCCCATATCGCTGACGAGCTGTGGTCTCACCTTTTTACAGATGGCGCTTGTGTGCATCAGCAAGCTTGGCCCCAAGTGGACGAAACGGCGCTTGTCGCCGACGAAATTACCTTGGTGATTCAAATCATGGGTAAAACCCGAGGTACTTTGCAAGTGCCTGCAGGCGCAGACAAAGCTGCTTTGGAACGCTATGCCCGTGAGTCGCAAGTGGCCCAGCGATATTTAGAAGGCAAAGAAATTAAAAAAATAATTGTGGTTCCGGGCAAACTGGTTAATTTTGTAGCGGTCTAGTTGCTGGGTTTTGCAAGGTTAAATTCAGGTTAAATACAAGTTAAGGAGAACCTGTTTGCCCCCGTGAATATCCCTGCTAAGATCGCGAAGAATACATACAGGATTCCTTATAAATGGTTTCTCTAAAGGTGGCGACCGCCCAAACGGATATTCGTATCGGCCTTGGTAAAGTGTTACTGGTTGAGGACGAAGCTCTAATCCGTGAGACTGTGGCTCTGTCGCTTGCTGACGAAGGCTTTGAGGTATTTGTGGCCGACAACGGCCAACGGGCGCTCGAAATGCTGATAGGCAGCCCAGAGCAGGGTGAGCGTCATGATGAGCCTAGCCAGAGCCCCAAGCAGGGTAAAGGGGCGATCGCAGATATCAACCTAGTGATTCTAGATTTGATGCTGCCTGGCATGAATGGCCTAGACCTATGCCGTC
>JAAUPS010000289.1 GCA_012033015.1 Phormidesmis sp. RL_2_1
ACAGTAAGAGCCGTACTTCCAGAACTATCTCGGGTATTACCCTTACAGCCACTGACACTATCCGAATTGTAGGACAAGAACACCAAGGTGAACTCGGCCGCATCGATTCCATTCAACTGATTGCTGAGACTGATCCGACTGACCCAACTGATCCAACTGACCCAACTGATCCGACTGACCCGACTGACCCAACCACAGCAATACCTGTCATATCAGGCTTTTTCATAGAAGCCGAAGACATGGCCCTCTCTGGCGACTACACCGCTGACTTCGCCAAAGGCTATATCACTATGCCAGGCACCACCAACGATACCAGCAATGGTAGTGCCGCTGCGCAGTTCGCTGGCCCCGATGGGACCTACGACATACTCGTCACCTACTTTGATGAAAACGATGGCCAAGCTACCTATGAGCTTTACCTCAATGACATCCTCATTGATAACTGGACGGCTAACAGCCTAGGGGGTAGCCCCATCGCTGACAGTAAGAGCCGTACTTCCAGAACTATCTCGGGTATTACCCTTACAGCCACTGACACTATCCGAATTGTAGGACAAGAACACCAAGGTGAACTCGGCCGCATCGATTCCATTCAACTGATTGCTGAAGGCGGTTCGCTTGCAGGAAACAATGGAATTCTTGAGATTATGCCTCTTGGAGATTCCATCACACGAGGGGCAGAATTCGAAAACGGCGTAAAATCTAATCTAGCAACTCAAAATGGATACCGAGATCATCTTTCCCAATTGCTAAACATTGGCGGCATAGGTTTTGACTTTGTAGGCTCCCAAAGCAACGGAGATGGTTCCTTTAATGATACGGAGCATGAAGGTCACGGTGGCTGGAAAATCGATCAAATTGCAAGCAACGTTAGCCAATGGCTCACTAGCTACCAGCCCGAAATCATTTTGCTGCACATTGGCACAAATGATATGCGTTCCTCCACTATTTCTATTACTGAAGCAATTTCTCGCCTCAGCAATCTTATTGATATCATCACCAGCATCAGACCTAATTCCCATCTGATTGTTGCTTCTATTGGCCCGACTAACCCTGCAAGTTTTGGCCCAACGACACCTGCTAATTTCCCTCAGCGTATTGCCGATTACAATTCCCGAATTCCTGGCTTAGTATCTAACAAGACAGGTGAAGGTAAAAAAGTTAGCTTCGTCGACATAGGCAATGCGCTAATCTCTACCCAGCATTTAGAACCTGACGGATATCACCCAAACGATGAAGGTAATCAAGAAATCGCTAGTTCTTTTTATGCTGCCATTCGTGATGTTGTCGATAGCGCTCAAAGCGATGAATTGCTTACAAACAATCTTGTCATAGGAACTAGCAACAGCGACACACTCATTGGAACCACTAACAACGAATTAATTCGTGGAGAACATGGCATTGACACGTTGACAGGAGGTGGCGGCATCGATACGTTCGCATATAGCTCAATTCAAGATGGATTGGATTATATTACCGACTTTAGCGAGGATGATCGATTACTTTTCTCAGCAGCAGGATTTAATGGAGGGCTATCAAAAGATATTCAGCTCAGCACCAGCGCCTCAAATTCTGGCACCTTTGTTAGCAGCAACAATCCAATTTCTTTAGGCAGCAGCGCCAATTTTCTATTCGATACCGATACAGGTTTACTACAATTTGACCGTGATGGTGTAGGTGCAGCCTATACACCAGTAGATATCGCACAGCTAACAGGCTTCTCAGCGCTTAGTATAAGTCAAATCATCATTGCTGCATAGCCAGATAAGTCGCCCGCTATTTGACAAAAGGTTGGATTAGGCCCTGTGCTAAAAGCTTTATCGACACAACGTGTCGTTTGAGTGAGCCAGTCAAAGTTAGCCTCATCATGAGCTGCCAGTGCATTAGACATGTAGGTTGAAGGGCCTAGAGCATATTGGTGTACAGAGCACAAATGCGTTACTTTTTTAGGTGATTTCTTTTGTTTAGGCATCTCGAATACATTTGCACTTTGCTATATCAGATGACAAAGAATACATAAAGTTATCACCATAATCTAAGTAGCCCTCAGACAATTTGAGTATCCTAGGTTGAGCGGTGCCGGTTTGGCGATGCTGTTCAACTGCTGTTTCGCTTCATTGATACTTCTTGGACTATGACATCGAACTCGGTTGACTTTACAGTTGCTATCCCTACGTATAATGGGTCTAATCGCATACCAAAGTTACTGGAGGCGCTGCGGGCTCAGATTAATACAGATGACTTTACTTGGGAAGTTATCATTGTCGATAACAATAGCAGTGACAATATCAAAGAAGTTTTCGAGGGACAAAAAACGCATTGGCGGAGCGACTGTTCGCTGAAATATACTTTTGAGCAACAGCAAGGACTTGCCTTCGCTCGACAAGCTGCTGTTGAGCAGTCTCGGGGAACCTTTGTGGGCTTCTTAGACGATGACACTATTCCTAATTCAGATTGGGTTAGTGCTGCGTATCATTTCGGCATACAGCATCCGAAAATAGGTGCATTTGGGGGACAAATTCACGGAGCTTTCGAAACTAAACCACCGAAAAATTTTGAAAGAATACAGTCATTTCTAGCAATTAAGGAACACGGCCCCACGCCCAAACAATTCAATCCTAATGTTTTGTTTCTACCTGCGGGGGCAGGTCTGATAATTCGAAAACAGGCCTGGGTAGAAAGCGTGCCACGCAAACTAGCTCGAACAACTAGAGGTGGGAACGATTTTGAAATATCCATTCATCTGTACAGAGCTGGGTGGGAAATTTGGTACAACCCCGATCTACATATTGTTCACGAAATCCCTAGCTGGCGATTAGAGCCCGACTATCTTCTTAAGCTATCTGATACCGTTGGTTCATGTATTTGTGAGCTTCGCATAATCAATAGTCATAAAAAACAAAGGCCATTGGTATTTTTGAAGGTTTTACTTGGAAGCTTTAAGAGAGTTATTTTTCATTGGGCTAAATACCGAAAACAATTGTCAACAGATGTTGTAGCGGCCTGCGAAATGACTTTCTTTGTAAGTGCGCTTTTAAGTCCATTTGAGTTTATTAAAAGTAGCCTTAGGGCTAAGCTTCTAGCAAATTTTTGTAATTCTGAATAGTTAATCTCATCGTCAACCTAATACCCATATTCACTGTACCCATATTCACTGTAAGAGGATATTAAACATGAAGCGCTCTGTTATCGCTATTGGTCTTGATGCTGCTGATCCAGAATTGCTTGACGACTGGATGGAAAAAGGCTATTTGAACAACCTCAAGAAGCTAAGAAAGCAAGGGGCATACGGAAGGCTGGAAGGTGGAAACTATTATAAAGCGGAAACACCATGGACAAACTTTTTGACAGCCTGTGAGCCAGAAGCAACAGGTTACTGGGGAGGAATTAAGCTAATAGAAGGGACATACGATGTCCAAAATATTCAGGCTTACGATTTTGAAGAACATCCCCCTTTTTACGCATTAGGGTCTGGACATAAAGTGGCTGTTTTCGATATGCCAAAAGGGACGCTGAGCCCTAATGTTGATGGTGTTCAAGTGCTAGCTTGGGGAGCCCATTCACCAGGTACGCCTAGCCACTCTCAACCTAAAGAGGTTTTTCTAGATATAGAGCGAAAATACGGCAAACATCCTGCTCTACATAAAGATCACGGTGACTGGTGGAATCGAGAATACTTAACAGGATTACAGTCAGCGCTTCAAAAAGGTATTGAAGCTCGTACTCAAATTTGCTTAGATTTTCTTCAGGAGGAAGATTGGGATTTATTTTTGACGGTTTTTGGCGAGCCTCATTCGGCTGGTCACGACTTTTGGTTTTTAAGCCAACCTGATCATCCTTTATATGAGTATGTGAAGAACCGCTTTCCCAAGTCTGATCCCCTCCTAGAAACCTTCCGCGCTGTAGATGCTTCCATAGGCAAAATTGTTGAAACAGCTTCTGAAGATACCACGATTGTAATATTTTCAGTCCATGGCAGCGGAAACAACACGACGGATGTTCCTAGCATGTTTATGTTAGGCGAGTTTCTATACAGATGGAATTTCCCTGGAGAAGCTTTGATTGCAAAAGGAGACCCCACAAAAGAGCCTCCGACTCCTTTGCTGAATCCCAAAAGAAAAACTTGGACTGGTGAAATTTGGCAACTCAGAGAGGATCCCAACATCATCCGCAGGTCATTACGCCGCTCTTTACCAAGTAAGGCTCACAAGTATATAGACCGTTTTTTGGGTAGCATCATGGAGCCTGATCTATCATCTGCTCAGAAACTACAGGCGGAGAAAGATCCTTTTTTCTGGCAACCTGTAAGTTGGTACAAACCTTTCTGGCCAAAAATGAAAGCGTTTGCCTTACCTAGTTTTTCAGAAGGTTACATACGAATTAACTTGAAAGGGCGAGAACCCCATGGAATTGTTGATCCTTCTGATTATGAGACGGTATGTGATGAGCTAACTGCAGACTTGATGAAAATCATCAATCCTAGAAATGGAAAACCCGTCGTCAAGCAGGTTATTCGTTCTCGAAATTCAAGCTTGGATAGGGATCCAAAGAATCCTGGTGCTGACCTAATAGTAGAATGGGCTGATATACCGGCTGATGTTATTGACCATCCTAAGTGTGGTCGTATCGGGCCTGTTCCGTATAGACGTACGGGAAGTCATAGAGCCAGAGGATTCATCAATATCAAAGGCCCAGGAATTGCAGGTGGAACAGTTTTGCCAGAAGGTCGTTCTATTGATGTTGGACCTACAATTCTCAACCTGATGGACGCACCAGTACCGAACAAGCTTGAAGGTAAGTCTGTACTATGGACGTTATCACAGGCAGAAACTTTAACGTCAAGCAAAGCATAGTTCGCATTAAAATCTAGACGAATTAGCCAACCTCCCCTGTAACTCTTTCACCTACGAAGAGTCCCAGACGGAGGTTTTTGTTTCTTCGCACTGGATCTGAGCAATCCTAAGGTATCCCCATGCAGGCGGGATAGACTTTGCTGTAGTGTCTTATCAGACCTTATCTTGCGCTATGGGCACTTTGCTGAGCGTTTGTTCACTTGAATGAGTACTTCTATGCCTTGGGTTCGCATTACCAGTGGAATTGTCGCGATCGCAATCGCCCTTAGCTTAATTGTGTTGGGGGGGTGGTACTTCACAATTGGGTTTGGTATTATTGTTTACCTCGGCCAGCTAGAAGTATTTGAGTTAGTACGTGCTAAAGGTATTAATCCTGCGGTTAAAACCACACTGATGGTCAGTCAGGTGCTGTTAGTGACGGCCCATCTTGCACCGCCGGTTGCCGATGCCATTTTGGCTCTAGCAGGCACTTGTATCTGCTTTTATCTATTATTTCAACCCAAGTTTGCCACCATTGCCGATGTAGCTGCTTCGATTTTGGCCTTGTTTTACGGCGGCTATTTACCGACATTCTGGATACGATTGAGAGATCTTGATGCGGGCGGTACGGCTAGTTTGCCTTTAGGAGGGTATTGGCCAACGAGCTTTGACTGGATGCAGTTCCCAACGGGTTTAACTGTGACTTTCATTGCCTTTGCCTGCATCTGGGGCGCAGACATTGGGGCCTATGCCTTTGGCAAAAGTTTTGGGCGTACTCCCCTTTCGAGCATCAGTCCCAAGAAAACGGTTGAAGGTGCCATTTTTGGGATGGGCGCAAGTGCTAGCGTAGGCATTATCGGGGCGTGGGCGATGGGCTGGCCAATTTGGTGGCTGACGGGCGCGGCATTGGGCACCATCATTGGCATTTCTAGCCTACTAGGAGATTTGACTGAGTCACTGATGAAACGCGATGCTGGGGTAAAGGATTCTGGCACACTGATACCTGGACACGGCGGCATCTTAGATCGTACCGATAGCTATGTCTTTACGGCACCGCTGGTTTACTATTTTGTGATATATCTCATTCCATTGCTAACGCCGCTGATCGCACAGTGAATTTGAAAACTTTGAAACCGCTATCCAGCGAGGTAGACTAACCGAAACGATCACGTCTACTCAAAGTATTGTCGGTCAAGTTATGGATTTACCATAACTTGACCCCTGCACAGCAGATGATCCGGCTGCAATGTTAGCTTTGTTAGCCCGGTGTCTTTGCCTAAGTCCCATTGAAATTCCTGTAAAGCATCGATAGGGATGCCGTGAGCGGGATCGTTTAAGCCATCTAGACTCTCTAGCCAACGGGGCGACTTGAACTGCAATAGGTTGCCTGATGAGATCAGGATTTTGGCACCTAAAATTACGAGAAATTCAGATGAGTTCCCTGGGAACTGCTCGAGACTGCGGATAAAAACTCAACCCCAAACACTGATCGCCCAATCGTAATCGAGCATTTTGCAGCAGTAG
>JAAUPS010000072.1 GCA_012033015.1 Phormidesmis sp. RL_2_1
GGGCGCGAATGCCAAAGTCAGGGGCCGGATCGGCCTGAGGCGCAGAGCAGGCCACAAACCGTTCAGGAAAGGTCGCCACAGGCCGGGTGGTGGCCACGGCATGGGGCACATCGGCAACCGCATCACTCAAGTCGGGCAGGCAAACAAAGGAGACTTCTGCAAGGCCCAACAGGTGCCCGACCCCGTGCCAAGTCGCGCGATCATTGGGATTGCCCGCAAATGTCCCTGGTTGATTAACCTGATAGCCCGGAATCAGCGTCGCCACTGACGCCAGCCGTCGATCTCGATCAGCCGTCATCGGCAGCGGATCGCCCATCCGCACCACATAGCAGCGCCGTCCGCCCTGCATAAAAAAGGCGCGCACAGCGGTGCCGAAATAACTGCTGCCTAAGCGGCGAGAATTTTCAGCAATTGGCCGCTGATTGGGCGTAAAAAGCTGATTAAACACAGCCCAGCTATCAATGGGCACAGGTACATCTAACAGGGAAAATTGAGCCGATTCACTGCCAAATTCACGGGTGGCACCGGCTCGGGCATAGGGGCCCGTTTGCCAGCCTTGCTGAAGCAGGTATTGCGCGATCGCATCCGGCACGACAGTGGGCTGCCCGTTCACCTGCCGCCGACCGATAAAGCCAACAAAACAAGCCACATCCGAGCGATTGGCATCGACTTTAATCGGTGGCGATTGAGTTGTAAATCTCAGTCCGGTGATTGGCCCTGTCATTGTTCTAGCCCAGTGGTTTTAGCTCAGCTTCTCAAATTCAATCGTCTCGGCCGACAGCGTAAGTTCTTCTAACGCCAAATCTCCCCCGCCTTTGGCGGCAAAGGTCGGCGCGGTATACTTCATCGGCACCACACCACGCAGCTTCCATGCCTGAATGCTTTTGCCCGCCTCATCGCGCAGGGTAATCACCACCTCACGCTGGGCATCTGGCCCCTGCACCCGCGCAGCCTGCACCCACGCCCACAAATCAGCCGAATCAACCAGCCGCGCTTCAGCGTCACATCAGAGGCTTTGTAAATACCCGGTACTTTGCGGGTACGATTCTCTTTTTCATTGCCGTTGCGATATTCCGCAATGGTGATTTCCGTGCCTAGGCCCGAAACATCTGAAAATCCGCCCAACGGTTCTTCTGGCCCTACAGGGCCATTGAGATTGACCAAAAAGTTAAAAGCAGGATAGGGATGAGTTCTCGGCATAATGTTGTTCCTTAGAGACAAAACTTAGAGACAAAATTTAAAGACAATCAAGCGGTAACAAGCAGCAGGCGACAGAGATGAGCGCAGCCCTCAATGAGTGATTAGCTGCTAGCCTCGGCAGTTTTTTGACCAATCCGGAAAATCACAAACTCGGCAGGCTTCACAACAGCCACCCCAATCAGACAAATCAAACGGCCATTATCGAGATCGTTTTGGGTCATGGTTGAGCGATCGCACTTCACAAAAAAGGCTTCATTGGGAGAGTTACCAAGCAACGCCCCCGAAATCCACTCGTTATACAAAAAGGCCGTAATCGTATCGCGTACATTCGTCCATAGCTGCGGCCCATTCGACTCAAACACCGCCCACTGAGTCCCCCGATCAATCGATTGTTCTAAATAGTTAAAGTAGCGACGAATATTCACATACTTCCACTCCGGATCGGAGCTAGTCGTGCGCGCCCCCCACACCCGGTATCCGCGCCCAGGGAAAAACCGCAGACAGTTCACCCCAAAGGGATTGAGTGATTCTTGCTCAGCAAAATTGACTTCCCTTTCAAAGCGAATGGCGCTGCGCACCACCTCATTGGCAGGCGATTTAGAAACGCCGCGCTCAACATCATTGCGAGCGTAAATGCCCGCCATAAATCCACTCGGCGGCAGGTCAATTTCTGCTGGAATCGCCGCATTTCCAGGTCGAAACAGCGGATTTGCAACCGTTACCCATGGATAGTAAAGCGCGGCATATTTAGAATCAATTCGGCTTTTAACGGCTCTTGCTTCCGTCACTGACTGGCTTTTGGGCGTATCTAAAATGGCGATGCGATACGAGCGGCGACTTTCGGCATGGGCAATCAGGGCAGTTTGAATGCCTTGGGCAGCACTTAAGGTGGAATATCCGGGCGCAGCCACCACCGAAATATCTTCTACACTGGCCAGTTCTTTAAGGGCCGCTTCAAAATCACTTTGTCCCGGTGCTACACCGTCATTACCACCTGTAAGCACGGCGACGCGAGCGCCATTGGTGAGCGCAGTAGCATCGCCAAACAAATCGGTGCGGAGTGTAAAAGCAGAGGTATTTCGATTGACCACCGCGTAGGGATTTTGCAGATAATCGCTGCGACGGCTAGGGGTTTCGCTCAGCACTTTGCTGATAGCCTGCGGGTGATTGGCGCTCAAGCCTAAGTTGTCGTAAGTCTGTTGATTGCCAGCGGCATCGGTGAAGACAACACTGAGCGAGACAAAATTGTTGTCAGCGGCCCCTGCCTGCGCGTCAGTGAGCTGCGTGGTGCCATCTTCAGCGAACCATCCAGTGTCTGTTTTTAAAAAATAAGCATCGGCGACTTTGAGCAGGGTGCCGATGGGTGCACTCTTAAGGGTGACGCTGCTAGCCAGGGTAAGCGTTTGTTGAAAGCTGACACTCCCTTCGTAGGCTTTGCCAGGGAAGCGGGCTTTAACATCGACATTGCCAAGGGTCACGGCAGCAGCGCCCGCGTTAGGCGCAGTAGGCGCGTAGACCCTAGAGATATAAAGTCTGCCGCCGCCTTCATTAAAAAAGCTGCGGACGGCGTGGGCCAAATAGTTGATCGAAGGGGCGCTGCCAAAGGTGAGATTTTCTAGGCCGCCGTAGATGCGCTCAAAATCTCCGAAGCTGGTGATCAGTTCGAGCAGGTTGCCACTGGCAGGATTCGCGACAGGGCCACGGCGCGTCAGGCCGACAAATCCGGCGGTGCTGGTACTGACGCCTTCAATAGATTTGGCGCGGAAGCTGGTTTCTTCGACATAGACGCCGGGTGCTAAATATTCGGGCATGGGTCATTCCTAAGAAGGTAAGAGGAAGGTAAGAGAGTGGGAAAGGGACGGATGAGCGTAAGGACGGATTAGGGAAAAGTCAGTGTGATGGCGCGATCGCGCCCTGAAACCACAGCTAAGGTATGACTGCTGGTCAATAAAGCGGCTCTATTGGCCAACAACCCATCGGGATTGGGCACATAGTCACGATTGGGATTGTCGCTAAAGTCGCCATTGGCAGGTAAGGGCGTAACTTGGCTAACATCAAACAGCAAGTTGAGTTGAATGTTGATGTTTTGAGTCGTCACAGGCGCATCGTCGGCATCGGTGGCAGCCGCCCAAGTACTCACCGGAATGCCCGGAACAATAATCAGCGCTTCGCCTCGCCAGTCAGCTTGGGCAAAAATGGTAGCACTTTGGCCAGATTGAACAACTTCAGGAATAATCTCAATCAATGTCCAAGGCAGCGGCTGACGAGCGGCATTGACAATAGTGGCACGCAACACCGCCCAACCCGGATTTTTGCCAGCCAAAGGAGATGGATACAGCGGCACAGTGAGGGTTTTAAACAAAGCATCCTCAGCCGTAGGCTCGGGCGATCGCGGCAGCGCAAAAGAAAATTTGCGAGGCAAATAAGCATTGCTCGGATCGGCCAGGGTGATCTCAAGCGTGGCAGGCGGCGGTGTGGCAGGCGGCGGTGTGGCAGCCAAGGTTTCAAGCCGAAAAGCATGGGTGTAAGCCTCCCACCCAGGGGCACTCAATAAAATGTAATCGCCGCTGCGGTTACGGACAAAGCGACTGCCAGGGGCGCTGAGCTGCAAGGGCAATCGAATGGGACGACGGGTAATGCCATCAATACAGCGAATGGCAGCAAGAATACGGCGATCGCTCTGTTCTGTCATCATGAGGGTTCTCTCTAATAACGTTGCAGATAACGTTGCAGATATCATGGCAACACTCCCAAGCGAGGCTCTACAGTCTCTGTTGCCCCATTCGCAACCCCTAAGCCAAATCGAGTAGCCACAACCGGCAAACCTGTTTCAACCACATCAGATTCTATGCGAACCACTCTTGCAACATAGCCAAAGCTGAGTCTATAGGCTGGTTTTAGCGCATCCCAAATGCGCATCATATCTTCGTGAGTCAGCTCTGCAGGAATAATTTGCACCATTTCTTCAGTGCCCCAGTTGGCCTGAGCACTCAGATAAGAGCGATCCAACACAGGGGTAGCCTGCATTTGCCGCATAGCCCAAGCAATAATGAGCTGCTCAGCCAGCGCACTTTTTGACCAAACCGTCATTAAGTAGTGAAGATCCAGCGATAGCGGCACCTGTTTTTGCGGAAAATCTCCGCCTTGGCGAAGGTTACGCAAATGTTCATTCACATTAATGCGATAGAGATACAGCGAAAGCTGATGCTCTCCTTCTAAAGCGCTTTCCATATCGTCAAAAGCAGGGCTAGAAAGCAGACTAAATCGGCATTCAGGCACCGGATTTGGCAAGCTACTATCATCCGGCGCGTTTTGATCGATAAAAGTGTTGTATGAATTACGTAAGTAGGTGACTAAGGAGTCTCCAACGGAGTGGATTGCCCAAACGTTAGCCATAGCATAGTTAGCTTCGCAGCAGTTAAACAGCAGGCAAGGGGGCTAACAATACCTGCAAATGATGATTCTAGTGACTCTAGATTGTTCTAGATTTCTTTTTTATCTAGATTGCTTTATCTAGATTTCTTTAAATTATCTTGGGGTAGATGCCCTTATTCAAACTATTTTCACTGCATGTCACCAGTCACACGTTTGAGCTAAGGAGAAATGGCCATGCTTTGGTAGCATATAGTACATTTTTTCGCTTTAAATACGGGCTCCCTCTCGGGTTCATGACATTTTTCTCCTCTGCTTACAGGGCAGGAGCAAGAACTGCCACCGTACATAAAGTCAAAGGAAATCATTCAATATGTCCCATAATATGTCTCACAATATGCCCCCTGATAGACTGCGAGGCCATCGATGGAAGCGATTGGTGAAATAACAAAAAATAACAAACAAAGTCACTGTGACACCGCTTGCTAAGACATAAGCGAATCGACAATTAAACGCAAATCGACAACTTCTTCCCCACCACTTGCCACTTGCAAATGTATTGAACCAGCGGCTGTTTTTGGCGGTAAAACCAGACGCAAATGGATTTTATGCCATGAGATGGCCGTGCGAAAGCTCTGGCTACTTTTTGCGCTACTGTTGCTTCTACTGCTGCTGCTGCTACTGCTGCTGCTACTGCTGACTCTACACCTTATTCGACTTTGACTGTAGAGACGCTGAAACAACAAATGCGCCATCTGAGACTGTGTCCGCAGCCTCGTCACCTTGTGAAAGTGTCACCTTACGAAAGTGTCACCTTACGAACGAACCATCCCCTTTTTATGTAGATTCGACGACCTAATCTATTACGCTGTTACAAATTATAGTGTGAGATGTCGGCACTTACCGATAAAATAAATCGGTTGCTTTAGGCCCAGTGCACCCCTTGATAGAACGCTATACGCTGCCCGAGATGGGCGATCTTTGGACAGATCAGTACAAATTCCAGACCTGGCTACAGGTAGAAATTGCCGTCTGTGAGGCCCAAGCCCAGCTAGGGCGAATTCCCAAAGAAGCTGTAGAAATTATCAAGGCAAAAGCCGACTTTAGCGTCGAGCGCATCCTCGAAATTGAGGCTGAAGTGCGCCATGATGTGATTGCTTTCCTTACCAATGTGAACGAATATGTCGGGGATGCAGGCCGCTATATCCACCTTGGCATGACCAGTTCTGATGTACTCGATACGGCCTTGTCGCTGCAAATTGTCGCTAGCCACAAGCTGATATCAACCCATGTCGAAAACCTGATTCAGGCCATTCGCTACAAAG
Source organism: Phormidesmis sp. RL_2_1 (assembly GCA_012033015.1). Taxonomy (GTDB): domain Bacteria; phylum Cyanobacteriota; class Cyanobacteriia; order Phormidesmidales; family Phormidesmidaceae; genus Phormidesmis. The sequence goes on from JAAUPS010000072.1 coordinate 5,898, forward strand.
CGCAGGAGCATCGCCACACGGTAATGATTGGCCGGTCGCACGGTATTCACGCAGAACCGATGACCTTTGGCTTCAAGCTAGCGGGCTGGTTGGCCGAAATGCAGCGCCACCGCGAACGCCTCTGCCGCATTCAAGATGAAATTGCGGTTGGTCAAATCTCGGGAGCCGTCGGTACCTATGCCAACATCGACCCCGAAGTTGAAGAAATCGCCTGCCAATTGCTTGGGCTTAAGCCGACACTGCTTCTACCCAGGTGATTTCCCGTGATGTCCATGCCGAATTCATTATGACTTTGGCGGGGCTAGGTGCATCAATTGAGCGCTTCGCTGTCGAAATTCGCAACTTGCAACGCACTGATGTACTCGAAGTCGAAGAGTTCTTCGCTAAGGGCCAAAAGGGCTCTTCGGCGATGCCCCACAAGCGCAACCCGATCAAGTCCGAGCGGCTGACCGGAATGGCCAGAATTTTGCGCGCGAATGCTGTTGCCGCCCTTGAAAACGTGGCGCTGTGGCACGAACGCGACATTTCCCATAGCTCTGTCGAGCGGGTTATTTTTCCAGATAGCTGCATTCTCACGCACTTTATGCTGGTTGAAACCACTAAGCTGATTAAAAATCTGCTGGTGTACCCCGAAAACATGAAGCGCAATATGAACCTTTATGGCGGTGTTGTCTTTAGTCAGCGCGTTCTGCTGACCTTGGTAGATAAGGGCCTCAGCCGTGAAGATGCCTACCGCATCGTGCAAGCCAATGCTCATCAAGCCTGGAATACCCCCGGTGGCCATTTTCAAAAGCTGCTTGAAGCTGATCTAGAAGTGACTGCCGTACTCTCTAGCGCAGAAATTAGCGAGTGCTTCAACCCTGACTATCAGCTTCGCAATCTGCCGAAGGTTTACCAAAGGCTTGATATTTGAGGTGACTGGTCTTTGAGGGTATTGGTCTTTGAGGGTATTGGTCTTTGGGATTGTTGCTTTTGATCAGCGTTGGATAGCGTCATATAGCGAAGTTTAAGGATGCATTCTGACTTTGTCTGGGTGAGCTTCCCTGTCTGGGTGAGCATTCCTTGCATTCCTTAACGACGACGCAGGGTCTCACCGCTGCTCGTTGAGTGAGCTAGTGCTAGTAAAGGCTTCCAGGGATGACTATTGTCCTAACTAACTCGACAGAGGCTATACCAAGCCATCTAGAATATCAAGCCATCTAGAATATCAAACCATCTAGAATATCAAACCACCCAGAGTGCGATCGCGCTTTGGGTGGTTTTTGGATTTTATACAGTTTGGAGCTTGCGTTGCGAGAGCCTGTTTTGAGACTCAACTTCTTCAAGACTCAGCGCACTTGTCTCACTTACGCCTGTTCATCATCCTCAAAATACTCGTCATTTTCTGTACTAGGATTATCCATCTCTTCTCTGAAGCTGCGTAGCGTTTTGCCCAGTGCGCTTCCTAGCTCAGGAATTCGCTTGGGGCCGAAGACGACAATCGCCACAACGCCGATAATGACAATTTCTGGTACGCCTAAGCCAAAAGGCATCGCACTTCTCCTGTAATTTGCCTAAGTGTGTTTTAGAGTGAAATGAGCTTTGCTCTCAGCTACCGCTTCTGTCGAGTTAGTGAGGACAATAATGATTCTCCTCACAAAGGCTACGCCAACGCTAGAAGCCTTTACCAACAGCGGCTCACTCAACGAGCAGCGGTGAAAACCCGCGTCGTCGTACGGCGCTAGCGGTGAGACCCTGCGTCGTCGTACGGCGCTAAGGAATGCTCACCAAGACAAGGAATGCTCACCCAGACAAAGTAAGAATGCAAAGAATGCATCCTTACTTTGCTATATCATAATCCTTTGTAGGCAGCGTGTTAGCGTTTGCCGCTCAGCAGCTTTGCTATTTGCCACGTTGCCCATGGACGCTACCGCACCTGCAGACCGATGGCAGTCCCTATCACCGTGCAAACTACCGAAGTGAGATAATGATGGCCAATATTGAATTGATGGCAAATATTTGATAGCCAATATTGATGCCCATCAAATATTTGCCAATACAATATTATTGTGACGAAATTATTGTGACGAATGCTGATAACGCGATTCTAGCCATCTCCGCAGCTCATCTTCAGAGACGCGGGCAATGCCCTGCTCAATGGCCGGATCGTAGGCATACCACAGCGTGCCATTGCCAGACTCTTTTGTCCAAATACGAACCTGCTGACTATCGGTCAAAAATTGTAGAAGCCACTGACCAACTTGCTTGAACAAATTAGGGCGTCCAATAGAAAAATCTGTTGAACGTGATGCAGAGGACGACTGATATAGCCTTTCTAACCGCTTATATGCAGAAGAGGGGGAATAAACGCTGGACTGCAAGTAGGCTGAACTTGGATTGCAGTCGGAGTTGAAATTGGCATTTAAGTTGGGATTAAAGTTAGTCATAACGGTCTCTTGTGAGGGTTAACTGTTGGCAAACGAAATAGTGAATCAAAAAACAAATGTAGCTGGGGCAAGACAGTGCGAAAGCCGAATAGATGGGCTGCCTTAGTCTCAGCGCTAGCGGTATCTTTCAATGAATTCAGTGTAGAAAATCCGCCAAAGATCAGCAAAGCATGACATCAATGGTGGCTATGCAAAGAATCGATGCGCTGCGTATGGGGCAAAAGCTAGAGTACGATAGCCTCACAGACAAGCGTTCGAAAGCCGCCGCAAGGGTGAAATTATGTCCGGGAAACCTGCAAAAAAGCTCAGCGATAAAGTCAAACTTTCTCAGCTCAAAGCCTTGATGAGTGTGGTAGCAACCGGCAGCTTTAGTGAGGCAGCGTTAGAACTGAACGTCAGCCAGTCTACAGTGAGTCATAGTATTGCTGCGATAGAAGATGCTTTAGGGGTGACACTGATTCATCGGGGGCCTCAGCGGGCCTCACTGACACCTGTGGGCGATCGCATCTTCAACCAAGCCCAGCAAGTCCTAGAACTAGTGGATGAAATGGGCCGTGAAGCAGCTCGGGCTCGGGGCATCGAAGGGGGCCATGTGCGCATTGCAGCCTTTCGCAGTATGGCCAGCGAGATTTTGCCAGAAGCGATCGCACGGCTGCGCGATCGCCATCCTACAGTGCATATTTCTATCACCGAATTTGACACCACTCGCGAACTGATTGACACCTTGCGAGACGGTAAAACTGACTTCGCTGTTGCCGAACTGCTCAAAGGCGAAGAATACGAAACCCTCCCCATTATGGCAGATCCCTTCATTGCCCTACTGCCACCCGGCACCCACCATAGCCCTTACAAAAGCCATCACAATCAACCTACCGACAGCCAAGGCGATAGTCGCCAGCCAACCAATCTGCCCAGTCCAGATAAGCCCAGTCCGAATAAGCCCAGCGCGGGTCACAAGCTTGAACCTGTCCACCAAAAATCATCGCCCCTAACCTGGGAAGATCTACGCAAACAGCCCCTGATCACCTCATCCAGCGATTGCTGCAAAATCGTATTTTCATACCTTGAGCAGGCTCGGCCCCCGCTCGCCATTGACTACCTGATCGCCAATGACTCTACCGCTGTGAGTATGACCCGCCAAGGCTTAGGCATCACAATTTTGCCCAAGCTCGCAGCCCAACCCATTCCAGCCGAAGTTCGGATTGCCGAGCTTCCCTTTACGATTACCCGCCAATTAGGCGTGAGCTGGATCAAAAATGCCCTGCTGACACCGGCTGCCTATGCCTTTTTAGAAAGCTTCAAAGACCTGTACAGTAGTCTATAAAATCTAGGCTATGAAATCTTAAAATCAACCCTTCCCAAAGCGCTCTCAAAGCGCTCTCACTGTGAACCAATCCATGAGAAAACTGTTGTTTTTACTGCCCGGAACGACTCAGCAGTTTTTTGCAGGCGGACTCACCGCAGAACTTAAAACCCTCAAACTGGCCCAGCAAATTTGTCAAGCGCAAATGGTGACCTACCGCCAGCGCGAAAAAGAGACGCTTTTTTTAGACGACGTGCTGAGTGACAACCAGTACAAAGACTGCATTTTCGTCGTGAGCTGGGGTTTTGACGTGCCTAAGCTGATTCAAAAATTGGCGATCGCCCAACGATTTACCACGCCCATAGCAGCGGCTATGGCTTCACCCTACCAGCGCGCATACCCATTATCACCGTTAGCCGCAATACCATGAGCTACTGGGGAGAAAAAGCACTGAACACGTTGATTTACTATTTGCCCAACGAAATTTCACCTGCTTTTGAAAATCGCCACCTGCCCAGAGATATTGATGTCCTTGTCCAGGCGAGAAAATCGTCTGAATATCTCTTACAGCAGCTTGTCCCGGTGCTGCAATCACAATGCAACAACGTTGTCGTACTCGATAGCTATGTCGAAGATCTCATCGGGCTATTTAACCGAGCCAAAGTGTACCTATACGACTCTGCTGAATATTGGGGACGCTACCGCCTCACCGAAGGCTTTGGCCTTCCTCCCATGGAAGCGTTAGCCTGTGGCTGTGAGGTTTTTTCAAGTGTCAACCATGCCCTAGCTGATTATCTCGACCCTGGCTTTAACTGTCACAAAATCTCAGGCTATTCAACCGGTTACGATGCTCAGCGGATTATTCAATGTATCAATCATTGGCCCTTAGAAAACAGGCAAAATGAGACAAAAAAACCAGCAGATAAGATAATTTTAACGCCTTATCGAACTGAACAGTTGGTTCCTCGGCTGCGTACAATCTTGCAAGAGATCAACACTTTTTTCGACTATCGAGCGAGCCATCCTACTGAGGCGAGCGACATCCCCCAACTGACCCGTCGCCGTATTGCGTATCTAACAATGAAGCGAATTGCCAACAAAGTAAAAGACAGATTTTTATGATGGTGCTTTTCGGCGTTGCAGAGGGTTTACTGCATCTCGATTCGTGAGTTTTTCATCGGTACTTTGGGATCTTTCTGTGAACTGTAGATCCTACGCAAACAAGACTCCAGAAAAAACACAAAGCCAAGTTCCGCAATGCGGAACTTGCGATTTTTTACCGCCATAAGTGAAATATGCTGATAGGCTAATTGAGCCTTGAGTGTGAGTTCCCCCCTTGACTAGCTAGGCTCAATGACTGAATTACACTGACCCACCTTTTCTGGTTCAACCTTTTCTGGTTCAACCTTGACTGGTTCAACCTTGACAAGACAACGACTGGACGCCCCGCCATTGTCAAAGCCTGTCAAAACTTGTCAAAGCCTTTCAAAGCCGTTTTTAACGCTAGCTCAAGGGCTAGCGCAAGAACAAAGCCACACGATAAATTTTCATAGCCATAGAGTTTCTTTAGCAAAGCAAGCGGCGAACTTCCGCTTGCAGAGCACAGTCACGATTTGAGCACTCGGCTTAGCGACTATTACATCTGTCGAGTTAGTTAGGACAATGGTAATCGCTGGCAGCCTTTAGTGACAATGGCTAAATCGACTAGGGAAGCAAGAGAGCATCCTTACTGCGCTATTAAGTTCACAAGCCGCGATGCTGGGAATTCTTAAACTACCTATTTCTCTCTGGCACCTATTTCTCTCTAGCACCTATTTCTCTCTGGCACCTATTTCTCTCTAGCACCTATTTTCTCTAGCACCTATTTCTCTCTAGCGCCTATTTCTCTCTAGCTATTTTTTCTCTAGCTATAAGTATCTATAAAGCAATCTATAAGCATGGCTACTTCTTCACAATACTCTACAGTTATTGAACGCCTGAGCGATCGCTACGAAATTTTGCAACCTATTGGTCAGCCGTTTGGCTATCAACAAGTGCTTGCCAACGATATTCACGCGCAGCGACCGGTGGTGATCAAGTCACTCACGCTCGAAGAGAATACGCCTACGACCGATATCTGTTGTTTTGAGCGTGAGATTCATTTACTAGAATCACTAAACCATCCTACGATTCCTCGCTATATCGACTCTTTTACTATCGATGCGGTTGAGCCTTTAGCCCATACAAACGCCACTAAAGTCAAAGGATTGGTGTTGGTCCAAACTCACCAAGGCAGCCAAACCCTAGCCACAACAGAGGCCAAAGCTCAGGTCAATCGTGAAGGACAAGCCACTGCAAACGGCTCTAGCGTGATTGAACAGCGCTATAGCGAAGCTGATATCAAGGCGATCGCTAAGCAGCTTTTACAAGGGTTGGTGTATCTCCATGGCAAAGGGCTCGTGCATCGAGATATTAAGCCGAGTAATATCGTCATTTCAGGTCATGACCATGAATTGGGCCAAGTCTCGTGGCTAAATCTTGGCACGGTGCAATATGTGCAGGCGCAGCGAAATGATGCCATTGTAGGAACCTACGGCTATATGCCACCCGAACAGGTCGGTGGACAGGCGACCTTTGCCTCTGATCTTTACAGCCTAGGGGCAACCTTGATTTATCTGGCCACAGGACGTCATTTAGGTGATCTACCCCGCACCCGTGTCAAAAATGGCCCCAAAGCAAAGTTTGCCTGCCCAACGACACAGCTCAGCGCTAGCTTTCAGCAATGGCTAAACTGGCTGATTGAGCCCCATATGGGCGATCGCCCAAATCTGCTAAGCAGGCGCTCCATGCTCTCAACCACTTGCCGTGGGCCATGTTCAAGCGACAAATTCTCCGCTCCACCCCAGCTCAAATGCTGCCCATTCCCATCAGCAGTAGCAGCAAAGAGCGCGATCAACCCTTTTTCACCCAAATCAAATCGGTCAAAAAGCCCCGCTCCCTAGAACTGATCATTCCGCCTACCGGATTTAAATCTATCCAAATACGGCGCGCTTTGCCCTCGTTGCTCATGGGGGCTGCCATGCTGGCAACCGCACTCTATTTGTTTAGTTTGCTGCATTTTTCACTCGCTACAATCACCAGCTTGAGCGGCATTGCCTCTTTAGCCGCTGCCAGCCTAGGGATGATGGGCTGCCTATACAGTGCACGCTTTTTGAGAAGCGGACTATATCTATTGAGCACCGCGCTGCTGCGCCATATCCATATTCAGCTAGAGTCCGATGTTTTGCTCGTGGCTTATCAGTACTGGCTAAGATCGCCCATTTACCTACTCAATACCCGACGCGCCGATATTTACAATATCAGCGTACTGCCCAATGGTGGTGCGCTACGCATTTTGACCCATCACAACCGCACTCAGTATCCTTGTGATTGTTATAAGCTCACCACCGAAGATGGTGCCCTCAGCCATCGCGACATTCGCTGGCTCACGTCCTTACTGAATGATTGGCGCAATCAATATTAGGCACCAGGCTGCTATGGCGTGTACCAGATGCCTTCGGTACACGCTATAGCTTTGATCGCTGGGCTGAGCTACAGCTTACTGGCTAAAGCAATGACCCAAAACAAAACCTCCACCCATATGAGCAGAGGTTCTAAAAGTTACAGCTACGGACAGCGGTCAGCTTTAAGAACCGGCAAATTTCATTTCAGCGGCAACCGCCCGACTCGGCTGAGGGATTTCGTGCCCAATATTATTGGGAATGATGGCTCTGGTATGGGTTCTTTGCTGCCCTGCCATGTAGCGCTGCCATAGATCAGCTAGCTCACGGGCTTTCATTTGCCAATCAGGGCGCAATCGATACATTCTACGGGGACGGCCTCGGCCTTCTACTTTCTTCCAGTAGCCCATGATGGCGGCTTGGTTTTCTAAAAACTTTAGGGCACTGTACAAAACTGTGTCCGAAAGTCGGTAGTTGGGATACTCATGTTCAATTGCATGAATCAGCTCTGTCCCGTAGGAATCGTGGCGCACCAGTACCGAAAGCACATAGCAAACAGCGAGTTCCTTGTTGAGATAAACCGGCGGTGGATCTTCAAAAAACTGGTAAATATCTTCAAACTTCATAAAGGAAGCTCCGGTGGCTTATGAGTAGCAGTGTGGCCAAGAGTGCGGCCAATAGAGTGTTTCTCAGTGATTTTTAAATGAGTGGCTAGCTTCATTGTGCGTCAGCTCAGTCAAACAAAGCTGCTAATAATGCCAAAGCGCCTCAAACATCGAAGAACCTAAAACATCTGAGCTTAATTCTATCCACTAAATAATAGATTTACTTAATTTTTGCGAATCTGGTAACTATCCGCAAGGTTTTGTCAGATTTGCCTGAATACTGCGGGTTTGAATCAATGTTTTGTTACTTTTCGTGAGTATTTGAGCACAAAATTGCGTTGTTTTATTAAGTTGTTTGGAACTTTATGTTGAAAGTTTTTTCATCTTTGCTGGTTGTCTGCATTACTGATGACGGATATGGCTGCCGTCAAGTCTCTAGCAGCCTTTATTTAAGGTCGTTATGGAGTGCTACCTCGAGTGCGAAAGAGAATCTGATTGTTTTGCACAGCGATAAGATCGAGATAGACGGGGCCGGTGGTTAAAATTGGCTGATTGGCGACAGCGCGCACTTCAACAGGGGCGTCATAGGCCTGAACTTGGCTGAGAAATTCTAAGATAGGCTCTGACAGACCGTTGGCAATGATGGGTTGGTATCGGATAATGCCGTTTCGTCGCGCTTGAAACTCAGCGGTTGCTCTGAGCAGGGTAAATCGCTCAATTAGGACTTCGTTGCGAATATTGGGGCCACCCATGGTAGTAGTGGCGAGCACCTCTCCGGGTTGAAATCGCACTTCGTTGCGGGCAAAATCTACATTGACCTGTAGGCAGGGTTCGTCGCCTTGGGTAATTGCTGCGTTGACGCAGGGTTCTCCGACGATATAGTTGGCGGCTGAAGAAACTCGAATCACATAGTTTTGGCTGTCGGTGATCGACTCAACAATTTGTTTGATGACATCGGGATCGTAGCGAATGGCGATCGCATCGACAGATTCGATCCCCGGTAACACCGTCTGCACAGCAATCCGATTCGCAGTTGACAGCGCATCATCAACCGCTCGCTGGGCGTTTTCTGCTGAGTTGGCACGAGTAATAGTCAGTGCCAAGGTTTCATTACGACCGATGGCGACGTTACCGAGACGCAGTCCTTGAAATTCTTCCTCCAATCGAGCAATTTCTTGGGATAGAAAGGCTTGTTGGGTCTGTAGCTCTGCCAGACGGTTTTCTCGCTCAGCGATTTCTTGATTGCGTTGGGCAATTTGCGCATCGCGATCGCTGAGTTCGGCATCGCGCTGCGCTAGCTCTTGATCCTGCTGATCAATTTCGGCATTGCGCTGAGAAATTTCACGATCACGCTGGGCAATTTGTCGTAATACATTAGCCTGTTCATCGATCAGAGCCTGACGCTCTGATCGCAGTCCGTTAATTTCATCGCGCAGACTGTTAGCCTGCTCTGAAACATCGCCGAGTTGGGACTGAGTATCCAGCAGCCGATCGAGGGTTTCTTCTTCACGGTCGATCGCCGTTTGCAGCGACTCATTAATCTCTAGCAGCCGTGTTTGCGCTTCGGCTTGGAGCAGCGTAGATTCGGCAAGGGTGCTCTCTACAGCATCTTTTTCGGCCTGGGTAAATTCGAGGTCTGTCTGGGCCTCAGCCAGTTCTTGCTGAATGTCATCGAGCTGAAATAGACCTTTGCGGAGCTGATCATCCAAGGCAATCAGCAGCATCAGGGTGGAAAAAGACGCCACCATACCCGTAGCAACACTCACGAGCGTGGCGGTTTGCCGCGGCCTCAAATTAAATAAACTCAGGCGAGATTTACCCACCTTCATGCCGATGCGATCGCCCACCGTCGCAATCACACCGCCCAAACAGGCCACCGCAAAAAGTAATACAAATCCAGTCATGTTGCACCGCGCAGCAGGGCGGATAGCTCAATGCCTACCCCCACAGAATATAACAGTACAACCCAGTTCTAGCCCCCACCCTATCAATCGCAAACTGGCCTCAGGCAAACTGCTGCGACAGCGTCACAGGATCATGAACCGTAATTTTCTTTTTATGAATAGAAATCATATCCTTTTCTCGCAGATCGCCCAACAAGCGAGTGACCGTTACTCTGGTCGAACCAATCGCTTCTGCGATCGCCTGATGCGAAAGCTTGAGATCCACCGTAATACCTGTACTACCCGGCACCCCCAAAGTCGCGACACAAAATCAACAAAAAACTGACCAGTCGAGAGCCCATATCCCTATGCGCAAGCGTTTCAATCATCATCTCCGTCTGCAAAATGCGCGATGACAAGCCCCGCAGCATTAAAGCCGACAGCTCAGGATATTCTTTTAGCGCTTGACTCACCTGATCGCCCTGCAAAGACAATAGCTCAACCGGCGTAAACGCAACCGCATGATAAAACCTATCCGAACGCTCCCCAGTGAGCAAAGACAGTACCCCAAACACGCTATTTTCACGCAACAGCGCCACCGTAATTTCTTCACCCGCCTCGTACACCCGTGAGAGCTTCACAGCCCCTTTGGTTAAAAAATATACCCGCTCTGCCGGATCGCCCGGAAAAAAGATAGTTTTATTGCGCTCATAAGACTCAACTACCGGCGGCAGGCCACTTCCAGACAGCGAACGAAATAGATCAGACACGGGCTTATTGGGAATTGCTGCAACCATACTGGAAAACCGAAAAAGTAGGGCCTAAGAGGGCAAAAGACCACGGGCTAAAGGCAACTGGTAGAGATGATAAGACATTCCAACCAACCGAAGTATCAAAAGCGTGGCATCAAGCTTTTATGTTATGAGATGCTCACCCAATCTAGTACAACTAAAACCCATGGTCAGATCAGTTTTTTGTATTGCCTAATACCAAATTTTACCTAAAGCTGCTAAAAGCGCATACTTTGCCTATTCATAACGCCTCATTCATAAGCGGCCCGCTTTCAAGCTGCAACCCGTCAAAATCAGCATATCTCAGCAGCTTAGCCACGCCGCTTAGCCCACTGTAACCATCACCATTATCAATTACGCCAAAGACTATCAAGGCATCCCCATTTTTCAGTATGCTCCTATGACATCTCAATAAACTGTATTCAAATAAAGATTCTAAAGATTCATGCTAGATCTGACCGGAAAGAAAGCCCTTGTTACCGGCATTGCCAACAATCGATCCATTGCCTGGGGCATTGCCCAGCAGCTCCACACCGCAGGCGCAGAGATTGGGATAACCTACCTACCCGATGACAAAGGCCGCGCCGAAGAAAAGGTGCGTAAGCTCACCGAGCCGCTCACTCCCAGCCTATTTTTACCTTGCAACGTCCAAGACGATGCTCAGGTAACCGAGCTGTTCGACACTCTCCAAGAAAAGTGGGGCAGCTTCGATATTCTCATCCATTGCTTGGCTTTTGCTAATCGCGACGATCTCACAGGTCATTTCAGCGATACCTCACGTGCCGGGTTTGACCTGGCTTTAAGTGTGAGCGCCTACTCCCTGGTTCGCTTGGCACAAGGGGCAAAAGCACTGATGAGCGAAGGCGGTAATATTGTCACACTGACTTACCTCGGCGGCGTTCGAGTCGTACCAAACTACAACGTCATGGGAGTAGCAAAAGCCGCCTTAGAGATGAATGTTCGCTACTTAGCCGCCGAGCTTGGGCCTCAAAATATTCGAGTCAACGGGATTTCGGCAGGCCCCATTCGCACCCTAGCCTCCTCCGCCATTGGTGGCATTTTAGACATGATTCACCATGTCGAAGAAGTCGCCCCGTTGCGCCGTACCGTCACCCAAACAGAGGTAGGCAATACGGCTGCATTTTTATGTAGCGACTTAGCTAGCGGCATAACCGGGCAAATCTTATATGTCGATTCAGGCTACGCAATTATGGGCATGTAGTCCGTGGACTTGTAGTCTATGAGCATACAGTCCGTGGGCCTGTAGTCCGTGGACTTGTAGTCTATGGGCCTATAGTCTGTGGGCCTGTAGTCTATGGGCCTGTAGACAGCAATCTAAGGCTCACGACTGAAAATCAGCAGCCATCTCTAGGCAAGGTGCTTGCCCAACCTGCACTCGGCCCATATCAAGCTGCTCTACACTCATTTGCCAAACTTCTTGACGGCTTTTGTTAACACCTGCGATATAAGTTGTGACATCGACTAAAGCCTGATCATCGACCAGTTTTCCAGCGAAAGTTTGCTGATAAAGCGTCTTTCCCGATTTTGGATGAGTAATAGTACCCACACTTTCACCTTGCAGATAATCAGGGCTGAACACCTCTAGGCGAATGCTGAGCCAGTTCTCAGCCTCTGTCTTATGGAAACAATACTGTCCGGGCAGCAGCCCTGCCTCCCTCGGCGGAGCATCAATAGGCAAAGCAACGCTTGGGGATGCTTTTAGCCTCAGCACTGCCGCCATCTGGCCATTGGTACTTTCACTGTGAATCTGCTTGCTCTGAGCTTCTGCTCTGCCTACACCGGGTTCTTGATGCTCACCTATGGGTTGACTGATAGCCGATTGGTCATTAACCTGCTGACTTTGCCATGCCAGCGTGTACGCACGCATACTAGGCAAATGATCAGTTTCTCTAGAAAGATCCGTTGAGTTTTGAGCAACCGGTTCAACAGCGGCTCCTTTAGCAAAAGGGCCAATAGTAGACGGAGTAGACGGAGCATCGGTTGAAGAAGTCCGTATTTGGCAGCCAGATATCACCAAAGCCGATAGCGATAGCATCAAAATATGACTCATGTGCCCTAAGTGATGGCAGAGTGGCTGAGGGAATATGGGGTGTAGCCGTAGGGTGACCATAAGTAGCGATTGACGTAAAAATAAGTTGGCAAAGGTTATGGTTGCAAGCGTTATGGACGATACTTGTCGGGGCTCTGTGTCTCTGCTGCTATGGCAAAGTAAGGATGCATTCTGACTTTGTCTTGGTGAGTATTCCTTGTCTTGGGGAGCTTCCTTGTCTTGGTGAATATTCCTTGTCTTGGGTAGCATTCCTTAGCGCCGTACGACGACGCAGGGTCTCACCGCTGCTAGTCAAGGCTTCTAGCGATTACTATTGTCCTAACTCACTCGACAGAAGCAATATGTGTAGTAGCGTGTAGTAGCCCCAAGCCGCGATCGCAAGACACTGGCCCTGCCAATGGGCCTGCAAAATATCGAATACAAAAGTATCGAATAATAGTAGCGCTGCTTTCTCTATCTCAAACCTTAACGAAATCTGCAATGTGTCACATGACAGGCTGAACGTGACCAGCAAAAACGGAAAACAAGCCACTTAAGCTGTAAGGCTGGCTCTCTTAAAATTAGCTTTGCTGATACTGTGGCTTTTGCAGCTTTTACGTAACAGTAAGGTATACAATTTTTTAGCCCTATCCTACGCAATTTCTGTTGCCAAGCAACGCGTTAACCCACTAGCTCAACCACCTATGACGCTTACTGCCGGAGACACCGCCCCAGATTTTTCTCTGCCCGATGCTGATGGCAATACGATTAGCCTTGCTAACCTATTAGCTGACACTGATATCAAGCGTATTGTCATGTTTTTTACCCTCGTGACAACACCCCTGGCTGTACCAAAGAGGCTTGTGCCTTTCGAGATGCTTACCGTGATTTACAACTGGCAGGGGTGGCCCTTTTGGGGGTGAGTACGGATAGTGCTCAGTCCCATAATAAATTTGCAGCTAAGTACAGCCTGCCGTTTCCTTTATTAGTAGATGAGGCGGGTAAAGTCGGCACACTTTACGGCTGCTACGGACTGAAGAAAATGTATGGCAAAGAGTATATGGGTATTACCCGAAGTACTTTCATCATTGGCACAGATGGCCGTTTAGAAAAGGTTTACCGTAAGGTCAAGCCGGAACCTCATGTGGCCGAAGTCATCACCGATATTAAGGCCATGAGTGATTAAGGTAACTGAGTGATTAAGGTATTAAAAGGTATTAAAAGGTATTAAAAGGTATTAATTTTTTCTGATTGCCCCTAGCCGCTCGCCTTAGCAGCTTTTTCCATGCCGCAGAGATTTCGACCCTTCAGTAAACTGCGCCCTGTAAGAACCTTGCTTGGGCTATTGTTACGCCGTCCTATCGTGGGTACCAGCATTATTCCATTATTGTGGGACGGGCGGATTGTGCTCATTCGTCGTCGCGATAACGGACGATGGGGACTCCCAGGAGGCATCGTGGATTGGAATGAAGATATTGCCACCGCTGCTAAACGCGAGTTAGCAGAAGAAACCGGACTCATACTCACGGCAGTGGGTCGGCTAGTAGGCGTGTATTCTGACGCCAATCGAGATCCGCGTTTTCACTCCGTTTGCATCGCCATAGAAGCAAAGGCCGAAGGAGAGTTTCAAATTTTAGATCAAGACGAAGTGCTAGAAGTTAAAGCTTTTCCAGTGACAGAGATTCCCCTAGCTGAACTCGCCCATGACCATAGACAACAGCTTCAAGACTACTTTTCCGGCCAGACTGTTCTCTCTTAGTTCTCTTTTAGTTCTCTTTTAACTGTCATATGCTTGCTTAGCTGTATATTTAAGCGCTGTTCTGTATTCTGTATTGATACTTAATGGCATGGGTTCGACGGCATCCGCTTAATGGGCAACCACTCGCCGTCTGCTTCTAGGCTGCACAGCAGTTGGATCAATCGGAACGGCTGCATTTTCTAGCGTCGTCATACGCTTAGCCTGGGTGATTGTGTTGACCTGATACACCAGGAAATGATCCATATCAACAGCCGTGAGCCAGCCACTTTTGGGATGATATGCACCTGTATCAATATCTAACCAACCTGGGCCTTGAGCAATTTGACCGGGTTGAACACCAGGTAGGGTAAAAGTAATGGTGTGACCGGTGATAATGCGCTTACCTTTCATCGCCGGTTTTGGATGGCGATGAAACACATCTCGAATCCAGCAAAAATCCATGCGGGTCTGCTCGTGTAAGGCTTTGCGAGGATCTAACCCGGCATGAACAAGAAAAATATCGCCGAGATCTAGATACAGCGGCAGGGTTTTCATCCACTCAACGTGCTCTAGCAAGGCTTCGGTATTGGGATAGTTTGTCAAGGTGGGCTGGCCGCCACTATTTAGCCAACCCTGAAAAGCACCCAGATTAGGATCTTCATCGGGAAACGCATTGAGTAGGAGGTGCTCGTGATTGCCCAAGACGCAGGGATAATTACCCTGGCGGACGAAATCCACCACTTGCGAACTCTTCGGCCCCCGATCGATCAAGTCACCCACGAAGTGTAGGGTGTCTGAGCGAGTAGGTGAAATCATAGAAACGAGTGTCATCAGCCCGTCGTAGTGACCGTGGATATCTCCGATGAATATACGACGGCTCATGTAGCTGCTACAGGGGGATACAAA
>JAAUPS010000073.1 GCA_012033015.1 Phormidesmis sp. RL_2_1
GGCCTTGGTACAGCAGATGGTTTCGACAATCCAGGCCATGGCGGGACAGGCGGCTTTTGGCGGCGGCGATGGCACCTTGGGTTATGGCGGCGGTGGCGGCGGTTTTGGCGGCGCGATTTTCATCCGCTCAGGTCACCTCATCTTGAACCACACACGATTTGAGAACAATGTGGCGCTAGCCGCTAACCCTTTGCCTACCAACACCGCTAGCCCAGCGCTTGCAACTGCGCAGGGAAAAGGCGGCGCGATTTTTATAGCTCCAGATATCAAGCTGCCAAATATTAAGCTGCCAGATATCAAGCTGCCAGATATTAATTCTGATGTTTCAAAAGACCGCAAAAACTTGTCGCCTCCTAGCGTATCAGCACTCAGCGAGCCACCGCCGATATTCATCAACAATATCGCTTCCGATTCAGCGCAACTGTGGAGTGACAACAACAACGTTTATGGAACCATTTATTTTCCCTCCCTGAGCAAAAGGCTAGTTACTGAATAAAGCATCTGGCCCATTGTGGTGAAAAGAAGGGATAGCATCAGGTGGATAGCTTGAGAACAGATCGCTCTGTAGATAAACAACAGCAATGACTTGGCCTTCTCGTGTGAGTATGCCCCAAGCACTAGGCAAGGTGTTGTTAATGATTTGGCCTTTTAGGGGCGCTTTGATTTCAGGCAGTGTACCTGCAAAAAGTTGTTCTATGATCTGAACTTCTTGCTCAGCCGGGAACGTCGCGTAGAATTCTGGTGAGAGCGATAGAGCGCCATTATCGCCCGAGCGAATGCTGCCGCTGGTGACCCGTGCATACTTAAAAGGGGGTTGAGAGGCTAGAAGAATCAGGGTAGCATTGGGCGAGTGGGGAAACGAAAGGGGAATAGCGCTCAACAGTTTGCTGAGATTGCCTAATTGACCTTTTTCGGCCAAGCTGTTAGTGCCAATGGCTTCGAGCAATGGTGGGGTAAAGAGATTCACGACCTGCTGAGTAGCGGCATTGAGATCGCTTTGGGCCTGAAAAAACTCAACCCGTGATGCTTGGGCTGCCGCCTGAGAACGGAAGTGGTTGGTTACTTGCAAGCCACCGATAGTCAGTGCGATCGCCGCTATCCCAATCACAATGCTTTTGCGAACACGACGCTTTAATTGCTGCGAAATACCATAGTTGGGCAACCGCGCTCTGCTAGCATTTGACTCAGCCAGCAGAGCCAGTGACAGCAATACATTCATCATCAACAGCGCAAAGGCAGTAACACCGCCAGCCACTAACAAAGCCCGCACAATTAAGCTCCAGGCATCTGGCAAAATGTCCCACTGGACAAATTCATCAATGACCCACAGCACCACACCACAGCAAAAAAGCGTCAACAATACGACGGCCAAATTGGTGACCAATCGAAGTAAAAACCGGTGATTCATCAAAGTTTACCAAGCAATCGTAAAAACTACAGGCACACAGAATACTATAGTGTCTGTCACTTAGCTTGAATACAGGCTTACTGGCTGAAACCCAGCAACCTCGTTCCTCAACCTCGTTCCTCAACCTCGTTCCTCATTGAGGCAAAATGCATGTCTGTAATCTGTAATCTGTAATCTGTAATCTGTAATCTGTAATCTGTAATCTGTAATCTGTAGTCTGTAATTTGTAAGTTGAAACTTAGAATTGCTGGTTTGACTGTCGAATGCCTTTTGATAACAACTAGGCCGAACGCGATGTACGTATGATGAAACTCAAACAGAAGATTTCGGGTTGCTTTCGCACCGCTGCTAGTAGCCGACAGTTCTGCCGCATTCGTGGCTACATATCGACCGTTAGAAAGCAGGAGCTGACTGTACTCAATGCCCTCAAAAGGCCCTCAAAAGGCCCTCAAAAGTGTTCTCTCTAGTTTGCCTGTTTTTCTAAGGTTTCAGCCTGAGTCGTTACGCTGGAGCCTTAAAAAAATCTCGCTTTTTTAAAGTCTGAGTCATTACAATTTAGTTTCGAATTGGTGTAAGTTCATGTCTCTATCTGAGCAGCATTTCACTGATGAAGCAAGCAATAAGGAACCGTGGCTTGCTGTTAATTTGTCTCAAATTTTACCAGGAATCGGACAGATTTACGCTGGCAAGCCGCTTAAGGGCTACTTCATTCTGTTCAGTTATTTTCTCTTGAGTGCAGTTGGGGGTTGGCTCATCATTAGTTCTACTTATAACCCTCTAACCGGAATTGCAGTCTTGATCATCGCGTTACTAGTTTTACCGCTCTGGAATTGGTTTGATGCCTATTTTTCTGCTATAAGCGCAAATACCCCGGCGTTTGAATCAGCTCGAAGAGAAACTAAAGATGCTTGGCTAGCTGTTTTTTTATCGGGTTTTGTTCCCGGATTAGGACACGCCTACATCAGGAAGTGGTTAACTGGGATTCTTCTTTTTGTTGTTTTCATCGCAGTAGGTGTCGTAGCAAGATCCTCAAACTTAGCCATTGTTTTAGTTGCAAAGCTGCTACAGGCTTTATTGACTTTGACTGCCATTTATCACGTTTACACTTCTGCGCCTTTGCGTCGAGAGCGAACACAACGAGTAATCATGCTGTTCATTGCAGGATTTATTAGTATCTCAGTTGTTCTGAGTGCACTTTTAGCAATTGTGATTCGACAATTTGTAGCAGAAGCCCGATATATTCCCTCTGAGGCAATGCTACCAACGTTGCAAATAAACGATCGACTCATTATTGACAAACTAACTTATCGATTTCGTTCACCCGAACGAGGTGACATTATTGTATTTTCGTCTACAGAGGCTTTACAGCAGGAGAGCTTTCACGATGCCTGGATTAAACGCATTATCGGACTACCCGGCGATAAAGTTCAAATCAAAGGAAGACAGGTCTATATTAATGATCAGCCGCTGCAAGAGAATTACATTGGTAAAGAAGAAGCCCTACAAGACGAATGGGGGCCTCAAGTGGTGCCCCCTAATTCTTATTTTGTTTTAGGTGATAACAGAAACGACAGTTACGATAGCCGCTATTGGGGCTTTGTGCCGCGCGAGAACATTATTGGACAAGCAACTCAGCGATTTTATCCTTTTGATCGCGCTGGCTCACTCATTGAAAATTAAAATGCGGTAGTGCATTAGACATTATCGGAAATAGTGAGAGATGCAATCAAAATGACAGCCTTCTTCGTCCGCTATCTTCTTGTCGTGCTTTTTGCCCTGTTGGTTTAAATCTTATAAAACGCCTCTAACAAGCGATCAAAAGTCTACAGCCTCTGTCGAGTGAGTTCGGATATATAGTCATTCTCCTCGAAGAGGCTATGCCAACGCTGAAAACCTTGACGAGCAGCAGCTAACTCGACGAGCAGCGGTGAGACCCTGCGTCGTCGTACGGTGCTAAGGAATGCTCACCAAGGCAAAGTCAGAATGTATCCTTACGTTGCTATATCAGCTCTGCCGAGTTGCCTGTTGTTAAGCCATAAGCGGCGAACGAACAAACCAGTCAGCTTAATCTAACCAGCCCTTTTGGGTCGCTTCAAAAACAGCTTGAATACGGGTTCTCACCGCTAGCTTCTTCAGCATATTTTTAACATGGAACTTGACTGTTCTCTCGCTGATATAAAGCTGCTCGGCAATATCTCTATCTCTGTACCCTTGGGCCAATAGCATCATCACTTGCTTTTCTCTGGCTGAAAGTGGAGACACTACAACCACCAGAGAAGTCGGCTCCATTGTCGTGGGTATAGATGCTACCGGCATAGATCCCAGCGGTCTTGAAAGTCTTGAAACCAGCTTGCTACTCTGCTGTGGTAGCTGTAGGCGAATTTGGACAACGTCTTGGTCGCTCCCCGTTGGCATTTGTAGCTCACCGCCTAGGTGCTGGGCGATCGCACCAATCTCTTCAAATACATCCATATCTTTCAAGGCACGGGCTTGAGCAGCCTCACCCAGTAAGGGTTTTCCGCCTACAGCCAGCATAGCCTCCAGCACGACAGTATCTGCTGTATACACCAAGCGGGCGTAATGACAAGATAGCGCCATAAGCTGCTGGGCCGTCTGCAACAGTAGCTCACTGACCGGCGCAGAAAGGATTTGTTCTGTGCCAAGTAAGCTCAGCCTTTGCCTGCCCAAAATAGCAGCAAGCTGCTCTGAAAGATGATGGGTTGCAGTGATCGAATGTCGCTTGACAAATTTTCGATGGTTTAGGGCACTTGCGAGGGCGCTGGTCACTGACATGCTGAGGATTTGGAGAACCTCTAAAAATTCAGGTGCCATGGGGTAATGGCTAAACACCGCCAAAACTCCAATAGCCTGATCTTTGACCATCAGCGGTAATCCAGCAAAGCCTCGAATTCGATTTTCTTCAGCCCAGGCTCTATCCTTTACCCAATCCTCCTCGGCTAGGCAGTTGCTCAAAAAAGGAATGCAGTGTTGGGCAATTTTGCCGACCTTAAATGCCCCCATCGGCACATGGGCAAAGTCTCCATCCAAGCGGGTGTAAAGGCCCGAAGAGGCGACTAATCGCAGGGCACTACGGTCGGCATTGACGAGCCATATGCGCGCAAAGGTACAGCCAAACTGCTCGATCAGGCCATCGGTCACACATTTTGCGATCGCATCGGTTGCCAGCGACCCTGCAAACTCTCGCACCAACTCTCCACACAGCTTCAAATCAAACAGAAGCCGCGCAACATCCAAATCAGTTGCGGTGAGTTTTGACACAGGCTGTAATCACTCAATCGAGAGCAACACTCCATTAATCCGTAATTTGTGTGATTAGGATGTAATTGTCGTTACCTTATGCCATACAAGCCATATCATTCCAGTAACATCATTCCAGTCACGTCACCAGCCACTATGTCATCCCACACTATGCTCATTGCCCATATTTCAGATCTACATGTACTGGTGCCCGGAGATTTGGCCTATAACGTGGTCAATACAAACCCATTGGTAGAAAGCGCCATTGCCCACATGGCGAATCTCTCACCAGAGATTGTGGTGATCACAGGCGATTTGGTGCACAACGCACAAATCGCCGAATACCAACGCCTAAAATCCATCCTCAGCCAGCTCACCATGCCCGTGTATTTGCTTCCGGGCAATCACGATAACCGTGACCTCATCCGTCAGGTATTCACAGAACATACTTATCTTCCCCGCACTGGCTGCTTGCAATACACCGTAGAAGGGCATCCCTTGCGGCTGATTATGCTAGATACCAATGTTCCTGGTAAAGGTCACGGTGAATTAGATAGCGATCGCATCGACTGGCTCGATCAACAGCTCAGCCATCACCCCCATCAGCCGACGCTGCTGTTTATGCATCATCCTCCCTTCAACACTGGCATAGACCTCATGGACAGCATTGGCCTCATCAGCCACCAAGCCCTAGCCGCCGTCGTAAAAAAATATGACTGCATTGAGCGCATCGGCTGCGGTCATACCCACCGACCCATTCAAACCCGATGGGCAGGCACATTGGCCTACACCGTCCCTAGCCCGGTGCATCAGGTATCCCTCGATTTATCTACGCCAAGCCAAGCCTCTACTTTTACAATGGAGCCCCCGGCCTATCAGATTCATCTATGGAACTCAGATAGGGGACTGGTCTCTCATCTGCAGTATGTCAACGCCTACGAAGGCCCCTATCCGTTTTCTAACTGGTTTGCTCACCAGTATTTGCAGCCGCCTTTTTTTGCAGCCGCCTTTTTCCGCAGCCGCCTTTTTCGCAGCCGCTTTTTTCCGCAGCCGCTTTTTTCGCAGCCGCTATTGTCTAGCCACTGTTCTCTGCAAGGCTTTGGCGATCGCCCCTAAACCCCTACCTTCGTTGAGACCTATCAACTGCCTTTAGCACATGATAAGTCACCAAAAGTTGCGTCAAGGCCAAAGGATAGCTCTGTAGCGTTTCCCCCGTCGTCCCGACAACTTTACCCACATCCTGATTACCTTCTAAGCTGCAAAACTGACCGAGGTAAGGTACCTCATTGCACAAAATTCTCTCCAGTTGCTGCACTTGGTTCTCATTGGCATGGCCATCGACACGCAATACATCCACAGGCTTGCCCATATCACGCGCTAGCGTCAGGCGAATGGCATCGCCCAAGTCATTCCCCGTATCATCGAGAATATGGGTGAAATCAGGGTGGGGCAAAGTCGGGCGCAGCACCAACTCCACATTGAGCAGCAGATCATTGCCCTTTTCACTTTCATCACTCGGCGGAATAAAAGACACCACTATATCGGCCCACTGCCGCTGAGGACGAATAAAGGCTTCAGAATCCGGCTCGCGCCGACGTAGCGCTTCTAACACTTGTTCATCGGTATAACCCCGTTTACGAGTATCACGTTTAATTTTCCACTTCGCGCGCAAATCCTCAGGTGGCGCTAAATATACCTTCACGTCATAGGCACTGCGAGCCAGCTTCGTAGAATAGCCCAGCAGCCCTTCTACAATCACAAACTTTTCGGTTCGATGTACTCAGGCGCATCGAATTCACCGGTGCTGTGGTTGTAAATCGGCTTCAAATAGCCTTGCCATTTCTCAGATCTTGCAAATGCTGCTCAATGATATCGAGATAGTTACACTCAGGATCTAAAGCAGAAATACCTATCTCAGCACGCTGCTTGCGGTCATAGCGATGGTAGTCGTCGGTGCAAATGGCCACAACGTTTTGTTCACCCAGCACCTGAGCGATTCCGCGAGTTAAAGTGGTTTTGCCAGCGGCGCTATCGCCTACAATGCCAAGGATGATCGGACGCTCAGCCATAGTTCCTCCTAACTTTTGCAAAAAAAAAGAACCTGCATTTTTCAGCGCAGTTCTCCCGTACCGTAAATTAATTCTAGAGATCAACGGTCATTGACTCAAGTTTCTGCTACGTCCGCTTTTATGGCAGATGATGAGTGCGATACACTTTGGATGGGCTTTGGATAGGCTTTGGATGGGCTTTGAACGGGCTCCATCCGCCTTAAAAATGCCCCCTTGCGCCGTTTATTGCCGTTGTCTGTCATGCTTTGCCTCCTTCATCATCTGCTCCCTTACCGACAACCCAGGCGCTGACGCCCCCATCGACGATGCCCTGCGCGACTTCAGCCACCATTGGCAGCCCTCCAGAACTGCTTGCTCCAGCGGGTAGCTGGGACTGTGCCAAAGCAGCCGTAGAAAACGGAGCCGACGCCATTTATTTTGGCCTAGACAGATTTAATGCGCGAATGCGAGCCCATAACTTTACGGTCAATGATCTGCCTGAGCTGATGGCTTTTCTCCATGGGCGGGGCGTCAAAGGCTATGTCACGCTCAATACGCTGGTCTTTCCAAAAGAGCTAAAAGCTGCCGCTCACT
The DNA here is from genome assembly GCA_012033015.1 of Phormidesmis sp. RL_2_1. GTDB lineage: Bacteria > Cyanobacteriota > Cyanobacteriia > Phormidesmidales > Phormidesmidaceae > Phormidesmis. The sequence goes on from JAAUPS010000073.1 coordinate 7,309, forward strand.
ACTTACGCAATATCATTGCCGCCGGTGTCGATGCCGCCATTGTGCAAGATGTCGGCATCTGCAGACTCATTCGCCATCTCTCGCCCGATTTTCCCATTCACGCCTCTACGCAAATGACAATAACATCGGCAGCAGGGGTCACTTTTGCCAAGCAGCTCGGCTGTCATTTAGTCGTACTTGCCCGCGAATGCTCCATTAAGGAGATCAATAAAATTCAGCGCCAGCTCAAACAGGAAAATATTGCCCTGCCTTTGGAGACCTTTGTCCATGGGGCGCTGTGTGTGGCCTATTCGGGGCAGTGCTTGACCAGTGAGGCCTTAGGTGGCCGCTCAGCCAACAGGGGCGAATGCGCCCAAGCTTGCCGGATGACCTATGATTTGATCGCCGATGGCAAGGAGATCCAGCTAAAAGACCGCGCCTATCTTTTGAGCCCTCAAGATCTTTCTGGACTGCCAGTGGTGCCTGACTTGGTTAAAGCTGGCATCACCAGTTTAAAAATAGAGGGCCGCTTAAAAACGCCCGAGTACGTGGCTAACGTCACCCGTGTCTATCGTCAGGCATTAGATCAGGTGATGGCTGATCTAATGCCTGCAGAAGACTGGGCTGCTACTGACGTTTCATCCCTAGCTTCACCCGCACAAGATCTCAACTTTCGCCGCTTGCAGCCGACTTACCACCCTTCTGCAGAAGAGCGCTACGCGCTGGAAATGGCTTTTTCGCGCGGGCTCTCTACCGGATGGTTTCAAGGGATAGACAATCAACAGTTGGTACATGCTCGCTTTGGCAAGAAGCGGGGAGCCTATATTGGCCAGATTTCGCGCATTCGACGACACAAAAATGCTGTGCAATGGGCTGTAGAAACCCAGATTCCTGTCAAGCCGGGAGACGGTGTGGTCATTGATAACGGCAATCCTGATCAAGACCAAGGGGGGCGTTTGTACGAGGTGAAGGCAAACGGCAAGGAAACGTTGATCAGCTTTGGGCGGCACGACATTGATACGAGCAGCGTTAGGGTGGGCGATCGCTCTGGAAAACAAGCGATCCTGAGCTAGATAAAGCAATTCGCCAAACCTACAGTGGCGATACGCCCAAATTTAAGCGATCGCTGTTCATAGACATATCCGGTGCAGCAGGCCAGAGCCTATGTGCGATCGCCCGCGATCGCCAAGGCCACAGCATCCAAGCCACCACAGAGATACCCCTAGTCGTGGCCCACCACCAACCCCTCACCACCGAGCGTTTAATTCAACAATTTTCGCGCCTTGGCAGCACCCCGTTTGAACTCTCAGCGCTCACCAATCAGCTTCAAGGAGAGGTGATGTTGCCAGTGAGCGCGTTAAATCAGCTTCGCCGAACATTAATTGAACAATTAATGGCCATGCGTACCGCTCAAGCTATACCCTTATCTCGCGATGTGCCCTGGATATTGAATCCCCATGCTTCTCACCGCGATCTGCTGCCGCCTACCACCACTCAAGCAACCACCACTCAAGCAACTACCACTCAAGCAACTACCACCGAAGCAACCACCACTCAAGCAACCACCAACACTCAGCTCATTGCCCTCGTGCGGACGCTACCTCAGCTTGAGGCGGCGTTGTCTGCTGGGCTCGAAACTTTGTATTGCGAATTTGAAAACCCGCTTCGCTATCGTCAGGCGGTGCAGCAAGTGCAAGCGTTCAACTTAGCAAAAGGCACCCATTCCCAGCTTTTCATTGCACCACCTCGGATAACTAAGCCCAGCGAATACTATATTCTCAAGCAGGTGCGTCAAGCAGGGGCCGACGGTTACTTGGTGCGAAACTATGATCATCTTGCTTTTTTTGCAGGCGATCGCTGCATTGGTGACTTTTCACTGAATGTAGCCAATCCGATTACGGCTGACTACTTCAAAAGAGAGTTTGGCCTAGAGCGGCTCAACGCCTCCTATGATCTCAACGTTCAGCAGCTCGAAGATTTGCTCACTACAGCACCACCGACTTGGTTCGATATCACCATTCACCAGCATATGCCGATGTTTCACATGGAGCACTGCGTTTTCTGTGCGTTTTTATCTGAAGGAACAGATTTTACAAACTGTGGCCGCCCCTGTGATACCCATGAGGTAAAATTACGCGATCGCACCGGCACCGAACACATTCTCCAAGCCGACGCAGGCTGCCGCAACACCCTCTTCAATGGCCGCGCCCAAACCGGCGCAGAATTTGTCACCCGGCTCATTGATAAAGGTGCTCGTTACTTTCGCATAGCGTTTTTAAACGAATCTCCTACACAAGTCACACAAACCCTCCACGCATACCAAATGTTGTTGCAAGGAAAAATCAGCGGTGACCAGTTGTGGCGATCGCTCAACCTCTCAAGCCAACTCGGCGTCACCCGAGGAACCCTAGAAACAGGCCACCGCTAAATACGTGACAACTAAATACGTGACAACCAAATACGTGAGAACACCGATAGAACCTGAGAGGTTAGCAAGCTCAATTGGGAAGGGTTAGCAGCTTCAGCTCATGGGCTGCACCATTTCTGTTTCTTGGGGCAAAGGAATAAACTCATCTTCTCCGGGTACCTTGGCAAAGCGTTGCTCTCGCCAGTCTCTTTTCGCTTGCTCAATCCGCTCAGGCCGACTAGATACAAAATTCCACCACTTAACCCGCTTACCGACAGGTTCTCCGCCGATAACCACACAGCGGGCTGCGCCATCAGCCGTAATGGTGACGGATTCTCCTATTTTAAGCACCGCTAGCCGATGCTGTTCTAACCCGGTGCCATTAACGTTCAAGCCATCGGTGACGCTGTAAATTGCTCGCTCACTGTAGTCAGCCTCCAAAGTAAAAAAACCGCCCTCAGACAGCAGCACATCCAAATACAGCATGGGCGAATAGACCTTGACAGGTGAGGTACGGCCATAGGCTTGCCCAGCAATTAATTTAATCAGTGCGCCCGTTTCTTCCCACTGGGGGATTACCTCTGCGGCATAGTGATGAAACCAGGGTTCTACCTCTTCATCGGCTTCGGGGAGCGCTATCCAGGTTTGAATAGCATGTAATGTCGTTGTTTGATGACGAACAGACTCGGGCGATCGCTCCGAGTGCACAATTCCTCTGCCCGCCGTCATCCAGTTTACCGCGCCAGGACAAATCTCCTGTACACTGCCTAAACTATCTCGGTGCATCACCGCCCCTTCAAAAAGATAAGTCACCGTAGCCAAATTGATATGGGGATGGGGCCGCACATCAATACCTTTTCCGGGCGGAAAAGTCGCCGGGCCAAGATGATCAAAAAAGATAAAAGGGCCAACTAGGCTGCACTCATCATGGGGCAGGCTGCGCCGCACCTGGAAGCCGCCCAAGTCTTTAACATGAGGTTCTATAAGTTGTTGAATAGGTTGAGACATGGATAATTGCATTCGCCTACTATAGCTTTTATCGAGTGAGCTTTTACCGAGTGAGCGTTTGTTGCGTGAGCGTTGTTGCGTGAGCGTTGTTGCGTGAGCGTTGTTGCGTGAGCGTTGTTGCGTGAGTTAGAACAATGGTGATTCTCCTCAAAGAGACTACACCAACGCTAGCAGCTTTGAGTGACAACAACTCATTCGCCTAGCAGCGGTGAGAACCTCCATTGTCCTAACTTTAGTAGCTATATCGGCTCATTTTATCGCTTATACGAATTTGCGAATCAATGGGTTCAATGGATTTTTCTAGGGGCTGTTTCGAAAACGGTCTTTAGCCGCTTCAAAGGCTTGGGCCATAACCTGCTGAATCCGTTCAGGATCAGGCTTTTTACCTCCCATCAGATCACCAAAATACAGGCAAGCCCCTTCGCCTAGCGACCATGTGTAGCCCGCTGCCCATGAGGCGGCAATCACACTACCAAAGCCAGGGATAAATTTAATCAGTTCGCGGCCAATTGCCTGGGCGAAAAACCCACCTGCGATCGCACTGACCACACCACCCGCCTGCGATCGCGACAACCGCTGTCCATAGAGCTGTCCTAATAGCCCCACCATCGAAATTTGCAAGGCCGTCAGTACCGGCATCGTCGCAAAAGGCAAAGGCACAGCCGCTAGCGCCGCCGTAATCACAGCAAAAGCTGAAATATAGCGTCTGCCGACATCCCGGTACAGACTACCAAGCTGGGCGCTGACCATATCTTGATCATCTATGAGCTGATAAATTGCCTTGGCCTCGGCCTCCGGCAGCAATTCGGCTAACGCATCGCGCAGCGCATCTTGACCATAAAACAGTGGCTCAAACCCATCTTCTTCCAGGGTAAAATCCAGCAGCACAGCCCGGTCAAAACAGCCTGAAAAGTCTGCTTGAATAGCCGTAAAGGCTCGCTTAAGCGCCTCTGCCTCCGGTGGATAGCTCGGATGATTCAGCCAATCTGCCGGGTAAATTTCATGGAGGCAGGTGACCGCTAGCAGACAGGGCACATCGGGATAAGTTTTTCTAAGCTGTTGGGCAATTTGCCGTAATTGATCAACGGCAAAATCTGTGATCTTAACGGTCAAAACTAATATGCGAGCACGTCGGCGCTCTTGCTGTCGCTCGCTGCGCAATTCATCCGCCAACTCCTGCACAATCGCAGATGTCTCTTGGACAATATCGCCTAATCCCACCGTATCGGTAAAAATGAGCAGCGGCAAATCTTCCGATGGGTAAGCATAGCGTTCTGTATTTTGGGTATGGGGCCGAAAACCTTGCCCCACAATTTCGGCAGATACACCTGTAAGCCCCCTTACAATCGAGCTTTTACCGGATTGAGGCTTGCCAATCAGCAGAGCTTCGGTCGTCGGTAGTTCTGCCCTGACCTGCTGCAAAATATCAGCGATTTTTCATCGCTGACCATAAATGACTGCAACACATCTTTTTGAAAGGTACTTTGAGCATCTGCATAGGCTTGGCTAAGCTGCATTGCGTCGATGGGTAGCCACTTTCGCAGATTGATCTTTGGCAGAGTGATGTTTGGCAGAGTGATGTTTGGCAGAGTGATGTTTGATAGATCGGTCGGTGTTAAGGGCGCTGGCAGTTTTGCAGCGACTTGCTTTTGCACACCTTGCCACAGATTCACAACGCCTTGCCATGGCTGCTGGCGAGATTGGCGCTGACTTAGGGCTTGTTCTCTAGAGACCTGCTTTTCGCCTGCTTGCTTGTCAGGCGTTGTTTGAGAGGTATTGTCAGGTGTTTCTTGGGGATCATCCATGGCGTTAACCCAAATCAATGAGGTGTAGTACGTGCGCTGGCTCAGATGCCAGATTGAGCCCAGATCTACCGAAAACACTCCTATTCTAAACGACAGATATGCAGCTAAACGACAGATATGCAGCCCTTACGCGCCTAGGCGCACCGGCCTATCACAGCAACCTATCACGGCGACCTATCACGGCGGCCTATTACAGCAGCTTGTCACAATTATGCAGGCATCCTTCCGTAAATATAGGGATTGGCCAGCAAGTTTTTTAGATTTGACATTTACACAAACTTTAAGAACGACTTTAAAAACAACTTCTGCTGTTAGATAGATGCGATCGCCCCCATTCTTTCGACCTCACAAATACGCCAAAAGACACAGCCCAAAACGGCTCTCTTTATATCAATCGACCCTGTTTGTTTGGTCTTTTTCTCAGTGCTTTTGTTTAAGTACATGCTGAATTCAAAGGGTCTCTCGCTGGTTTTAGCGATCGCTATTGATAGCAATTATGCCAACTTGGCAAATCTGATTTCAGCCATAGCATTTGCGCTGGCAACATCCACCCATTAATTCTTTCTAGCAGGTTTTTTGAGCAATAAAGGCCAGTGAGTACTGCCTCAATCTTCGTCACATTGTCACATTGTCATAGATTCAGTCCTAATCAAAGCGATTGTTTCTCTTGTACAAAACTTACTTCATTTAACTGACTTGACTGACATCAAAGGAAAATTATCATGTCTCTAAGTTCTAAAGTTTGCGCTATTGCCACCTCGGTCGCCTGCGCTACCGTAGCAATTGCAAGTACCGTCAGCCCTGCCTTAGCGCAAGATCGCACAGCATGGCTCTCATCGGGCCAATTTACCAACGTATCGGGCTACTTCAATGCGGGCGAAGCCATTTATGCAACCTGTGATATCGACTGTACCGATATAGATATGTATCTTTATGACGCCTCAGGCACGATAGTGGCGGCTGACGATGCCCCTGACAACCAGCCCTATGTATATGCGCCCTACGCTGGCAACTTTGTTGTACAAGTCACCATGCCCGCTTGCTACGCCGAAGCTTGCGCAGTTGCCATTAGCTCTGAACAAGGCTTTTAACGGCCTAAGTTTTGCCCAAATTAACAAAGCTCGCTTAGTGCAATCCCAAGCCTGTTGCACCCAAGCCTGTTGCACCCAAGCCTGTTGCACCCAAGCCTTTGGATAAAAATATTTCAATGGAGAACATGACATGTCTTTAGAATCTAGCTTGCGCACATTGTCTACGACCGCTTGCAGCGTAGCGATGATCACTGTTGGCGCTATCACTGTTGGTGCCATGGTAGATATCAATCGTCCGGCAATCGCTCAAGACTATACGGCTTGGCTGCAGGATAATGCCTCAACTCAAGTGACAGGCTACTTTCTTCAAGGTGAATCCATCTACGGAAGCTGCGATCAAGACTGTAATGACATCAACATGTTTCTGTTTAACGAAATGGGTGTGATGGTAGATGCTGATGATGCCATTGATGCAACTCCGATAGTCACGGCACCTTATGAAGGCACCTTTGTGATTCAAGTCAAGATGCCTTCATGCACCCATGGGCTAGGGTGCAGACTTTTTGTTAGCTCCGATAATGGTTTTTAAGGTGCTGCCTGCGATCGCACCATCCTAATTGCCAACTCTAAAAAAAAGAAAAACAGAGTTAGCGTGAATACCGAAGGTGAGGAAACCAGATACTTCCTCACCTTTTTTTTGGCCCATTATCAGGATAGATATCCAAATCTCGACGCGACTGCTTCACCGGGTTTTCCACCTACGGTGTAGCCGCTATACTCAAATATGAGCGTAATAGCTTGATCTTAGTTCCCCTTAACTTTTCCTACCATTTCACCATGGCGATCGCCCCCTTGATCTGGCCCGAATTAGAGGCCCTCAGCACTTCTCAAATAGATCCGGGCCAAATTGATCGGGTCAACGGCCCCACCAACGCCCAATCACGGCTGCGCTTATTCGGCCAAACAGAAGCCGATATTCGCATCACACTTTATCGCGACCATCATGCCTGGTGCCCGTACTGCCAAAAGGTATGGCTGTGGCTAGAAGAAAAACACATTCCCTACCGCATCGAAAAGGTCACGATGTTTTGCTACGGCCAAAAAGAAGATTGGTATAAACGCAAAGTGCCGTCGGGGATGCTGCCTGCCTTGGCATTAGATGGTCGCATCATCACCGAAAGCGACGATATTTTAATCGTTTTAGAGCGTGCTTTTGGCCCCTTGGGGCTCGGTATGCAAGATCCGAGCGTGCTGCCATTGCGACAGCTAGAGAGATTGTTGTTTCGCGCGTGGTGTAACTGGCTATGTCAGCCTGCCGGTTGGTTTGGTCAAGAGCATAGCCATAAAGCCCAGTTTGTCGGTGTGATCGCCCAGGTAGAGGAGGCTTTGGCTAGCACACCCGGCCCCTACTTTTTGGCAGATTTCAGCACGGCTGATGTGATTTTTACGCCCTATGTCGAACGCATGAATGCCAGCTTATATTATTACAAAGGCTACTCTTTGCGAGAAGAAAATGCCCACTTGTCAGCTTGGTTCGATGCGATGGAAAGTCGCTTGACCTACCGAGGCACCCAAAGCGATTTTCATACCCACGCCCATGATTTACCGCCGCAAATGGGGGGATGCTACGACAATGGTGAGCCCCAAATGCAGCGCAATCGAGACCGGGTAGACCATGGCCCCTGGCAGGGACTGCCCGATGTTACCTACCTTGAACCTGAAACCTCTAAGGCTGAGGCGCTACAGCGGGTCATAAAACATCGCAACAATATCATCCGGGTAAATCCGGCTGAGGATGCTGTGTTTGAGCAAGCACTACGCTGCGCGCTGACGCATTTGATCACAGGGGAGGTGTGTCAGCCGCCTGAGGGGAGTGATGCGGCCCTACGGTATTTGCGCGATCGCATTAGCGTGCCCCGAGATATGTCGATTTACGCCGCCAAACGACTGCGCGCCGCCCTAGAAGAAACGGCTGCTTTGGTGGGCGATCGCCCAGGAACGCCGATTCCTGTACGCCATCGCCACGATCAAAATCCTGCAGAATTTGCGCGATCCCTATAGCCAGCTACCGAGCAAAATATAAGCGGCCCAATCACTCGGATGCCGATATTGTGGTTCTTGCAATAGCTGTAGCTGGGCTTGTCTTAGGGCACTGGCTCGACTAGCCCCTGGCTGGGTGAGCTGCTGATAAAAATAATCAATAAAGTGAGCGGTGGATTCATCGTTAATCGCCCACAAACTGGCCACGGTGCTACGCGCCCCGGCTTTAATTGCTACACCGGCTAGCCCTAAAGCAGCCTGCTGGTCTCCACTGGCCGTTTCGCAAGCACTCAAAACCAGTAGCTCTATCGCTTCGCGCTGGCCTCGATGGGCTTGGAGCATTTCGCTGATTGCTCGCACACTAATACGCTCATCCCAAGCGACTAAATAAGTCTCCTCTGGCGTAGAGCCAAACTGACCATGGGTCGCGATATGAACAATCGGATACCGCGTCGCCTTGATTCTGTCTTCAAGTGCCGCTTGGGTAAAGTCTTGATTTAAAAGAACAGTATTGTGTTGAACCTGGCGGGTAATGTTCTCCACTTCTTTGGCGACATAGGGCAATGGCCATAGCCCTGCTCTACTGTCAGTGAGCCCTGCGGTGAGTACCTTTAAGTTTTGCGGATTCCAAGGCTGAGGATTTAACAGCTTTAATCCGGGGGTCAGCGCCAAGCTGTAATCTTCAATCAAGAAGTGATCGCCATCGTGTAAAGCCGCCATGGGCACATTTTGCAACGGCCCATCTAACACAAAGACAAGGGTGCTGACACCGCTGCTAGCGATCGCATCGGCGACCGGGGCCAGTAACCACCCATAGAGCTGTTGAGAAAATGGCAAATACTGCCTACGGCTGCGGATGACTAGCTTTTGGCGTAGCTGGTGAGTCACGTCAGCGACATCGCCTGCCAGCACGGGCGTAGAAAATTGCTGCAGGGGCTGGTTGGGCAGGTGTAAAATCACTGAGAGTCGATCTTGTAAAACAAGGGTATACAGAACGGCTGCCTGTTGATCAACTTGGTCAATACTGATGGGCTTGACATCAATGCAGGCTTCTTGAAAGTAGTTATCCAACTCGGCTAGACGAAGGGATTCAATCACCTCTTGAGCGCTGATTAAATCTTGTTGTTGATGGGTTGATGCAGCCGGTGTTTGCAATAGCAGGTCAGCAAGCTGCCGGTAAATAGGTTCTACGCTTACTTTGAATGAAAATTGAGTGCTGTCGTTGCTACTGGCCAGTGCACCTCTTAGCTGAGAAAGGGTGTTGATCGCTTGATGGTAAGCGTCTATCGCCTTTGTCGTAGAACGTTCAGGGTTGCTAGGGGCCTGCCAAATGCGGCCTAGCTGCCACTGCCACTGATAGGCCATATCTGTAGCGTTAATCTTGGCAGTTAGTTCTATAGCCTGCTGCGTGAGCGATCGCGCGATCGCCCACTGCTGAGTCTGCTCATACATATGGCCCAAAGTCCCACTGGCATGGGCCTCAGCCCGTGTATCTGCCAGCGTTTTCGCTTGTTGCACCGCCTGCTGCAACTGCTGAGCAATGGTCAACCAGCCAATAGGATTGCCTCGCAGGGCCTGAGGATGGATGTGTTGAAGTTTGATCAGGCTATTGGCCCAATTAACTTGTTGATAAATAGCCGTGCGGCTAGGAAATAGGCTGGCAAACTGCTCGTGAATTATAGGGCCTAGCTCAGCGGCAGCCGCCCACTGTTCGGTTTCTATATTAAGGGCCAATTGAGCAAGCTGGATGGGTATCCGTTGCGCTGCTGTCGCAACTGAAAGAGCTAACGAGGGGTCTGGTGCAGGCGCTGATAAATGATCCGCCGATAAATGATCCGCTGATAAATGATCCGCTGATAAATGATCAGACGCTATCGTTAGCATGGCCCGCTGATAAAAGTCTTGGGCTGCGCTGGGATGATCTAGACGCCGGGCTGTGTGCCCTAGCTCTAGCAGGGCAGCGCGAATGTGACCGAGGCTATGGTACTGCTGGGCGATCGCAAGGCTTTGGTTGAGCGCTATCTGGGCTTCTAAGGGGTGACCTGTCAGGCGAAGGATTTCGCCCAATCGGTTTAAGGTGGTTGCCTTTAACAGAGAAGGGGGCTCAGAGGCCAATGTTGCCAACACGGTCGTGAGTTGATCTAAAGCCTGAGCGTAAAATCCTAACTCTCTTAGGGCTTGGGCTTGATTAATTTGAGCGCGTAGCGAGAGTAAAGGTTCTTCTCCTTGCAGATAGGCTGCGCTGGCTTGCTCCCAAGTTTCTAGGGCTTGGTGGGGATGACCAGTGGCCATTTGCAGGTTACCTTGAGCCATCAAGACTTGACCCATGACCTGCTGTTGGGCGCTATTGACAAACTGGCCCGTCAGCAACGCTAAGCTTTGATCTATGTAGCTTTGGGCCATTTCCCACTGACCTAGCTGCTGTTGGGCTAAAGATACGTTGCTCAGGGCGCTGACTTGGGACAAGTTGTTGTGCTGTTGGGCGTAGATTGTGGCAATGCGTTGCCACTGTGCGATCGCCTCAACAAATCGCCCGGATTGATAAAGCTGTCGGCCTTGCGCCTCCTGTTCTATGAGGGATTGCTGAAAGATAACCTGATTTTGCTCTGACGATTGAACAGGCAATTGAACAGGCAATTGAACAGGCTGTCGCCCAACTTGCTGGGCTAAGCCAGGCAAACCAGACAGTCCGGGCAGGTGAAGATTTACGCTGCTGCTGAGATTGAAGAAGACGGCGAAAATAATGGCAAAGACAAAGGTATTGACTTTCAGCTTTAAGCCAAGCTTGAGACTAAGTCTTGATGTTTGCCGCCCATTTTGCCGCCCATTTTGCCGCCCATTTTGCCGCCTGTTTCGTCGCCTGTTTCGGCTCAATAGTGCTGGCCTCATCCTAGCTATGCCGCGCAGCGAGATGTGATAGGCCAAGGCGATTCACTGCCTGAGCGAGGCTGAGCAACCAAAACCACGCGATTATTGCGATCTGTTGTAACTGTATTGGCCTCGATCCAAGGCTGTTGTTGTAATGCTGTAATTGTGCTGTCTAGGGCGGCCTCAGCGGTCAAATTGCGCCCTAGCGCGTGACTGGCATAGCTTCTTCCTAAGTCAACTAAAGGGGCGTTGATATCGACAGCATCAGTAGGATGCGTCGGTAAGCCCCCAGGGCCAGTGACGACAAAACGATTGCCTGTAGCAGCACAGCCTTCTCTAATTAGCGCAGTAGTTGTCAACGTTTGCGACGGTAGCGAGACCAGTTGCTGCTCGGCTTCTACCACCAAATTGTTAACCGCAATGGTGCCGCTCACGCCAAAATCAGAGGTGGCATCAATATCGTTAGTGCGGTTGTTTGCGATCGCCCGTCGTTCAGAAATTCCATATAGCCCTCGAGTATCAATCTTAATATTGCCGCCACGTCCTCTGGTGGCGGTTGCAATAATGTCACTATTTTCAAAAGGGCGAGTCACCACAAAGTTCGCAACAATATCAATATTGCCACCATTGCCTTGACCATTGCCCGTCCCGGCTCGAGTAGAAATGCCACTTCCCCGGCGCAATATTAAAGTTTCCAAATTTCTCACATGAATATTGCCACCATTGCCGAAGGCTGATGCTGCCGTTATCTGTGAGCTATTGTCCAATCTCACCGTCTGAGCCTGGATTTCTAAATTACCAGCGTTACCGCTTCCTAAGCTGTTAACCCCAACTTGTGCCCCTCTATCTAGACTAAGTTCTGATGTGATCAGCCTTAAGCTCCCCCCAATGCCTGTAGGTTGAAAAGATCGTTCTTCTAATCCTGATGATGCCAAAATGCCGCTGGCAAATACTCCGGCTAAGGGGGTTACGCCCGTTCCACTGAGGTGAATTTGCTCAGTGGCATTGACGGTCACATCACCCCCTTGCCCTAAACCGTAAGTGATAGCCTCAATCCGGGCTCCGCCTGTAATAGACAATCGACGGGTATTGATGGTGATATCTCCGCCTGCGCCAGTACCTTCTGTGGCAGTTGTGATCAAACTAGGAGAAAAATCCCCAACACCGCTGACATTCACTGCCTCTAAAGCATTGATAACCAAGTTGCCGCCATTTCCAGTGCCAATCGTTCCCCCCGATATCACTCCCCCCCTTTGTATTGTCAACAGCTTCGTGTCGATCTTTAAAGTTGCGCCGTCGCTCGAGCTATTAGGCAACGGGGAAAACAAAATTCCGATGCCAGTAATGTTGATTGATTCGTTTGCGATTAGGTGAATGAGGCTTGACGATAAGCGACCTGAGGCAAAGTTACTGATAACGGCTGTATCTGCGAGGTTGATAGTGCTACCGTGGGCCACAATTTCTCCGCCATCACCGCTAGCATCTACAAAAGTACCTTGCCTCAAATAGATATCTTGAAAAGCTGATACGCCCTGATAGCTCAAATGAAATTCGGGCGAAAGCGCAACCTCACTACCCGCGCTAACACTGCCAAGCTCTATGCGCCCGCCATTTGCGGTGAGATTGCCATGCTCTAAAAAGATACCGCTACTCACGAGTGCTAGTGTTTTACCTGCATTTACCTGTAGCCCTACAGGAGCACCAAATATGTTGAGCGATCCTGCTGGACTAGCTTGTGAATGATTGATCAGTGCTCCTGGATTTTGACCAAACTGCAATCCAACGGGTGCGCTGACAGTCAGTGTGGGAGGCAAGGTAGTGTCTGTCGCATCAAACAGCACTTGATTGGGAAAGACGATGCTGTCCGCTGTGCTGACAATGACTGAACCTGCTGTTATCAACGTTGCTTGAGGCCCAAAAGTAACGCCATGCGGATTGATTAAGAAAAAGTTGGCATTGCCGCTGCCTGTGACCGCTAGCGTTCCCTCAAGGATGGATCGCCCACCCGACACTCGGGCAAATATATTGCTGGCACCGCCATCTGCAAAGGTTACGGTCACATTTTCTGGAATGCTGAACTGGCTGAAGCTGTGGAATAAATTGTTACCCAAGCGGCTATGGCCAATGACGGTACAATCAACAGTGCATTGAGCCCCTCCTGCAAGACTGGTTTGAGTGCTATTGTCCGGTTGCACGATCTCAGCCTGACCTAGAGCAGAAAGTCCACAACTGCTAAAAAATGCAACTGAGCCGCTTAAACAATACAGTATCAAAAAATACTTTTTGGACATGTATTACTAGATCAAGTGAGTCTGACTTGTGAAATCAATTTTTCCCAATATGATTGCCTGACAACCACTTTCATTTTTGTCAGATCGTAGATCCATTAAAAAAGCTCTAAGTTAGTATTACTTAGAGCTCAAAGACAAACCAATCGCTTCAAATTAAAGTTTTGCTTGAATAGCTAGACGTTGATGAGCGCTTGAGATGAGCGCTTTACCAGCATCTCAAGCCGTAGCCAGGGATACGGTAGCAATAGAGTGAAACCGTATCTTCAGGAGCCATATCTGATAGGGTATCAGCC
>JAAUPS010000290.1 GCA_012033015.1 Phormidesmis sp. RL_2_1
ACTCACTCTGTAAGGGGCTAAACGGTTTATCCATTTTCTACGACTGATCGCCCTTTGGCTCTTTTGCTATCAACTGAATCCAAAGGTGCTCGTACTTCTTAAATGTTGCGTAGTGAGGCTTCAGTACGTCTATCTCCCAGCATTTTTTTGTGAGTGCTGCTATTGCTTGCGTTTGGTTTGGGAAAGACTGACCTTCCAATGCTCTCACAGCTCTTGAGAGTCGTTTGACAGTGTCTCGTTGCCGATCTTCGTTAAGGGATTGCTTATGCTTCTTTTCCACTGTATCGGCGTTTTTGCCTGCTGGTTATTGTCTAAGCTTTTCTTTTTCACGATTCTGTACCCCGCAGTGCTGTAGGGATTACTTTTCAATGGTCACAAAGTTGGTTCTAGCATAGCTTCTGCTTTATTCAATTTGGGCAGTATCCTCCTGCTCTTCAGTGGAAGAGAGGCGACTACGAGCGGCTGCGATCGCATCATGCAGTACTGATATAGATTAGTACTGCATAAAGTCTTAGACTTGGTCTCTACGCTTGTTGTATTACGCCCTAGAAAGGCTGTGCCTGTGATGACAGCATCTTGGCGTGATTACTTTATCATCCCATAAAGGTCTAATACCTTTATGGGATGATAGTAGATAGCTATTATCCTATGACTTTCAGAACGTGTGTATCAACTAAGCGTAAGTCGATATGATTGCTGTTCTTCTGAAAATCCTGTAAAACATAGGAATAAGCACACGTCACCCTTATGGAAGTATCGCTGACTCCACAATCGGAAGCATTTGTTCAGGAAGCCCTTGCAGCTGGTCAAACGCTTGATGAGGTAATGAACCGTGCGATCGCATCCCTAAAGCGGGAGCATTTGAGTTGGCTGCGCGCTGAGCTTCAGAAAGGTGAAGACAGTGGTGTGGCCGAGGGGTCGTTCGATTTTAACCTGCCAGAAGATCGAGCCGCATTCTGGAGCAGTATTGAAGATCTATCCGATGAGATGCTTAATGATAAAACTTTGGTAAGACCTGATAGTGCCGCCCTCCCCTCCGTATATTGCTAGGCTTACCCAGGAAGCTAAGCGCGACCTTGCTGAAATTAGAACGTATACAATCCAGCAGTTTGGCCGTGATCAATGGCCAGTTTATCAACAGCGGATTGAAGCGGCTATTCAAAAACTGTGCCAGAACGCCTCAGCTGGGTCGAGATGTGTCCTACCTAGCTCTAGGATTGAATCGTTTTCATATTGGTCGGCCAAAGGGCTCTCACTATCTTTATTACCGTTTGACAGGACAGCATCTAGTGCTCGTTAGAGTCATTCATGATGCTCGAAGCCCGGAAAGTATTTTCAGAGGTTGATTCTTCTGCCTCTTTGTATAAAGGTATTAGACCTTTAATCCTTTATCCTATATAAGCATTTAGGTATAAAGTCTCAAGAGGTTATAGGGATAAAGGTGTGCTGAAAGTAGCTGTATTTAATATGAAAGGCGGCAGTGTAAAAACTACCACCGCGCTCAGTCTTGGTGCTGCCCTCGCCAAGTCTCACTCTGTTGGGTTGATTGATCTGGATGGCCAAAGAACTCTCAGCTTTGGATTGGGGATGGATGGTGCAACACCTACTGCTCTCGAATGGCTTACTGGGGACAGTAAGGGATTGCCTTTAGAAACTCAGGTCAAAGGCTTGTATTTAGTCCCTGGTGATATTGGAATGTTTAGACTAGCAACCGATAAGGATCTAATGAGTAAATCCCTAAAAGGGTTAAAGGTATTAGACCTTTATATGATGGATTGTCCGCCATCTCTCTCGGTTGCTAGTGTTCAAGCAATCATGTCTGCTGACAGAGTTCTGATTCCTACTCTGTGTGAGCCTGCTGCGCTGAGAGGGCTGGCAGAGGCTGTGCAGCTAATTAGAGAGGAAACACCAGATAAGCCTCTTGATGTTTTGAGAGGACAGTACGATCCGCGCCTAGTGCTTACCCGCGAGGCTGACGAAATGTTAATTGAGGCTGCTGAAGATATGGGCTTTCGGCTGCTTCACACTACGGTTCCTCGGAATATAGCGATCGCAGAATCGATAGCTCAGCAGAAACCCATTAGTGTTTACGCTCCGAAGTCTACTGGAGCAGTCGCTTATAGTTCACTGGCAAAGGAAGTCTCAAAAGTCTGGGGGTTGAGGTAATGGCCGATAAAAAGCGAATGGGCGCGATGAGTTTATCCAGTTTCGGTAAAACCTCTTCTGCTAGTGAAGAGAAGAACTCTACACCACCTGTTGAATCTATTCAAAAGACTGAGCCTACCCAAAAGGCGAAGCTAGGTAAGAAGTCCACCGCGAAGGTAGGGAAGACAGCCACTCTAAATATTCAAGTCACTCGCGCTCAGCAGCGCTGGCTTCAAAATACTGCCCAAGACATTAGGGATAATAATGATGGGCCTGTTCCAGGGCCTCAACGAGTCTATCCAGTTCATCTCATTCAGGCTGCTATAGATTTGCTAAGAACTCAGGATATTGTGTGGGACGAAATCAAAGACGTAGAAGGGCTTAAGGATGCTTTAAACCTCTAATTTCCTAAATGTTTTATCCCTTGAAGGCATAATGGTCTAATACCTTTATGTGTTAATCCTATTGCTTACGCTTCAGGCAACTCAAAGCCTCCTTGTCCAGTAGTGAGGCGCTGGCGTACAAACTTGATATGCTCTACAAAATCAATAGCTTTGGGCTGGTAGCCTGCATATAGAACGATTTCAGCGGCCCGTTCAACCGCAGTCAGTGGATGAAGCTCCTCACGAATCATGAAGTTAGCAGATGCCTCACACATAGAGATATAGCGCTGAAGTACTAAGGCGGGAAAATAGTCGCGGATGAGTTCTTTTTGAGCTACCTTTCGAGCCAGTACTTGAGAGAGGCGTTCCCTCATTTCCTTAGCCGTCTCCCCTGTTACTGCTTGATTGATCGCATCATGGACGCGGGCGAAAAACTGACCCCTGTACTTCCTATCGTCGTAGCGCTGAATTTGCTCCAAGTAGACCTTCACTTGGTCAGTCATCCTGAGCCTTGAGTCATCTTTGAGTGTGCTTCTAAGACCTACTCGGTCGGTGTTGGCCAGTGGGCTGTGGCCTGTTGTTAACCACTCCCGCACCCAGCGACTGACCTGAAGTGCAAAAGCCGGACTGCACCATTGGGCAAACTGAATCGCGATATCAGGGTGTGCCCAAGTGCCACCGCTGCGCCCTTCAATCGTGATGAGAGGCTCAGATAAACTACCTGGAATTCCAGGTAGTTTATTTTGCTGGTTCTTGAACTCGGTGAGCAATTCCTGCGTTGACCGGTTTTGTAGCCAGTTATCAATCCGCTTTTCAGTCGCCTTCGCCATCTGATTGAGATTGATGTAGCCATCGGTCACTCGCTGCTCAATTTTAGCCTGATTAAACTGCCGAACGATACTATTTTCAGTCATTTCAGCGAATCCTATCAATTTCTTTTCTGAGCGAATCAACCAACTTCAATGGTCTGATCTTGAACCCCTTTCGGAGTAGATCTTTGACAGCAATCACCGGTTGCTCATCCAGATGGTGAATCGGTATTCCAGTAAGGTCGATAGCTTTTGAATTCGCAACGTTATCAAACTGAATTCCCAAGTCTAGCTGCCTGGCCAATCGTAAAACCTCACTAGCCAAGGATTCAGGAACACGAATGGTTGTTGTCTTGCCATGTGCCCACTTAAGCTTCCTGCCCGCACCTTCTCGCCTGCCTCCTCGCATAGTCCTCACGTTTGATTTTGTTTCAAAACCAATAATAGTTGATAGTTGTCTGGTTTGAGTAATCTCTTAAGCCTGTGCGCTACTCCTCCTCGTCAAATCCGTCGTCAAATTCATTGGCTAAGTCGGTAATGCCCTGAACGGTCTTCTCAATAGCTTTGAAACTTTCCCATATCGTGAATAGCCGATCCTCTATCTCGAAGGCTAGGTCGAACATTGTCTGAGCTTGACTTAGGTCACCTCGATGAGACACATCCATAGCTACTTGATGCAGCTTTAGTAGCTCCTGTCGGATTTCAGGTGGTCGCAAGCCTGCACCATCTGCTAGTTCTTGCCTGAGGATGTCTAGGTGACCCACTGCTTCGAGTAAATCAGTCGTTTCAAACTTCTCATAGAACTTACGCTGAAACTCTGGATTCATCATGGTTTTAGCCTTATTTCAACAACAGCACATTAGAGAGCGTCGATATCAAGAATTAATGTAAGCGCTCATGGGTCGGTTATCCCATAGCTACACCTCCCCAACCAGCCTGCACAACTGCCCCCACGCTGTCGCTGGAACCTCATCGCGCTTCACCTGCCACAGCCCCGGCCCCACAAACGGACAAGCCTTGCCCAACACCTGGAGCAGCTGCGCCGCCGTCGCCCGTATAACCGCCTCCTCTGGTAGCGCCTTATTTTTTGCCTCAACTCGCTGCAAGCACTCAGCCGGTAGCGTAATCGCCTGTTCTTGCCTGCGATAGTCAAGCCGATAGACTGGCAGACCCAACACATCAACTGTCTGCGCTAGTATCTGCGTCTCTATCCCATCTAGCGACCCACCTGGCATGACAATGCGCACAAGCTGACCAGCCGCCAACGGCTTCGATACAGATGCTGAGCCATAGTCACCTTCTACCTCCGTTTCACAGCCTTCTGATGTGCTGAGATCGCTAGCCATTGCATCCCCCTCAGCAGTCGGTAATTCATTAGCCAATCTAGCCTCCGTTTTAACTACTTTTACCCCTCCTACTCCAACTGCTTTTTTTGGGGTATGAATTCGAGCAAAAGCACTGCTGTATATGCCAGCTACACACCTGAGAGTTAATAACTCTGTGTAGCTTTTTCTGCCTGGGAATTCCGGCTCGATAATCTGAGCTTCTGACGGTTCTGAAGAAAAAGAATTTATACCCTCTTTACTACTCCTAGAGAGGCCTAGCTCGCCAGCCTGTTTTATATAAGCCCAGATCTCTGCTTCGTACTTCTTGAGCGTATTCCAGTGAATGCCTTTGTTGAGACAGTGCTTAGCAATGCTGGCGATGTTCTTAAACAGTTCAGTGATGCTGATAGTGGCAGTGACACACATGAGGTCGAGTGCGGCAAAGATGCGAGCTTTGGCATCGTGAGCGACGTTAGCGTTGTGGTCACTGCCGCCGACTTTGTAGGCGTAGACGCTATTGAAGTGCGACTTCGCCCAGCGCAGTGGCCAGGTGCCGTGTTCGATGTCGCGCTTGGATTTAGGGCTGGCGAACTGTTCGTAGCCAGGAAGCTGTGGGGCGACGGCTCTCACCCAGTCTGCGAGGTCTGCGATGGTTTTGTGGCCGACATAGCGATCTCCATAATTGACTAGCTCACGCATGACATCGTTGGACTGACTGGTGCTGGTCCAGGCGATAGGGGGGATGACATGTTTAACCCGAGCGGTCGATGTCTGTATGTTCTGCGTTGCTACGACGGGTTCCACGGGTGTGGAAGGTACGACAGCGTAGACAGCATTGCCGTTGATGGCTCGCTGTAGCTTCTCAGTGTCCTGGTGAGCCGCAGCGGTTTCCCAGCGGCTGACGAAGTCAGCTTTGTGATTGCTGATGGGGCAGAAGTCTTTATCGAGTAGAAAGGAGCCGGTTTGCAGTGGTAGGCGGTGGCCGTTGTGTTCAGCGTTCAATGCCCTTTTGTTGGGAAACAGCTCACAGGTGCCCCCGGCGATAGTGACGCCTGCTGCGGTGAGTGCGGCATAGGCGACGCAGGCAATGCCCCAAGCGCTGACAGGCTCTGCCAAGGGGAAGTAGATGTGGATGCCCTCTGATACGCTAGAGCGTATCAGTAGGTACCGGCATAGGCCGAGGGATTCCATCGCTGCGAGAATCTGCTCGATACCGCCATTCCGAGGATGGAAGGGACTATTGATGTCGATGTCGATCATCAGGTAGTTGGTGAGCTTGCCGAAGCGCTTCCCGAGGATGATGTCACGCCGGTAGTGCGACTCGACGGTACCTAAGACGAGGGGTACCTTTTTACCTGAGTTATTGACGATAGTGATCCAGCCATCGGCCTTCTTGATGATGGGCGACCAGCTGGGCTGTTCTAGCCAGAGCTGGAAGAAAAGCGCTGTTTCATCAGGCTGATGACAAACAGCTGGCGCAGGCGATGGAATGACAGCCGTCTGGGTCGTCTGATTTTGTGAGGAAGTGGTCACAAAATCGATGGATTTTGCCGCAGAAGTGCGGTGTTTTTCACAAAAAGGGACGTGTTTTTTG
>JAAUPS010000074.1 GCA_012033015.1 Phormidesmis sp. RL_2_1
CAGAAGAAGTGACACAAACCCTAGCGACGCTCGCTAGCCAACAAGGCGAGATATCTCTATCGTTGCTACAGCAAACCCTCAACCTGCCATTAAAAAAAACTTCAAACTTTCTTAAGTTCCCTTCAAAGCATCCTCAATGTTGAAGGCTATGTTGTCATCTCATTCGACGAATCAACCGGGCGTATTACATTGAACGAGCCGCTCTTACGACAACAGTTTGCGCTCAAACAGTTTGCAAGAAAGGATTAAACCTTATGCAGGATGATGACTAAACGAGCCATGACGAGACCCTTCAGCCTATCCGCCATCGCCTATGGCGGGCTCTGCGAGGCTCTGCCATCGCATTCCTGAATGACCTGATCGCATCGAAAAATGTAACCCTGAATTAGAGCATGTCTTAAAAGCAAGTGCATGATGGTAGGGTTAGACTATGACTAGCGACTTAAAGTTCTAGACCGACTTAAAGTTCTAGATAGTGACTTAAAGTTCTAGACCGACTTAAAGTTCTAGACCGACTTAAAGTTCTACTTAAAGTTCTAGATAGTGACTTAAAGTTCTAGGTTAAGGTGCGTTTTCGTCGATCCGATACTACCTATAGTTTACAGATTAGAACAGCTAGATTGATGTTTTGGTCTAAAGGCTTTTATGGAGCATCTGAGAAACTAAATCTTCCAATTATTGAGCATGCCTACTGAGTTAGATCCTTTATCGCAAGTAATGCTTACGTTAGTCAAGCAAAAAGTTTATCCAGAAAGACTGAGTACGATTCAAGAAACTATCTTGCTCTCATGCTGGAATGGCTGCAAGTATCACGAGATCGCAGATGATTTGGGTTACGATGATGTTTATATTCGCGGCATTGGTTCGCTGTTGTGGCAAAGGTTATCTACTGCATTTGAAGAAAAGATTACAAAAAGTAACTTTCGAGCTATTTTAACAGAGCATATTGCTAAAGATAGCAAACCGCTATCTGCTTTGCCCGTCAGTATGGCGGCTGATGAGATAACTCAGTATATGCTGACTGGTGCTGTCGATGAAGAAACTAGAAATGCTACATCCGATTTCTATTCATTCGATTTATATTCAAGGATGGATCGGCCAAATGTACAGGGAGAAATAAAAGTCTTGGTAGAAATGATAAAAGTACCTATGTTGAGAGAGAACCAATCGAATCGCTTTGCTATAGTGCGATTATGAGGCAAGGGGCTTTGATTCGGATCAAAGCCCCCCGACAGATGGGTAAGACTTACCTCATGATGAAAGTTTTGTCTTATGCAAGAGAGCAGAGCTTTCATATAGTGGTGGTGAGCTTTCGACTTGCAGATGCTGACATATTTTCTACCTTAGATAAGTTCTTGCAATGGCTTTGCGCAATCATCAGCGATCAGCTGAATTTAGCAGAAGACATTTCTCCTCACTGGAAAGCTGTTTTTGGAAGTAATTACAACTGTACGCACTATCTTGGTAAGATAGTGCTTGCTCAGCTACCATCGCCTGTGGTAATCGCGTTTGATGATGTAGATGTACTGTTTCACCAGCCTAATATTGTTGCTGATTTTTTAGGATTGTTACGGGCTTGGTGTGAGAGATCTAAACACAGCAATCCCCCAACAGATATGTGGCACAAGCTAAGACTAATAGTACTTCACTCCACAGAAGTATATATCTCACTCAATCAGCACCAATCTCCTTTCAATGTAGGCCTATCTATAGAGCTGCCAGAGTTTACACCTGAGCAGATAATTAGCTTGGCTCGACAGTATGGCGTAGCCTGGTCGATAGAGGATGCAAACCAGCTTAGTGCGCTTGTTGGTGGAAAACCAGATTTGGTGAGTCTGACGCTAGAATGGATCGCCGATCAAGGCGGCAATCTAGAGACAATTTTGAGAGAAGTCAACACACCTGCCAACCTTTACCATGAGCATCTGCGTCAGCAGTTTCGACTGATTCAGGAGTATCCTGAGTTAGTTCCTTTGTTAGCACAGGTTATGAGTCAAGCTGAGCCTGTCAAACTCGCAGCTATACAGGCATTTCAGTTAGAGAGTTTGGGACTTGTTCAACTAGAAGGGCAGAGCGTCAGGCCTAGCTGTAAGCTCTATGAACAATATTTTGGGAGCTTGCTAGAGAGCCCATAATACTTTATTTAATGTATGGCATTTAATGTATGGCGATACAGTTTGGGATAAAATCATAGACTATTCTTGTAAGTCTATTATCTGGTGCTTATTCAAATTTCTATACAATGACCTATCAGGAAAACTCTTATCAGTTTGGAGGTAGTCTTTCTGCCGATGCGCCAAGCTATGTCAAGCGTCAGGCAGATGATGAGCTTTATATTGCCCTAAAGCGAGACCGAGAGTTTTGTTATGTTTTAACCTCTCGTCAGATGGGTAAATCGAGTCTGCAAATACGCACTATTGAAAGATTGCGACAAGATGGTATCTGCTGCATCAGTATTGACCTAACCACTATAGGGAATCAAAAAATTACGCCTGAGCAGTGGTACGCTAGCATTATTCATGATTTGAGTATCGGCTTTGCTATCGAGTTAGACTTCTCGGATTGGTGGAATAAAGTCAAAGATTTTTCTCTGGTAAAACGTCTAAATATTTTTTTAGAACAGGTCTTGCTTGTACAGATTCAGCAACCAATTGTCATTTTTATTGACGAGATTGACTGCGTCCTTTCATTATCATTTGACAGTGATGATTTTTTTGCGCTCCTTCGTGCTTGCTACAATCTTCGTACGATTTATGCTCAGTATCAGCGTCTTAGCTTTGCCCTAATTGGAGTTGCAACGCCAGCAGACTTTATTCAGGATCCCAAAAGAACTCCTTTCAATATAGGACGTAACATAGAGCTGCATGGATTTAACGAGCAAAACGCGGCGCCTTTGTTATCTGGACTTCAACATTTGCCCTTAGATCCTCAAAACACTTTAAAGCAAATCCTTTTCTGGACAGCAGGACAGCCGTTTTTGACGCAGCGCCTCTGCCATATTGTTGCGAAAAATGCTAACAAAGTAACACTTGAATCTTCTATATCTGATTTAGTTGCGGCATTGGTAGCTACTCATGTGATCGAGAACTGGGAATCTCAAGATGAGCCGGAACATCTGAGAACCGTTCGCGATCGCCTTCTACAAGATCAGTCTATAGCAAGCAGCGTGTTAGGACTCTATCAAAAAATTCTCGAAGGGGAAGGTGTTGTCGCTTGTGCTGATCCAGCCCATATGGTTCTAAGGCTATCGGGAATAGTAGTAGAAAAGCAGGGTCTTTTACGCATAAAGAACCCAATTTATGAGGCTATTTTTAATGCTGAATGGGTAGAACAACAGCTAACGACGCTGCGCCCTTATGCTGTGGCGTTGACAGCATGGCGGAAATCTCACTTTCGAGACAAGACCTGCCTGCTGAGAGATCTTGCTCTAAAGGAAGCTTTGGCTTGGGCTGAACAGAAGCAGCTGAATGCACTTGACTATCGTTTTTTGAATGCTAGCCAAGAACAGGCTCAGCAGTCGGTGGAGCAGACTCTCATGGCGGAAACATGGCAGCGAAAGCAGGCTCAGATTGCTCTACAAGCCGCTGAAGATGGCAGCCATCTGTTAGGACAGGCCCGAATCAGAGCTCAGCAGCGCCAGCCGTCGAGCTTGTGGCGGCGACAGGGGGCCGCCAAGGTGATAGCTGGTGTGTTAGCTACGGTGTTTTTGCTGCAGTGGTCTGGGAGTTTACAGTTTATAGAATGGTCATTGTTCGATAGTTTTTCCGAATGCGTCCGGTGGCGGCTGTAGAGAGCCGAATTACGGTGATTACGGTAGATGAATTAGATATTCAAGCGCAGGCAGTGTTTCCTCTTTCTGACCAGATATTAGCTCGGCTACTAAAGCAAATTCGACGGCAGCAGCCCCGCGTCATTGGGCTCGATATCTTTCGTGATTTCCCGGTAGAACCTGGACAAGAGGAGCTCATGAACGTGTTTAGAGAAACACAGAATTTAGTTGCTATTGAGAAATTAGTAGGGACACAGATTTCAGCGCCGTCAGCGCTGACAAATCCTCAGCAGCAGGGTTTTGCAGATCAAGTCATAGATCGAGATGGTACGGTGCGGCGGGGCCTATTGTCTCTTTATCTAGAGGACGAGCTGCATATAAGTTTTGCCTTACAGATAGCGCTAAGATATTTGGGGGCCGATGGGATTGTGCCTGAACCTTTGGAGCATGACAAGATTCGACTGGGAAGATCGACCTTGGTGCCGCTAACAAGCAACAGTGGCGGCTATGTAAGAGCAGATGTGGGTGGATACCAGGTGCTGATGAACTATCACGGGGATACGGATCGCTTCTTGAGCTTTAGCTTACAAGCAGCTTTGATGGGTCGAATTCCTGATGATGCGATTCGCGATCGCATTGTGCTGATTGGCACAACCGCGCCCACTGTGAATGATTTGCTCCTGACTCCCTTCAGCCGAAAGATCAACAGCATTCCCAATCAAATGCCGGGGGTGTTTGTTCATGCCAACTTGATTAGCCAGCTATTAAGTGCAGCGTTAGAAGGGCGTTCTCTGATGCGCGTATGGCCGAGCATGATCAACTATTTGTGGGTAGTGTTTTGGACTGTACTCGGTACAGCAATAGGGGGGCTGTCGCGGCTGAACTGGAAGTGGGTGCTCGTATTTCTAGGGCTTTCTTTCGGGTTGGTTGGCATGGGCTATGTCGCCTTTCTTCTTTGCTGGTGGATTCCAATAGTGCCAGCTACGATTGCTTTTTGGACCAGCACGCTAATAGTGACACTCCTATTTGCCCGCCAGTCTGAACATCTGTGGTTACGCCAAACGGTGACTGAAATATTGTCAGAGCAGACTAAAAATCCTGCCGCCACTAAAATTGCCTTGGAGTATCTTAAGCAAGGAGAAAATCCGAAGAACAAAAGAGTCATTGACTCGATGGTTGCGGCTTCAAAAACTGGCTCGCCACAGTTGGGTAGAAAACGTGATAGCTAAATAACATACCCAGCTAGATAGATTATATAAGCTGGCTTAATTAAAAGCATCAGGATGTTGTAATAAGACAGATATCATGTCTTGCCAGTGCCCCCTTTCAGCAAACCATGTCACCTGTTGAGCCGGTGAAAAGCTATCAAGCATTTGCGCCACCTCAGTAGAGAAAGCGACTCGCTGTACCCAGCCCGTAAAGAGAGGATCGCTGGGTTGTAGAGAATTTTGACAAATCACCGCCAAGAACCATTGATAGTCTTGGCCAATAGCCAAACTAGGCTGATCCTCTGGCAACTGAAACTTAGCTATTCCGTTTTCGTCTATTTCTGTGATAGGTAGCATGGTCTCCATTCTCTCTCCGCTTATCTCGTTTTGCAGCACTAGTAAGACCTGCTCAGCTTTTGTCTCCGGCATTTCTACAAAAATAGTCGGCCTTGCGGCAAAGGTTAAGCTGTAGTTGCTTTCGGAAACAACAGGACGGATAAGAGTCTTGTCTCCATTACATCTTTTTTCGTCCCGTGAGCCTGCTGGAATCGTCTGGCGGGGGGCGTCTCTTCGCGGTGGCATAAAAACTGCGGAAAAGTCAATCGTATTGAGCACCTGATGCAGAGATAGCGGCTCGCTGTGCTCGTTTTTCAAGGGAGATGGCTGAAGAGGAGAGGCCCACAGCGAAGAGTGCTGCTCGAGTACTAGGAAGAAAGCAGTTGAGAAAATAGAACTAAGTAGAAGCAACCTTACTTTTTTCATAGACTAGCCTTACTTTTTTCATAGACCTTGGTATCCGACTTTACTGCCGTTAGTTTAGCCGATGTGTTTAGTAGACAGACTTTTTGATACTAAAGTTCCATGGCTAGGAAGATGCGATCGCGACCTGAGATTGCGATCGCATCAAAATACACACAAACTTTCCAGCGTAGCTTTTCTGAATGCATAGAACTCAATGCATAGAAGCTTTGTTTCTCTATGAAGCCTATACTCTATAAAGCTTACATACGGGTATGAAGCGTACAGTCCTTAAATAATGTATCTAACAAAAATAGTAACAAAAAATGACTGCCAAGCATAGGTGATATCGCTTAGGACTTATGTAACGGAATTCATGTGTATCCTTTTGGTAGGTTACATGCATCTGCGTCTAGGGTGCATCTGCGTCTAGGGTTAGATGCGCGAAATACAGATGCAAATCAATAAACACTCAATAAATCATGAGGCTGATATTTGGAGTAAGCACTTTTCAATCTGCACATATAGCTTCTGTGGAGTTAGTTAGGACAATAGTCATCGCTAGAAGCCTTGACTAGCAGCGGCTAACTCGACTAGCAAAGTCAGAATGCATCCTTACTTTGCTATACCACTAAGAGAACGCTATATAAGAGAACGCTATACAAAGACTCTGGTAAAACTCACATATCAAATCACATCAAATCACACATCAAAAAGGTGAATATGCTGTGATATCACAGCCTCAGAGAGCACAGCCTCAGAGAGCGCACAGCGGGAGAATGGATTGTACAAAAGCGGTAGAAAAGCAGAAATCGATCGGTTAGAAGTAGGCAACTTCTTTACCGGCTGTGGTGAATGGAATATATGGATGGAATATATAGCTCACTCGATATGAGGTCGTGGTCTGATGAGTATGCAGCAACGTCTTAAACAGTCTGGATATTGGGCCGCCACTCAGATCACCCAAGCGCTTCAGAGACAAGAGCGTGAGCTTATACCGACAGATATTACCTTTCTCTTTTCAGTCTTACTTTGCTTATCTTCTGATTCTGATTTCGAGTCATTTCCAATCATGGAGAACGGAGTTACTGTAGACATCGATACGAAAGCCATGACTCTTATCTTTCAGAGTGACAGCGACGTAGATCGTCTCATCAAGCGCTTTCTCCGTGAGGTATTCACCTTAGGCTTTGGCCCAAGTGGATGGACGCTGAATATCCTCAAGGCGGGTTCTAGCTTCACGATTCAAACGGTCGAGCTGCCAGACTGGGAAATCTTTTAGCTTCAGAAATTTCTTACAACAGAGTCAACTTGTCTAACAAAGTACCTGACAAAAAATGACTGCTTGATGTCAGTGATATTGCTTATATAGTGTTTGTCTTTGTATAGCAAAGTAAGGATGCATTCTGATTTTGCGGATCGAGTTGCCCGTTGTCCGATAACGGCTTGAGCCGATGAGACTGTCCTAAGCAACTCGTCAGCAACTCGTCAGCAACTCAACAGATGCAATAGATTGATGTCAGCGCTCGGTCGCATTGAACTTAACAAAGAATTTGGAGTTCAGTTTGCCTAGTGCTGAGTTCTTTGACATGGCAGCCTGCCTTTTGTACTCAGTTTTTCGCCTGAGTAGGGCTTTTTATTTTTTTCCTAGAAAGGTTCTTATCATGCTTCGCAAACAACCGTCCACTGACCCGATATCCAATCTCTCATCTGACGGCAACGAGCTAGTTGAGATTATGACAGTTAATGAAGAAACCTTGTGTTCTGGAGGTTCTGGATACACAAGATTCAGCCACAAGCGCTACGGAGGAAAAGACTGTAAGGGACAGGGCTACAGTCGGTTTTTTCATCACGCTGGTGAGAGCTTTGAATCTGGCTCGACTAAGGGATATGCCAGTATAACTGTCGTAGCCTGCACTAACCCTAGCCAAATGGATACTCAAATGTTCAGCACAGAAAGTAGCTCTTCTGTAAGTGTTTCGGTTTCGATATAGTTTGCTGATGGGGTTTGCTGATGGGGTTTGCTTTGATGGTGTAGTCTCAGACTTAACCCATTTCATGAAGCATTAGAATGAGAACAAATCCCAACCAAATTTAGAGCTTCTGAAACATAAAAATCGCTTTTCAAGTTACTGAAAACGTACAGAATATTTTCCTGCAGCATGAGTAGTGAGAAGGCTGCGGGAAAATATTTTTGTTTGTTTGGAATGTATGCAAAACCGCTAAAAACAAGTAAAAAAGGACGAAAAACGGCTTGTTTTGTTCAAAAATATAATTGCAAAAAGCATAAAAATATATACAAGAAGCATATTTAAACTGTTGTAAATATGCAAGATGAATATCTTCTAGAAAGAGTTTTTAGTGTTATTCTTTTGATGTTCGTTAAAACGGCTTGAAAGCGTATTTAACGAACTCTAAATCTGTTTTTAGTTGTGTCAAATAGGATGTCTAAAATGTCTGAAATCAATAACATCTCTGGTGTTGCTTTTGTTGAGCTATCTGCTACTGAAGAGGTAAGCTTGACTGGTGGCTACTACTACAAGCCTCAGTACAGCAGCATCAGTATTCAGTTTGGTAATGAAGAGAAGGGTCACATCGGTGGTCGTGACTTTATCTCTTTTGCTGGTGGTACGGGAACCGTAAACTTCCTCAAATCGGGAAGCCTTCAGGGCGGATCTAAGGTCTCTCACAACAGTTCTTATGCATGGATTAGTGGCTATTCTCACTAGAGTTTATAGTAGTCAGTGGTTCATACTAACCCAGTGAGAAGCTTCCGTGGATAGTGTATGAGTTGAGTATAGATTCTCAGCTTGCATAAGTGAGCGCATTCGATATATTTGACTGCTTTATCTCTTGTAGAGCTGAAAGTTTATGCGAGAGTGAGTGAGTGGCGCTAATCAAGATGATGAGTGCACGCATCTCTCTTTTTAGACGCTGCTCCTCCTCTTTTATCTTCGTTCGACTTTGTCTACTGTTTTGGCTTTGTCTACTGTTTTGGCTTCGTCTACTGTTTCGGCTTTGTCTACTGTTTCACACTGCGTTCATAGTTTTATTTCACGTTTTTGTTTCACATCTAAGTTCAAAGGATTTTCTCATGTCTGAAAATAAGAAAAGCGCACTATGTCTGTCCGACTGCGATGATCTGCTGACTGACCTGTCCGAGGAGGGAGCCGCTGCTATATCGGGTGGTTATTCCTTTACACTGTCCTCTTTTCAAAGTAGCGGTAGCTCAAGTGCCTCTTCTACTATCACAGCCTCAGGAACAGGGACTTTCACTAGCTTTCAATCTTCTGTATTCACCGCTGTTAGACCTTCTCGGTTTCGTCGGTTCTAGAAGTCGGTGGTGGCTTGGGAAAAGCTGAAGTCTGACGGGCGTCTCGGAGCGTTGGATCTAGATGTCGTCTAGCTGAAAACTTGCATCCCAAAACTTGCATCCCAAAACTTGTATCCCAAAACTTGCATCCCAAAACTTGCATCTCAAAACTCGCATCTCAAAGATCACATTTGTAAAAGTTATACAAAAACAAGCCATTCAGGAAGTAGTCCAGGACGGCTTGTTTCGATGCGACTTGCTATCGTGATGTGGCCTTTGAGCGGGCATCTCTATTGAGCTGCGCTAGATTACTACTTGTGCGGCTGGCCTGATGAAGTATCCGTTTATCCAACAGAATAGCGAAGAAGACTGTGGCGCGGCTTGCTTAGCCATGGTCGCTAAATATTATGGGCGCACCCTCACCATCACGCGGGTACGCGAAGCGGTGGGCACTGGCCAACTCGGGACTACTCTGCTGGGTCTCCGTAGGGGCGCTGAAGGGTTGGGCTTGCAGGCGCGTTCGGGCAAGGCTTCACCTGATATTCTCAATCAGCTAGATAAAATCCCGCTGCCTGCGATCATTCACTGGAAAGGGGTGCATTGGGTCGTGCTGTATGGCAAACGGCGCGGGCGCTATGTCATTGGCGATCCGGGACTGGGCATACGATACCTGAAAAAGGCTGATCTAGCGCAGGCATGGATCAATGGTGTAATGCTGCTGCTGGTGCCCAATGAAGAAATCTTTTACGAGCAGGAGAACGATCGCCCAGCTGGGTTTAGTCGGTTTTTGCGTCGGGTTTGGCCTCACCGTGGGACGGTGGTTCAAGCCTCTATCTATGCGCAGATTATTGGGTTGTTTTCCCTGGTCAATCCGTTTTTGATTCAGGTTTTAACAGACGATGTGCTGGTTCGAGGCGATATCGATCTGCTGACGACAGTGGCGATCGCAGTCATTGCTTTGATCGTAATCAGCACCTTCCTAGAGCTCGTACAATACAACCTAGTTGCCAACTTGTCACAGCGCTTGGAACTCGGGCTGACGCTGGAATTTGGGAGCAAGTTGATGCGGCTGCCGCTGTCGTATTTTGAGACGCGGCGAAGCGGCGAGATCATCAGTCGCCTCGATGATGTTTCTCGTATTAACAGTTTAGTTTCTAGCTTAGCGGTTGAGCTGCCAAGCCGCTTTTTTACAGCGGTGATTTCATTCGGATTTATGCTGTTCTATAGCCGAAGTCTGACGGCTGTTTCGGTCGCGATCGCAATTGCGATGACAGCAGCAACCATTATGTTTTTCCCGGCGATACAGCGGCGATCGCGTCGGGTGCTAGAGCTTGACGCTGATAATCAGGGCGTTTTAGTCGAGACCTTCAAAGGCGCTCTGACGTTCAAAACAACTGCGGCAGAACCGCAAATCTGGGAAGAGCTACAGACCCGCTATGGCCGACTAGCCAAGGAAGGATATCAGACCGTTCAGCTAGGCATCGCCAACAGTCGCTTTTCGAGCCTCACCTCAGGTTTGGGAGGCGTCCTTCTGCTTTGGTACGGTAGCCGACTAGTGATCAACAACGAGCTTAGCATTGGTCAGCTATTGGCGTTCAATGGCATGAATGCGAACTTTGTGGGTTTACTCAGCTTCGCAATTGGCTTTATCGACGAATTTGCCCAGGTAAAGGCCGCCATTCAGCGATTTGGTGAAGTGATTGATGCGACTGAAGAATCTGTTGATGATTCTCGTAAAGCCTTTGTCAAGCTCTCCGCTCAGGCGCATGTGGTCTGCCGAGATTTGCGGTTCTTTTATCCGGGTCGAGTGGATTTGCTGCAAGACTTTTCGCTAGTGATTCCGGGCGGTAAAGTGACGGCACTGGTGGGGCGTTCTGGCTGTGGGGAAAAGCACCCTTGCTAAGATCTTGTCGGGTTTACATCCGTACACCTCGGGTACTGTGCGCATTGGTACGTATAACATCCAGGACTTAGCAGTGGAGTGTTTGCGCCAGCAAGTGGTTCTCATTCCTCAAGAGGCTCACTTTTGGAGTCGCTCAATTTTAGAAAACTTTAGAATGGGATCGCCTCAGGCCACCTTTGAAGATATTGTGACGGCCTGCCGGATTTCTCAGGCAGACGAGTTTATTAACCGGCTACCAGACGGCTATCGCACTGTATTGGGAGAGTTTGGATCTAATATCTCGGGGGGACAGCGGCAACGGCTGGCGATCGCCCGTGCGATTGTCAACGCTCCGCCGATTCTTATTCTAGATGAATCGACTTCTGGACTTGATCCTGTCAGTGAAGAGAGGGTACTCAAGCATTTGCTGCACCACCGCCGGGGTAAAACTACGATCATTATCAGCCATCGCCCTAGCGTCATTCAACTGGCGAATTGGATCGTCATGATGGACGAAGGTCAGGTCTCTATTGAAGGGGCAACCGGAGATCTCGTCCATCAAAAGGGCGATCATCTTAGCTTTCTATTTGGCGTACAACCATCATCAGAGACGCCATTTTCAGAGACGTCATTTTCAGAGACTGATTCATCGAAGTCTTCATTTTCAGAGACTGATTCATCGAAGTCTTCATTTTCAGACGCTTCGTCCTTAGAGCGTTCGTCTGTAGAGCAGGCACATACAGCTTCGAGAGCTGATACGGCTATTACCCAGATGGAACGTAACGGCTATTCAGATACCGCGTCCGATGTTCTAAATGAACCGTAATGCGATCAGTACTGATGCTGCCCTACGGATTGATATCTGTAGTGCGTATCTCTCAATTATTCATACTGTTCTCTTCTGATTATCCCCTGCCTGCTATGGCTAACTGGCTTGCTTCCGAATCGCTCAACCCCATTGATACCCATGATTTTTGCCCACCGTCAACCGCTGGGTGTCTGTGGGCAGTTGGTTTATCGTGTTGATTTTGAGCGGCGCGATCGCAGCTTCTTTCTTTGTAAAGTACCGGACGACGGTCAAGGCTGCGGCAATCGTTCGGCCTGCTGGAGACTTTAGAGTGGTACAAGCAACCGCTACTGGAACTATCACCAGCATCAAGGCGGTTGATAATACGCCCGTACAGCAAGGTGAAGTTCTCGCTCAGATTGATACTGCTAGCCTAGAAGCTCGTGGCATTCAACTGCTCGCTAACCTAGAACAGGGAAAAAGCAGACTCTCACAGCTTGATGCCCAAATAATTGCTGTCGATCAGCAGCTTGCCGCTGAAGACGCGCTCACTCAAAGGGCTGTTGCTGCGGCCTCAGCAGACTATAGTGCTAGCCTTCGAGCCAATCAAAATCAACAGATTGCCGCAGACTCGGCAGTCCGCGAGGCCCAAGCCCAACTCAGCTTACTGACTAAAGAAGTCGAAAGCTTTCGACTGCTCGTTGATTCTGGTGCAATATCACGCCTGCAGCTCGATGAAAAGCAAGCGGCGTTAGCATCAGCTAATGCAAGAATGACGAGTCTACAAGCTGAACTTAATCCTTCGCCAGGTGAAGTCGTCGCTACTCAGCAAAGAATTGCGCAGACACAGGCGAGTGGGATGGCTACTATGGCGCGGTTGCAGCAGTCTAAGCAGCAGCTCGTACAGCAAAGGCTAGAGATTCAAGAACAGCTAGAAACGACTGAACAAGAAATCGCACAGGTCAACCTAGGGTTTCAAAATGCTGTGGTACGAGCGCCTATTTCAGGCGTATTGCATGAGATTACCTTACGCAATCCGGGCCAAGTCGTTAGCTCAGGCGAAACCATCGCTAAGGTTGTGCCGACTGATGCATCTATTGTGATCAAGACAATGGTGCCAATAGAGCAAATTAATAAAGTAGACGTCGTATGCCTGCAAAGGTACGCTTGTCGGCCTGCCCATTTTCAGAATTTGGCACGGTTGCAGGACGCGTTGCTGAGATTTCTCCAGATGCGATCGCCCCTAGTCAAGAATCAGCGCAATCGGGCTCTTTTTACAGCCTTCTCATCGAAACAGACAGCTCATATCTTAGGTCAAACGCTGGCAAGAAATGTGCCTTAATTCCAGGTACAGAGGGACAAGCCACTATTGTCTCTAGAGAAGAGACAGTTGTGAACTTTTTACGACGTAAAATAGCCTTGACAATCCAATAGTTTTTGTTATTTATTGTCAGCTTTAGTAATAAAAAGTAATTAATACATACTTGCAGCAGCATAGCCAATTGCGACAGCTTTTAGAAGTGTCTTAGACTATGAACTTAGACGATAAAAACGTAAACAGCTCACGTAAATAAGCAAAGCTAAATGGGGGCAGGCAACTTTAAAGAGATACTCAGACGGGTGGGCGTTACTGGTTTCGTTTTGCCGGAGTTTGTCGAGAAAACATTCACTGCATCTTGTAGCACCACGCCCTTAGAAAAAGAAACTCGAGCCGGAACTTCATGGTTAATCAGAGACATATCATAGTGTGTAAGTGGCTAGGGTTAAGCACTGCTGTGTCCTCGCTATGGGCGACAAATCTGTATTCTGCGCAGGCTCAAACTATCACCGCTGATGGTAGTGTCGGCACATCAGTGAGGGATAACGGCTTTTTTCTATCACAGAAGGAACGCTGCGCCCCAACAGTAGTAACAGCACCCTATTTCACAGCTTCGATATATTTTCTCCAGAGAGTGCTGCCGTTGTCTTCGACTTGCGAGATAGCCAAAATAGTATCGATACCAGTACTGTCAATACCATTATTAGCCGAGTTACGGGTTCATCTAGTTCTTCTATTGATGGATTTCTAGGTATCGATCAGGATGCTGGCACCCCTACGCCAGATTTATTTCTAATTAATCCTAACGGCATTGACTTTGGAGTCAATGCCTTCGTTTCAGTGCCCGGCTCCTTTGTTGCCAGCACCGCTGAAAGCATTTTGTTTGAGGAGGGTGTTGCATTTAGCGCACTAGATGCTTCTGGTGCCCCCCCTTTGCTGACTGTTAGTGCCCCCATCGGGTTACAGATGGGGGCTAACCAGGTACTGGCCTTAGCAATAGCGGTATTGTCTACACCTTCGGCACCGATACAACAGCAGCCTTAATTGGCAATGATACTTCCATTCTTTTTGGAGGGCTCTATGCTGAAAGCGGCCATACGGAAATAGGCAGTATTGGCCCTCAATCTAAGGTTGGCCTTACGCCTAGTTCTACTGGGTGGGCTTTTGACTACAGCGCTGTAGATAGTTTCAGCGATATCACGATTTTTGGAGGTATCGTTAATTCTAGTAATCGAGGTAGCGGTAGCTTTCAGCTAGTTGGCGACAACATCAACATCGGCTTTGGCTCACAAGTGTCTGCGTTCAATCGAGGGCAAACATCTGTGAATGACTCTGTTATTAAAGCTCAAAATTCAGTCCTCATATCAGGTTATAGCGATCCTATCTTTGGCGAAGACAGTAGTTTGGTGTTCACCTACACGCCTGCAGCAGGTGATGCGGGCAACCTCGTCGTTGAATCTCCCACATTGCAGTTGGAAATCGAGGGCAGTTATCTTCCTTTACAGGGGGTTCCGGTAATGCGGGCGACATTATCCTGCGAACATCTACCTTAGAGGCATCTCGGATACAGGATGAGAATTCTGGTACAGGTATGTTCAATGTCGTATTTGCTGGTGCGAGTGGCAATGGTGGAAATATTTCGATAGAAGCTGAGCGGCTCTCATTTAACAATGGAGCCCAGGCTTTGGCAAGAACCTTTGGGGCCGGTGATGCTGGTAACGTTCTTGTAAATGCAGGAAATGTTACTTTAGGAGAGAGCTTGGCTGGAAGTTCAGTACCTTCTGGATTGCAAACAAGGGTCGAAGCTGGCGCTACGGGAAACGGGGGTGATATCATACTGAGCGCTGACCAGTTGGCGATTATGGGCGGCGCTCGCCTTTCTGGTGAAACCAATGGGTTAGGTGATGCTGGCAGTGTTCAGGTCAGTGCAGAGCGTATTGAAATTGTCGGAGCTAGCCCAACGGAAAATCTCCAAAGCGGGATTTATGCGGGTGTCAACGACAGCGCTGAAGGGAACGGAGGAGACATTACGATCTCGGCAGACGAGATTATTTTGCGTGACGGTGGGCAGGTTTTGTCTCGCTCTCTTGGAATAGGTAATGCAGGTGATATTACGATTGAGGCGGGCACGCTCGCTGTAACAGGTGCAGCACCTATCAACGAGTTTACCTCTATCATTTCAGCAACGGTAGAAGATTCGGGGCAGGGGGATGCCGGTAATATTAATGTTCGTGCAAATAGCCTCACCCTTAGCGGTGGCGGGCAGCTCGTTTCAGAGACTCGAGCCATTGGCAATGCCGGAAACATCACCCTGAATGTGGATGACATTGTGGTGGCAGGTACTACACCCTCTGGTAACTTTCGTTCAGTGGTTTCAACAGCAGCGACCGACACTGCACAGGGCAACGCGGGCAGCATTGTTGTCAATAGTGAGAACTTAACCATTAGCGATCGCGGTGAACTCTTTGCCGCTACCCTCGGCAGTGGCAATGCCAGCAATATTGCCGTTGATACGGGCAGTCTCACCATTACCAGCGGCGGTAAAATTCAGTCTGCTAGCAATGGCAACGGCAATGCCGGAGACATTGACATCAGTGCCCGCAGACAAATTGATATCACTGGAGCGACCCCGACAGAAGATGCTTA
This sequence comes from Phormidesmis sp. RL_2_1, assembly GCA_012033015.1. Classification (GTDB taxonomy): domain Bacteria; phylum Cyanobacteriota; class Cyanobacteriia; order Phormidesmidales; family Phormidesmidaceae; genus Phormidesmis. The sequence continues at coordinate 15,662 of JAAUPS010000074.1, forward strand.
CAGCGGCATCTATGCCTTCATTGGTGAGGCTGGCAACGGCGATGCAGGCAACATCACCCTGAGCACGGGTCAACTGAACGTGACAGAAGGCGGACAAATTAACTCTGCCGTCATCGGTGGTCGTGGCAGTGGCGGCAATATCTTCATCGGAGCCGATACGGTACTCATTAGCGGCGATTCCCCATTAGGATTAAACCCCTCTCTCATTGCCACGAACACGGCTCAAAACGGACAAGGTGACGCAGGCGATCTTGTGCTGGTGACCAATACGCTTATGCTTCGTGAAGGCGGACAACTGCTCTCAAACACAGATGCTTTAGGCAATGCCGGTGATGTCACCGTAACCGCTCAAGCGATTGAGATAATAGGCGTTACGCCGACGACAGGTGTTTTTTCTTCAATCATTTCCACCAGCGTCGATGAGAATGGTCAGGGCAACGGCGGCAATGTTACGCTCGATACCGATCGCTTAACGATCGGTGCAGGCGGACTCATTTCGTCTTCTACTTTCGGTAATGGCAATAGCGGCAGCATTGCGATTCGCGCGGATGATGTGTTAGTTACTGGCACTAACGCAGATGAAACGCGCCGATCATTTATTGTCACTGGCGTAGAACCTAGCGGCACCGGCATCGCAGGTAATATTAATCTTTCAACCCGCCGTTTACAGGTCACGGCAGGAGGCGCCGTCTCCTCCTCTAGCCTGGGGTCAGGGGATGCAGGCAATATTGCGATCTCGGCTGAAGATGCAATTATCGTGACCGGTACTTCTTCTACAGGACTCAGACAGTCAGTGATTGCGGCGAGTGCAGAACGTGGGCAGGGAGACGCTGGCGATATTGATATCACTACCCCTAGGCTCAGCGTCAGTGAGGGTGGTCAAATCAGTTCTTCGACTAACAGTAACGGTAATGGGGGGAATGTAACGGTTAACGCGACAGATATTTCGATTGCTGGCACCAGCCCAACCGAAGCATTTATTTCTGTCATTTCAACGTCTGCAACCGAGGACGCACAAGGCGATGCGGGTGATATTGCCGTTAATGCTGAGCGGATAAGCTTACAAAGGGGAGGGCAATTTTTCTCTGGAACCGCAGGTGTAGGAGATGGTGGCAATATCGTTGTGCGCGCTGAAGATATTCTGATTTCAGGTGAAACTCAGATAGGCTCTAATTCCTCAACAATTTCAACTGCCGTAGAACCGAGCGGACAAGGCGATGCAGGCGATATTGATCTCACCACCGATCGCTTAAATATTGAGCGCGGCGGCAATATTGGAAGTAGAACAGCGGGACAGGGGAATGCAGGCACGCTCTCTGTAGAGGCCGCTGAGCTGATTCGACTAGACGGCGATCGCCCTCTGGAGATCGCGCCAGCCGAATTTCGGCAGAAGTTGAGGCAACCGCAGTTGGCGCGGGCAGCAACGTAATCTTGACAACAGAACGGTTAGAAGTGCTCAATGGCGCGCAGGTAACGACTGGGACAGCAGGTGAGGGCATTGCCGGAAACATCACAGCAAATGTCGGTAGCTTACTGGTGCAGGGCACAGGCACAGGCGACAATCAGCCCAGCCGCCTGACAGCTAGCTCCAATAGTGATTTCGCTGCAGGCTCACTCCTGATAACGGCCCGTGATGGAGTCGCCTTACGCGATGGCGCAGAACTCTCGGTGAGCAGTCTGTTCGCAGGGAATGCGGGCAATTTGAGCCTTGCTGCTGAGAGCCTACGACTTACAAATGGCAGTCGCATCGAAGCGCGAACCACCGCAGGCAATCAAGGCAACATTGACTTAGCCACAAATCAACTCATTCTGCTCGATCAAGCCAGCCTAATCACCACAGATGCCACGAACACTGCGACAGGTGGCAACATCAATATTAAGTCACCCATCATCGTCGGCAATGGTAATAGCGACATTACAGCTAATGCTGTAGAAGGGGCAGGCGGTAACATTTCGATCACAGCCGAAGGACTGTTTGGGCTAGAATTTCGTACTCAGCTCACCTCAGCCAATGACATCACCGCAAGTTCTGAAGTGGGCCTCAACGGCAACGTTGAGATTAATCTGCCGGTGATTGACCCAGCCAATGCCCTTGCCCAGCTACCAACGGTCGTCCTTGATCCTTCTGATCAAGTTGCAGCGGGCTGCATCGCAGATACTGGCTCGAGCTTCATCGTCACCGGGCGGGGCGGGGTGCCTGCAGATCCCAGTCAAGGCCAGCTCGAAGGTTCATCCCTTCAGGCATTTGCGCTGAGTCCTGAGGGGGCAAGTGCAGAGACCTGGGTATCAACAACAACAACAACAACAACTGTGGCCGCTCCTCCCTCACCAACAGCTTCAGCCTCTTTTCCACCGGCTGCATCACAGGAAGAAGCACCGCTAGAAGCAAACAATTGGCACTATAACGCTAAAGGCGAGGTGCAATTGATTGCTGCTGTTGCAAATTCTGCGTCGCTAAATACTGCGCAACCTCTGTTGCAAAACACTCATTCATCTACCGCTTGCTTAGGAGAACGCGTCGGATGAGAAAGGCGCTATACATTCAAACACAAGAACAATCGATTAGGTAGCTCATTCCCATACTTTAAGTTCTTCCTCAACGATTTTCTGAATCAGCATACCGTCATCCTGTGTTAAATTGCTTGACTCACCCGCCTTAGCACTCGGTGGTTTTATGCTGAGATATTCCCCGTAGCTTTAGCCCAGTAGACATCTGAGCGTATCAAAAACTACTCGGGTTGCATCGAAGCGATTATCTCTTAGCCAGTGGCCTACGCGGCTTCAGGAAAACCCTAGCGCTTAGCACCGACGACTTTGGCACGGGCAATACCTGCCGGTAGCAGCGTTCGCCAATTCTTCTCAGCACTGAGAATCTCAATTTTTGCTACTCAGCGGCTACGTAATTGACAAGAGCTGGGTACAAGCGCCACGGCATGGGGCACTGTCCGCGGCTCAAATATCATTTGCGATTCGCCTTTATACACGAGGGATGTACTCTGACCAGAATCGAGCATGACAGCTTCTTGAAAGCCTGCCTGCACAAGCCGCTCACCTAGTCCTACTGAGTCAACCTGAGCTTGGGTTGCCCCGACTACTGGCCGCCCTTGCTGATCAATCCCCCAAAAGGCGCGAAAACGAGATTCTTCAAAGGCAAAGAGATTTTTGAAAGTTTCTTTTGGCTGAGCTTCTTGTCGATGAACCAGCCAAGCTGCACCAACAAACGCATCGCTGACATCTGGCATCTCTTGCTGAATTCCGGCTAAGGTGTTGTGCTTAGCTGGATCAAAGGCAATAAATTGTAGTGACTGCGGGCCTACGAGTACCAGCGGTCTGTCTTTGAGCTTGTCGATATCGCCTGGACTGCCTGGGATAAATTTGCCTGTATTTTGGCTCAGCACTGGGCCGATCATGGTGTTGGAATCTAGGTATTCCAAAGAGAAAAAAGTACCGTCTACTGCTGCAACGACCTCGGTATCTGCCACCATATCCACTAGCAGATAGCGGCTGTCAGCATGAATGGTCTGGATCTGGCCCCCGGAAATCAGGGTTAAGGGGATATCGTCAACTTCTATTTGCGATCGCACAATCGGTCGGGTCATATCTAAAGCAGGCGGTACTGCACCCGGTTGGGGCGGGCCACCCCAGGCTGTTTCGATCACCTCTTCCAAGCGAGATTCGCCAAAACGCTCCAGCATCAACAGGTTTTCAGAAGTTCCGGCAAACTGACCTTCCACATTATCCATAATCAAAGCAGCTTGATAGCCCGCTGCGGCAGTGGCCTCAACCACCCGTTCGTCGTGATTGCCCTCTGGATAGGTAAAGTAGCGAATGGGTTTGCCTAGCTTCTCTTCAAGCTGTTGTTTAGAAACTGTCAGCTCGTAGCGTAAATCGTCATCAGTAAGCTGTCTCAAATCGCTAGGATGACTCACGCTATGGGAGACAATGGTAACCAACGGACTAGCGGCCATTGCTTTAAGTTGTTGCCAAGTGAGCGTGGAGCGACCGACAATATCGCCGTCTAACTTGCCGGTAAAAACAGAGAAGGCTGCCGGATACTGGTAGCGTTTGAGTAGCTCAAAAACAACGTCATAGTGGCCTGCGTAGCCGTCATCAAACGTCAGCATAATAGGCTTGGCTGGCAAAGGCGCACCGGTTTTAAGATGGGCCACTAACTGATCGAAGCTAATCGGTGTGAGGCCCTGTTCTTCAATGAGGTGAAAATCGTTCTCTAGTTCTTCAATGGTAATATCAAAAAAGATTTCCTTTTCAGGTAGAACATCGTGATACATGATTACAGGAACGCTGGCTAGCCGCGCTTGCGGATGAATGTTGGGCCAACTGATCGATGGCGAGGACGCATTTAGTTCTGAAGAGCCTAGCTTTGAAGAGCCTAGCTTTGAAGACCATCGCGATAGGTGAGCGTGAGCGCTGTTGCCAAAAAGATTTCCCCAGGACTCAACCGTTTGCGGCACCGGGCAGCTAGCAGGTAAGTTGGCTGCAGATGATCCTTTGGCTACTAGTGCAGCGGTCACTGAAGGTAAATATTCTGCTCTATCACCACTTGTTTGGGTTGCCACGCCATAAAACGAGCCACGCGCTCAAGCTTAGCAACCGACATTACAGCAGCGTTAGTCGAGAAGGCCGCTGCTGTGATTGAGGCTCTGAGGTTGTGGGTGAGTAAAAGGCCCAAGCCCACCCCCGCGCTGATGAGAAGGTAGCGTTTGGCTGATAAGCGCCATCGTTGTGGAGTGTTGGGTGGAACACTCGCCTGACAACTATCCACTGTTTGCCCTCAATTGTTGATCTTCGACTGTCGGTGTTTAACCTTGCACCTAGCCATAGGCCAATGCGTAAAGCCAAAGGCAACGTATCGGTTGATCAATAAGGCATCACTAGCATTACGTTAAGAAGATATAAAAGCATGAACTCGCTGTCGTCTTCTATACCTTTTTGCTGCTTTTATGTCTTTTATGTCTTGCTTTTGGGATCTTTTTCAAGCTCTAGCGGTCTCGAATACCTGGTTGCCCTCACCGCTTG
>JAAUPS010000291.1 GCA_012033015.1 Phormidesmis sp. RL_2_1
TGCAAAATGACGCTCACTTCGGCACCTGGATGATGTCTGCTTCGGCACCTGAGTGATGTCTGCTTCGGCAGCGAAATGACGTTTACTTCGGCACCCGAAATTGAGGATGACTTGAGCAGGTAATTTTCCAACCGGTATGCAGGTTTGACAGCGCGCGTTTGAATAAGAACGCCGCGTTCTAGAGACCTGCAATGCCCCGCAAACGACAAGGAAAATTACTGCCGATGATGAAATTCAGAGAAATCATTCGACTGCATGAGATGGGTCGAAACCAGAGCGAAATTGCCCAGAGCTGTGGTGTCGCCCGCTCGACGGTGCAAGACTACACGCGCCGAGCGACTGCCAAAGGCGTCAGCTACGCGCAGCTAGAAGCAATGAGCGATAGCGAAGCGCAAGCGCTGCTAGGGAAACAGCAGGGCGCGTCAATACCCGCTAAAACGATCGCCTTCAAAGACATCCACCGGGAACTGTCGCACAAAGGAGTAACCCTAGCGCTGCTGTGGCAAGAAGGCTTAGATCGAGGCGATTGGACGCTGAGCTACGGCCAGTTCTGCCGCCGCTATAACCAGTGGAAAGGCGCTCAGAACTTGTCGATGCGGCAGGTATACGAAGGCGGCGACAAGCTGTTCGTTGACTACTGTGGGCTGACAGTACCTGTGAGCCACCCAGAGACAGGAGTAGTGACGGCGGCTCAGATCTTCGTCGCTTGCCTGGGTGCGAGTAACTACACGTTTGCCGAAGCCACCGAGAGCCAGACGTTAGCGAACTGGATTGGGTCACACCAGCGAGCGCTATCGTTTTTGGGAGGGGTGCCTGCCTGCATCATCCCCGACAACCTCAAGTCAGGCGTCACCGATGCCTGCCACTATGAGCCTGGGGTCAACCGCAGCTACCAGGACTTTGCCACCCACTACGGGGTGGCGGTATTGCCAGCTCGTCCGATTCGCCCTCGCGATAAAGCCAAAGTCGAAAAGGCTGTGCAAGAAGTAGAACGGCAGATTCTCGCTCGCCTGCGCCATCAATCCTTCCATAGTTTCAGCCGCCTGAATGACGCCATTCGGCCTCTGCTCAAGCAGCTCAACGAGCGCACGATGAGCGCCTATGGCCTCTCGCGTCGAACTCTGTTTGAGCGGGTTGACCAGCCTGCCTTGAAACCTTTGCCCAGCCAAGCCTTCGTCTTTGCCACCTGGAAACAGGCCAAGGTCAATCTCGATTACCACATCGAATATAAGCGTCATTACTACTCGGTGCCGCACTGGTACGTCAGAAGGACAGTGACCATTAAGATCAGTGCCCAACTGGTGGAAGTGTTCTACGACCATCAGCGCATTGCGCTGCATCCCCGTTCAACGGTGCCCTACCGCCACTCCACGTTGCCTGAGCATATGCCGCCCGAGCATTGGGCCTACAAAAGCCAATCCAAAGCGCGGTTTCTGGCCTGGGCACAGCAGATTGGCCCACATACTCAAAAGCAAGTCGAAACCATCTTTGGCAACAAAGCCTATGAAGAACAAGCCTTTCGCACCCTCAAAGGGATTCAGGGACTAGCCACCCGCTATGGTTCAGCCCGACTCGAAGCGGCTTGCCGGGGCGCAAATGCCCTCGGCATGGTGGGCTATGGCCGTCTCAAGTCTTTTCTCAAAACGAACCGTGACCAGCTCCCACTGCCAGCAGAAGACCCGCCTGCGGTGCCGCTAGACCATGACAACCTGCGCGGCCAGACTTACTACCACTAACCCAGCTATTTATCTTCATCTCCATCATGCAACAAACGATTGAACATCTCCACAATCTCAAACTCAATGGCCTGCTAGAAGCATGGCAAGAACAACAGAGCCAGCCGTCCTATCAGGATCTGTCCTTCGATGAGCGCTTTGCCCTACTGGTTGAACGCGAGTTCATCCGACGTCAAAATCAACGCCTACAACGACGGCTGAAGCAGGCACATCTCTTTATCGGCGCATCCTTGTCGGAAATAAATTTCGAAGTGCCTCGGGGGTTGCAGAAGGCTCACTTCTTGCAGTGGGCTCAGGGTCATTGGGTCAATCAGCATCTCAACTTGATCATTGCTGGCCCCACCGGTGTCGGCAAGACCTTCCTCGCCTGTGCCCTGGCCGACCATCTGTGTAAACAAGGGCTGCGGGTACGCTATCTCAAAACCGCTGAGCTGCTCACCGAACTCAAGTTTGCCAAAGCTGACGGCTCTTTTCCCAAGCTTCGTAAGCAGTTGGCATCTTTTGAGTTAGTCATTTTGGATGAATGGCTCAGAGACCCTCTCTCAGCCAACGATGCTAGGGAAGTGCTCGACTTTCTCGATGACCGCTATCGTCAAGCCTCCTGCTTGTTCGCCTCTCAATTCCCTGTCGCTGACTGGCATCAAAAGATCCTCGACCCGACCCTGGCCGATGCCATCCTTGACCGCATTGTCCATGATTCTGTTCGGATCTCGCTGCGAGGCGAATCGATGCGCAAGCTCACCAGCAAACTAATGCCGACCGACGAGAAGTCGGTTCCTAAGTCGGCTGGTACCGAAACGGCTTAGGCAGATCTATCCTCCTTTTTGCCCTTTTTCGAGGGCCATGCCATCATGCTTTTATTACCTGTTTGAGTTACCTTAATTCGGCCCTGGTTCGAGGGGTGCCGAAGTAGACGTCACTCCTGCCGAAGTCATAGAAATATGCAGAAATCCTTGGTATACCGTTCTATTTTTCTGTACCAGTTAGGGTAAGGTTCAACTAGTACAGAGAAACACCTCTGAAGCAGCTTCAAAATTCTGTTCTTGAAACCTATATGTATCAGTGGTTTCAGCCTTAGCGCAGGTTTATGTTCCATTGCTACTCAATGGCCGTAGATGTCTAGGCAAACGGCTATATATCAGCAGAACGAGAGGAGAAAAGGATTGTAGTAGATAGCTGAACCGCGTAGTTTGGGTATAGTGAACAACTCTCCTGTAGCCCTACACAGACATTCACGGCCTGCTCAATCCGTCTATCCCAATTCGCTGTCTAAATTTCATTTGTGTCATTCTTATAGCTTCATCATGAGCCTTTTCCAAATCCTCAAGCTCAAATATGGCTACAAGTTTTTCGCAGTACTCGACCATCTCAATTCCTACTGTTTCAGGAATATAGTTTCTGGCGACATTGCGGCTACCCGATACTGGAGCCTCCCATAGCTTTTTCATCGTGGCTGCATCCATACCAAACAGACCTTTGTAGATATAGTTTGTCCACTTGCCAAACTTGTAGGGACTATTTCCACCCTGTTCTGAAATTGCGTAAGCCCAGTCTTTTCTCGCTGGTTTTCCTGCTTGTCTGGCTACCAGCCACTGCTGGATTCTTTCGCTGTCCTCGCGAGTATAGGTCTGTTTTAGAAATGTATATGCCTCTGAATACAGACCCTCAGCCGCAAACCAAGCTAGAAAATCGATCAGCCCATTCTTGGCTTTTACCCGTAATTTGCCTGGATTCTTAGCCCAGTCGCTGACTAAGTCAACCCAATCAGCGATCTCTATAACGCTGTAGTTATTTCCATCATTTCCCGAGATTTGGATCACCCTAAAAAGCTTGCCAGACGGAAGCTTCAGGAACTTCCCTCCAGTATTTGGATCACCCCCTTCAGGTTCGATATCAACCACTCGCTGGATAATAGTATTGACAGGTACGTCAGTGTGTCGGCTCATCGAACGGTAGCCAACGCCAATTGTCGGTCGGTTAAATCCAAAGCCATCTGGATCGATGATGACAGCTCTGAATTCTCGGTCCTTGAACTTGATAGGAAATACTTGACCGGCTTCCAACATAATGAACGAAGATAAACGACTGGAATGAAATTGCTTGTATGACTACCGGAACATGAATCTCCATACGTAAGATCAGCTTTTGGATCACTCTCAAACCCCTGTCTTTCATGCGCTTCATTTGCTTCGGCATTTCATTCGGATCACGCACCCAGCGTCAGGTGATTCCAATTTGGCCCGAACGAACTCCTGCTACACGGCTTCATCAAAACAGCTCCAGTGCGTACAATTGTACTTAACTAAAATTCTAGAATTTTAATCTACTCGATTATTGAGTTCCTCTATTTCCTGTAGGAGTCTATCTATCTCTTTGAGCTTCTTTTGTGCCTGTTCTAATTGAAGTAATGATTTCTTTTTTCTAACCGCTTTGATGCGAGCAAAAACAGTATCGGAAATCGACGGTTGTGGTGATGGATGTTTCTGTGCTCTTTCTTTTTCTAATTCTTTGACTAGTACCATACAATCTTGCTTAGTAAGACCAGCAGCATCTTCAATAAGCTCTGCATGCATTTCAAAAGGTTGCCTGTTTAAAAGTACGGCGTTCGTAGGTGAGAGCTTACCCTCCCGTACAGCATCTAATATTTCAGGAGATAGATTAAGCATAGGTAACCGATTAGAGACGAAGCTCGAAAGCTTCATGCCAAACTCTTTCAATGTTTCGGTTACAACCGCGAGAGCATCTTTTTCAAATCCTTCTTTGTTTGAGACTGAAGCACTCACATTTTTTGTTCGATGGAGATTAGCCTTTACTTCTTCAATAGGCATGTCCAAGTGAAGTGACAGTAGATTAAGAATGCTTTCTGTTTGCTCAACAGGAGTGATTTCCTCATTGAGTAGGTGAGCAATTAATGCCGCTTCGAGCGCGATCGCATCACCCATATCGCGAACAATTGCTGGGATGTCCTTCATCCCCAAAGCGCAGCAGCTACGCCAGCGTCGTTCCCCACTAATAATTTCGTAACGCCCCTTAGTGCTGGGTCTTACCAAGATAGGTTCTAGTACACCATGCTTTTGAATAGACTGCTTAAGCCTCTCCATTTTTTGAGGATCGAAATAAAGCCTTGGTTGCTTCAGTTTTCCGGGCAGTTGAAGCGGCTGTATATCGTCTACTGATAGCTTGAAAGATTGATCTGACAAAGATTTTAAGCTTTCAATTTCCTCTTTCAGTTGGGTAATTGTCTCGCCTTCTCGTGCAGATACTGCTCCCCCAAACATTGCTGTCATAGATCGTTTGCTCATTCGTGCCATGTCTTTACTACATCTCCTCAGCTATGGTGTTCGCAATCTTTTTGTAAATCTGGTTGCTGGGGTCGCCAGACCTATAAAGTCCCAAAGGAAGTCCAGCGGCTGCAGCATTTGCAATGTAGGCACTATCTTTCAACGTAGGAAAGAGTTGAATCTGCATGTGCCGCATGATATCAGGCAGTCCCTGCATATTGGAAAGTCCAAGGTTGTCACGGTGCATAGCCCTATTTTTCGCACCATTAGGTACGACACCCATAATTTTTGGAGTTGGTCTTAGTCTGAGTTCCGTTCGCGTTGCACTAATCCACTCAAGCAGTTTAGCCATTGCATCCATATCCTTATCCTCCGGTTTAAGAGTAATCAGGACGTCTGTGCTGGCTGATAGGGCTGCAACGTGCAGATGTTCAATAGTTCCTGGGCAGTCAATTAGAACAAAATCGTGTGGTAAGGGATGGTCTTCTAGTGCGTCGGCTAAAAGGTAAGAGCCACGCTTATCTAAGACTAATCGTTGACTTGTTTCGGTAAGTGGTAAGCCACCTAAGCAAGCATCTACACCGTCAATCCGGTCTCGCCAGACAGGAAACAGCGGATATTTGCCATCAAAGTCTGAACGCAGCACGTGGTCCATTGTTTGTTCTGGAGGTGGATCATCTAGCCCACAAAAAAGGGTAAGAGATCCGTTAGGGTCTAGCCCAAACATTGCAACGGTTTTGTCCTGTTTAGCTAACTGATAGGCAAGATTTACAGTAAGAGTGGTTTTACCCACGCCCCCCACTGTTTGACATAATCGAAATGATTTTTTGTGGCATCGTCTTCGTAGCGTATTACTGAAGCCTGCGGCCATAGTCTATATTAGAAGCGTTAAAAATTCTAGGAATATTTCAAAATCATACGAATTACAATTCTAGAATTGTAAAATGTAAGTGGTCAGAAGCCTTGTTCTTGACTCAGGTGTATTGCGCTGCATGTTTAAGCATCTGTCGCTTGAAACTTTTTTCCGCTGTCCAGTTTCCCTGCAATCGGAAAACTGGAACCGAGTGTCATAGGCTCGGAAGCACTATCTCACAAGAAGTTTTAAGTAGTCTCTGGTTGGGCTATAAATCCCATATGTGATGCACCTAGAATCTAGGTAGTGAGACTTATCGGCAATAAATAGAAAATTAGACTCAAGCAGCTTTCAGAAGTCATGCTCAAGTTCATCGAATG
>JAAUPS010000292.1 GCA_012033015.1 Phormidesmis sp. RL_2_1
GATCGGTGTGATTATTGCGGCCTTTTTGTGGCAACGCCCTGACCACTTTGCCTGCCGACGTTATATTTTTGGGCGCAGCCGCCGTTTTATTTTTGAGCGGTGTTTTAGATGAAAAGGCGGCCCTAGCAGGTTTTAGTAATTCTGGTATGGTCACTGTGGCGGTGCTTTACATCGTCGTGGCCGGACTGCAGCAAACGGGCGCTTTGCAGTGGGTTTCGCAGCAGGTGTTGGGAATGCCCAAAACGCCTAGCAGGGCTTTGGTGCGCTTAATGCTACCGGTTATGGGCGCTAGCGCTTTTCTCAACAACACGCCGGTGGTGGCGATGTTTATTCCGGTGGTGAACGACTGGTGCCGCAAGCTGCGCTTTAGCCCGTCTAAGCTGATGATTCCGCTAAGCTACGCGGCGATTTTTGGCGGCCTGTTTTCTTTAATTGGCACGAGCACTAACTTAGTGGTTAACGGTCTGCTCATAGATGCAACCGGAAACAGCGGCCTGAAAATGTTTGATATTGCTTGGGTGGGTTTGCCCTGTGGTCTGCTTGGATTTTTGTTTTTGTTTGTAGTTCAGCCGTGGCTGTTACCCGATCGTCAAGCTGCCCTAAGCGATACAGATGATCTGCGCGAGTACACGGTGGAAATGCGGGTGATTCCCGACAGTCCACTTGTGGGCAAAACGGTAGAAAAAGCAGGACTCCGGCACTTGCCCAATCTTTATTTGGCCGAGATTCGCCGGGGGCCACAGGTGCTACGAGCGGTAGGCCCCCAGGAGGTTTTACAAAGTGATGATCAGTTGTTGTTTGTCGGGGTAGTCGATTCTATTTTAGATTTACAGCGCATTCGAGGGCTTCAGCCTGCAACTGATCAAGTGACGAAGCTAAATGGCTCGCCTGCGGAGCGCAGTTTGATTGAGGCAGTGGTTTCTAATACCTGCCCCTTGGTCGGGCAGACGGTGCGAGAGGGAAAATTTCGCACGCAATACAATGCCGTTGTGGTTGCAGCAGCGCGCAATGGCGATCGCCTCACGGGCAAAATTGGTGATATCCGCTTGCGCGCAGGCGATACGCTTTTGCTCGAAGCCTCTTCCGATTTTGTCAATGAACGGCGAATCTCACGCGATTTTTATTTGGTGAGCAGCGTGCCCGATTCTGAACCGATGCGGCATGGGCGATCGCCCATTGCCCTCAGCCTAACGATCGCGATGGTGTTGTTGGCTGCCTTAGGTTGGTTGAGTATGCTGCAAGCGGCTGTGCTGGCTGCTGTAGGTATGCTGCTGCTAGGCTGTTGCTCACCCGCGCAGGCGATGCGCAGTATTGACTGGTCAGTTTTGATGGTGATTGGGGCAGCGTTGGCATTGGGGCAGGCATTAGACTCTAGTGGAGCGGCTGAAACCCTAGCCACCAAGGTGATTAGCATTGCCGGTAACAATCCATGGCTAGCGCTAGCGGCCGTTTATGCCGTCACCACAGTGCTCACTGAGATCATCACTAACAATGCGGCAGCGGCACTCATTTTCCCGATTGCGTTTTCTCTGGCTACCCAGCTAGGGGTGAGCCACATACCCTTTGTTATCAGCATTATGGTGGGAGCTTCGGCCAGCTTTGCGACCCCAATTGGCTACCAAACCAATTTAATGGTGTGTGGGCCGGGGGGGCTACAAGTTCTCTGACTTTTTGCGGGTGGGGATACCGTTGAATCTGTTGTATGGAATAGTTACGGTGGCGATCGCCCCTTTATATATCCCTTTTAGATCATCTCCAAAGAGATCATCTCTATCGAGGTGATCTCTTTGGAGATCTATCGAGGTGATCTCTTTGGACATCTATCCCTTTTAGCCCTGATCTAAACCTTACAGGGCACGAACTTTCTCACGGAGCTTGACCTGTGCCTCGGCAAAGCTTACTGGCTTGTAAGTGATATGGGAGACAACTGCAAAAGCAATCAAACCCACAATCGGGCTAATCAGGGTAGGAAACCCATCAAAATCAGGCGTGAAAAGACCATTGGGAATATGCAATAGCGTGTTCTCAATGCCAAACATGGTGGGCATCAAGGCAAAGAGAACCAAACGGGTGATTGAGCCTGCGATAATGCAGGCCAATGCGCCCTGCCGGGTGGCACGAGGCCAAAATAATCCGCCCAGCAAAGGCACTACTAGTCCGGCAAAGCCTAGGTCAAAGCCTAGCAATAGCAGCACCCCTGTTTGGGGGACGCGCAGCCCTAAAAATACGCCCAAAAGGGTAATCACAATGGCGAATAACCGCGTCACTAGCAGCAGGCGATCGCCGCCACCTGAAGGCCCCGACCCATGGCGAATACCAAAGACATTGTGAGCCATCACCGACGACGTGCCCAATATTGCGCCATCTGCTGTAGAGAGCGAAGCCGATAGAATGGCTGCTAGCACCAGCAATCCTAAAACTGGGGGAATCACATTTTGCAACAGCACAAAGAGTACCGGCCCATCTGCAACTACCCCAACTTGTTCAAGAATGCTATTGGCAGAAAGGGCAACCACCGAAAACGGTAAGCCCACAATCAAGGTACCTGCCGCTGCTACATAACAAGATTTTTGAGCGGTTTCTGGGCTCTCTGATGCAAAAATTCGGGCCATAAAATCAATCGCCACCATGTTGCCTAAACCCAGTGCCAAAATGCTGGCCCAGTTAATCATAGCGCCTGCGCCTACTGAGGTCAGTTGCTCTAGAGCCAAAGGCCCAGTACCAGGGGCAATGGTCAGACCAAAATTGCTGATCACATAAAAGAGCAGGCTGATAGAACCTACCAGGGCAATCACAATCTGCACCGCGTCGGTGTAGGCAACAGCAAAGAGACCGCCTGATACGGTGTAGGCAAACACCAATGCCGCTAGCAAGGTAATGCCTCCGAAGTAGCTTGTGCCCAAAAAAGTTTGGAACATAAAGCCTCCAGCGACTAGGTTACCTGCCAATAAAAACGAAAAACTGATCGACATAATGCAGGCGGCAATCAGTTCTACAGCGCGGCCATATTTAACGCGATAAAAATCAGGAATGGTAATCAGCCCCATGCGATTCATGGGTTTGGCCAAGAAAGTTCCGGTTAAGAACAAGCACAGCGATAGCCGACGGGTAAAGCCGCACCAGCCCAAAATCCAAATTCTGCGGATAAATCGGCATTGCCTAAGGTGGCATTAGAGTCTACCGATTGGGCCATGAGCGTGGCAGAGGCTAACGGTAGGGCCTAACCCCCTGCCTGCCACTAAAAATTAACGCTATCGCCTTTAATTTGTTGAGAGGCCCAGACGCCGATACCCAAGGTTCCTAGCAGGAAAATAATAATTCCCCAGGAAAAGATGGTATGTTCCATTGACCTAATTTTTCTCCTAAAAGTTTGAAGGTTGAAAACGTTGAACCAGCGAGTCTATATCGACGATTAGGGTAGTTTCTGCCGCATCGGGGCTGAGCCCTAGGTGATCAGCCAATGGGCAAAAGCCAGCTTGCTTTTTCAACCCCTGTAATTTCGGCGGCGGGGGTATGTTCTATCCTGCTGCCACCGACCTCATTGGGACAAGAAGCTAAAGAGGCACGGGATAGCTAAAGCCTTCACTTTTTGGCTAATTCCTTGGGCTGCTGATCACTTTTTTTGAGGGATCCTGTTTGCAGGCCCCTTTTGGAGGAATCTTGAAACTTCTCATGACCGCTGCCACAGATTGTCTCACTTTACTTTTCTAGTAAAACAGCCCCATTCACCAGTTTTTGTGATCTTTGCTACGAAAAAAATCTTAAGCACACTGAGGCAGCGACAGCATAGGAGAGTGCTGTTCTAAGCTCAATATTTATGCTCAATATTTATGCTCAATATTTATGCCCAATGTTTATGGCCAATGTTTATGGCCAATGTTTATGACCTGATGCATGGCCCAAATGGTTGGCTCTAAAGCACTAGCACCAAAAGCTATCTCCTTGATAGGTAATACCGGGGAAAAACCACATGCTCGGGCTCACGTAACGATACTGAATATCAATGGCATCTAAAGCTGCTCTGGCCTCTGCTGAAAGGGTATGGGTGGCAGCGGCTAAGTTTTCTGCAAGGCGACTGGCATGGGTCGATTTGGGAATGACGACAGTGCCTCGATCGATTGCCCAGGCAATTAAAAGCTGCGCGGCGGAGAGATTTTCTGTTTGGGCGATCGCGTTAACGGTTTCATTGTCGAGTAGGGGAGGTTCGTCCTTTTGCTTCATGCTGTCGGGGCGATCGCCTGAGCCTAGCGGTGAGTAGGCTGTCAGGCGAATGCCTTGGGCTTGGCAGTAGGCCAACAGCTCATTTTGTGGGTTGTAAGGATGCAGCTCTACTTGGTTCACAGAAGGGACGACGCCGGTTTCGGTGATGATGCGCTGCAATTTTGAGGGGGTAAAATTTGAGACGCCGATGCTTTTGGCTAGTCCTTTTTCCCGTAGCTTGAGCATGGCTTCGAAGGTTTGAGAAAGGGGCAGCTCATCGAGCGAATAAAAATCTTCAGGATTTTTGTGCTGTGAGGCTTGGGGCTTAAACGCAACGGGCCAATGCATTAAGTAAAGATCGAGGTAGTCTAGGCCAAGGGCGCTTAAAGTTTCTCGGCAGCCGGTTTCAACATCTTGGGGGCGGTGAAATGTGTTCCATAGTTTAGAGGTTACAAATAACGATTCGCGGGCGATCGCACCTGAGCCAATCGCTGCGCTAATACCTTCGCCCACCGCCTGTTCATTTTGATAAATCCAGGCAGCATCGACATGGCAATAGCCTAGTTCAAGCGCTGTTTTAACAGCTTGTCGCACTTCATCGGCAGGAGATTTCCAAGTACCCAACCCAAATGCCGGTATTTGGGTACCATCATTGAGCGTAAACGTTTTCATCGCAAAAGTTTTCATAAGGTAGGGTTCCTCTAGCTGTGCGCTGATGGCGCGGGTACTGTTGCCTCTAGCGTAGAGCGCCAGGATATTCTCGTCCAGCCCGGCGATGCGGCGTTGATGCTTGGGCACCAGAATCGGCTCAAAGCTACCGTTGCGGTCTCCTTGAATGGATAGGCTTTTAGACCGCTTACACAAAATTCGATACAGTCTCTCTCCTAGA
Organism: Phormidesmis sp. RL_2_1; assembly: GCA_012033015.1. Classification (GTDB taxonomy): domain Bacteria; phylum Cyanobacteriota; class Cyanobacteriia; order Phormidesmidales; family Phormidesmidaceae; genus Phormidesmis. The sequence goes on from JAAUPS010000292.1 coordinate 5,090, forward strand.
TAACGTACGAACCTATGTGGCGGTTGCTATATTACCCCGCCCGGCGACTTGATAGATTCGAGAAAATTGCTCTGTAAGCCTCATGGCAGAGGTCTTTCGCAAAAGCTCGCTACTATTTATCCACCGGAGTAATAAAATCAGCCGGTTTTGCACCCTCTCTCTTTTTTGTCTCCTACGCCATCCGCCAGAAATAGTTATAGCTCTAGCTAATGGGGGGAACTCTACTGTATAAGAAGGCAGCCTAAAGTAAGAGCGGTTATTAAGTGACGGTAAATAGGCTTCTCCTCTGTCCATAAATCTGTTTACTTATGACTACCTACTTGTCAACTTTTTTACTTAATTTTACTTAAAAATAAACTCCATATTACGCGAATACATAACACAGTTTTGCTTGCGTAATACGTCTTTTATAGGGATTTCGCTTGACCTTTTCTTGAATACTGAAAATGACTTCAACACTATCTGTCATCAATTTAAGCAGTGCCGAAATTCTGACGCAGATTACAGGCCAAGAAATTCAGAGTCATCACTTAACGCACCGTGTGATGTTTTTAGCTTCTCTTTCGACGGTGTTAGTCGGTGTCAGTTACGCAGATGAAAAACTAGATACACAAGAGAAAATTTATCTTAAAAAGATCTTGAGCCAGTTCGTTTTGCCTGAAAGCAGCACGAGCAAAATGATTGGGCTAATGCTTCAAAACATTGCCAGAAATAAAATATACATGCAGCCGGACGCTTTGAAAACTCTGGTGCATACACTATCGAATTCTGAGAAAGTGTTAATGCTAGGGCTCGGTTGTAAACTGGCTACGGTCGATGGATCTGTAGAAGAGTCGGAGAAGCAGTATCTTCGTAAAATTGCGCAAGTGATATCCATAGACAGTGAACACTTAAACGTGCTTTTGTCTTGTTTGGCAGAAAAAGGCATTAGCGCCGATTGGCAAGCTATAGAAAAGGCTCGCTATTTATTAGATCCTCAACACTTTCAAAATATTGATCCTGCTATTGTGAAAGCTGCTAGCTATCTTTGCTCTAAGCTGCCTAAACAGGCAAATCCTGAGTTGGGTCAAGCCAGAAAAAAACCTTCCTATGAAAAGCTAGAATCGTTTCAGGGTTTTCGAGGTCAACTCAGCGCCATTTGTGATGAGCTGGCATCT